>NZ_KN050815.1:0-48224 GCF_000746135.1 Bacillus sp. UNC322MFChir4.1
TCTTTATACTTTTTCTGTTTTGGATACTTTGCATCTTTACGAAAGAAATGATCAAACGCTTTTTTTAGACGTACAAACACTTCTTGCAAAGGCTGAGAAGGCATTTCTTTTAGAAAAGGATACGTCTTCTTGTCCAATGTAAGTTGTCTTTGCATATCATAACGATCGTAATTTTCTTTGTTTTGCTTATATTTCCGTTCTTTGTCTAGCAAGGCAGAATTATAGGTTTGACGACAATATTGTAACCAACAGCCTAACACTTCTTTTTGTGTTTCTGTTGGAAAGATTTCATATTTTTGATTCAACAACATTGTCATCCCCTCCCATTCGTTTTGCCCTTGTGTTTCGATGGATTGTTTTAGCATTTCTAATGGTGCACCGCCCACAGCCAGCAAACGATAACTTTGAGATCCAAATCATTCTTTACATACTTTCTATCTGATTCGAGGAAATTCCTTTTTCAATCCTTTGGCTTACGCCAACAAAAATTCATCCCCTCCCTACTCATTGGGCTTCACCCTTCTCATTCCTTGAGGAAGGGGAATTCTTTTGGAAATATGTTAAATTTTGATTGTATTGCTGTTTATTTTTTTCTTAAAAAATTCAAATTTGGCTTAAAATCGAATTGTCCACCCCTTGGTATGTAAAGCCGAAGTGCAACTGGTTCTTTGTTTTCCCGACATTATAAGCAATATTAAGGGCAAATGTTGTTTTTCCCATCGATGGTCTGGCACCAACAAAAATAAAATCATCTTCATGATGTTGCATAAATTTTTCAACACATCCTGTACAAAAGATACAAATTAAAATCCATAAGAAAAAAGAGTACTTTTCTTCAAAGCACTCTTCCAAAGAGATTTACCATTCTCGCCAATCGTCATAAGCACGATGATGTCTGCTTTTAAAATTATTTTCATCAAAATCTCTTTGTTTGTGTTTGTGTTTGTGTTTGCGTTTGTGTTTACAATCTTCACAGTCACAATCTCGGTGATGACCGCTTCTAAAATCGCAGTCTTCACAATCTCGATGATGGCTGATTCTAAAATCGAAATCGTCAAAATCTCTTTGTTTATGTTTGCGTTTACGATTACAGTCATTACAATCGCAATTATGATGATGGCCACTTCTAAAATCACAATCATCAAATTCTCTTTGTTTGCGTCTGTGTTTACGATTACAATCTTCACAGTTACAATCACGATGATGTCTGCTTCTAAAATCGAAGTCATTGAAATCCCTATGTCTACGTCTACAAAACATGAAATCATCAAAATTTCTATGTCTACATCTACCGAACATTAAATCGTCTCAAAATCTACTACAATCTCGGAAGCGTTCGAAACAACAATCCTCTCTCATGAACATGATTCTCCCCTCTTCCAAATAGGATTATCATATTCTATGTTTAAATCCCAAAAACAGATTGTTTACTAGTCTATATTTTCTATTTTAAAGTGAATAAAAACCCCGTTACCTTCCCAGGCAACGGGGTTTCCCTTATTCATTTTCTTTAATAGCTGTTTTAATCGTCCCTGATTTTGTTTTATTTCCATCAAAGAAGCGTAACAAATCACCTTGTATAATATTATCGGACATCTTCAATTCTGACTGCGCTCTATCAATAAGTGATTTTGCCTCTTGTTCTGGTACTTGAACGACTTGACCGTTTTCACGGTTGTAGAATGTGTTATTGTAATAAATATATTTGTCTGTAATAAAGCTTCCATCACGTTCTACAACAAATGGTTTACGTTCTGGTGAAAATAAATCATGACCAAACTCAATATCATTAGAAGTATCAACCCCTAATAAGTGAAGAATTGTCGGTTTTACATCTACTTCACCAGCAGGAGCAGTCATCGTTTTCCCCTCAGTTTGACCTGGAACATGAATAAATAATGGTGTACGTTGTAACAACATATGATCATACGGATTAATCTCATTTTTCCCTAAAAATTGTGCCATTGCACGGTTATGGTTATCTGAAATACCGTAATGGTCACCGTAAAATACGATAACTGAATTATCATATATTCCCGTTTCTTTTAAGCGTTCAATAAAATGTTTTAATGCTTCGTCTTCGTAACGTGCTGTAACAAAATAGTTATCTAATGTTTCGTCACCTGAATTAAATGGTTCAATCATTTTAATGCTGTCATCATACGTAAACGGGAAATGATTCGTTAACGTAAGAAAGCGAGTATAGAACGGCTGTTTAATCTTTTGTAATTTATCCACAGATTGATCAAAATATTCTTTATCCTTTAATCCCCAGCCAATTTTCGTCTCAGGCGTAACTTTATAATCTAATTCATTGTAGTATCGATCATATCCTAAAGATGGATACATCATATTACGATTCCAGAATGTAGCATTATTCGCATGAAATACAGCTGTATAATAGCCTTGCTGGTGTAAAATTTCTGGAGTTGCTACAAATTCATTTCCAGCATTTGTAAAGAATACAGAACCACGATCTAACGGATATAAAGAATTATCAATCATAAATTCTGCATCCGATGTTTTCCCTTGTCCTGTCTGATGATAAAAGTTTTCAAAATAATAACTTTCTTTTTTAAATTGGTTTAAAAACGGCGTAACTTCTTGTCCATTTACTTTCGAATCAATTAAAAAAGACTGCGTTGATTCTAAAGAGACAACGATAACATTTTTCCCTTTTGCCATCCCAAACATATTTGGATCAGGCTTTACATCTACTGTCTTCATATAATTTTCTGCTTCTTGAATTTTACTTCCATCTGCAAATACTTTTTGTGAACTTGTCTTTGCTTGCAACCCAAAATCGTATACTTGATGAACATATAATCCAAGGTTTTTCACAAGCATCACGCGGTCAAATGAACGAGTTAATAATTCAGGGCGTTCTTTTTCTGCAAAACTAAGGTTTACCATAAAAATTGCAATGCAAATTAAAAAATATAATGACTTCATAGAGCCAGAAACACGTTCAGTTTTTGCAAAGTTCGGCTTCTTTTTAGCAATGTAAAACAAAACAATAATATCGATAAACATTAATATAAATTTAAAGTTTAACAATGCTTTAACACTAGATCCTAATCCATCCATATTCGATGTTTGCATTAATACGGGCAGTGTAACAAAATCATTATAAAAACCATAAAACATTACATTACCGATTAAGATAATGGTCATAATAAGGTTAATAACGATAGCTATATAATTCCGTTTTTGCCCCTTTGCAAATAATGCAAGTCCAACTAACAATAAAGAAGACGCTAATGGACTAATAAAAAGAATCCATTCCTGCATTGCAGATTCTAGCTTTAAATCAAAACTAGTTCGCGTAACAATATATGTTTTTAGCCAAATCAAAACAGCGACTAATAATGGAAAACGCATATTTTGAAATTGTTTTTTTAACGCTTCTTTCATTTTCCTCTCCCTTTCTGACTGAACAGTGGTAGTAATAGTAATTTCTCATTATATTTATGTCTTTTTTCTCACCGCCACATTGTATCGGATACATTTGTATTCCGTGTGAACTTTTTCGTTTTTTTTTTTGTAAAATGAAAACAGAAAAAAGAAGCTTTTCTATATAAGCTTCTTTTTTACAAAGCTCCTTCAAATTCCATCCTATTAGAAATTTATGGTCATCCTCCAAATCGAAGAATCACCTTCCTTATTATCCTATATGTTAATTTTTCTTTGCCTCAATTTTTTCTTTTACTTTTTCAGCTTTATCTAAAGATTCCCCAATTTCTTTTTGCTTTTCTCTTATTTCCCCGACGCTATCTACCGCTTTAATCGCTTTATCAATCCCTTGTTCTTCCACTTTCTTTCTCTTTTCTTCTCTCGTTATTTCCTTTTTCTCAATATCTTTTGCCTTTTGCAACATATCTTCAGCATTGGACTTTACTGCTTTTTCAAGTGTCGGATCTTTTTTCATATTTATCACTTGATTCGAATCTTCCATCGCTTGTTTATACTCTCCATCTTTTAATGCAGTCGCGCCATGTTCCATCCGTTTTGCAACTTTCATAAATGTTTTTGTTTCATAAGTAGATTTTTCTTGGTCAGCTTTTTCAAACCACATTATTGCATCACTATACTTCTCATCTTTCAATGCTTTCATACCAGCTTCAACATGCGCATCATAATTGCTAGTACTGCAGCCAGCTAACATAATACATAAACATCCTATAGTTAAAATGATTTTTTTCAAGCTATTTTCCCCCTACAACCTTATACTACTATATCATATTATTTCCGAATGCTTTTACTATCAAATGAAAACTCATTAATTTTTTTATTTTTCAACATATGAGTCTCTACTATACCGAACTTTTCACTTAAAAAGCTCTAATTCTTTCTTTGTCCACATAAAAAGAAGCCCTTCTATATGAAGCTCCCTCGTTCTATAATCCCTTTTCAAATTCCTTTTCTAACTGCTCTGGTTTCGTCTGCGGTGCAAAGCGATTCACTACTTTGCCATCGCGACCTACTAAAAATTTTGTGAAATTCCACTTCACCGCTTTCATTCCTAATAATCCTGGTGCTTGCTCGGTTAAATAGCAAAATAATGGATGTATATTATCACCTTTTACATCAACTTTCATAAACATAGGAAACGTTACACCATAATTTAATTCGCAAAAATTCGTAATCTCCTCTTCTGTACCAGGATCTTGCCCTCCAAATTGGTTACATGGAAATCCGAGTATTTCAAAACCTTGTTTTTCATATTTTTCATACAAATCTTGCAATCCTTTATATTGCGGTGTAAAACCACATTTACTGGCAACATTCACAATTAATAATACTTTTCCTTCATATTCGCGTAACGACTTTTCTTCTCCTAAAATTGTTTTTGCAGAAAAATCATAAATTGTCATATTATATCGACTCCTTCATGTCATACAATTCTATAGTTCTATCATAAAATGTAGGGTTTATATTGTCTAATGAGAGCGTTTTATTTCTGTTCAAAAAATCGTCACAATTCACTAGACATTTTCCTCGGAAAGTTTTACAATAAAAGTGTGAACAAAATGTGACAGTTTAACTTCTAAATTGTGACATTTTCAATTCCATTATAAAAAAAAGGGATGGTGTTGATAATGAAAACTGCACAACGTGAAAAGCTTTCTAATCGCGAATTTTATTTCGTACTATACATGATGATGTTACTAGTTTTAGGTTGGTTTATGGATGTTAACGGTATTTTCTTAAGCAAATACTTTACACTTGCAGGGATAATTACTGTTCCAACAATTGGTGGTCTTGTCGGCTTCTTTATTATGACACTTAGCAAACAACAAAATAACTAAACGTATTACATAAAGGCAGAAAACGATTTTTCGTTTTCTGCCTTTTCTTTTATAATAAAATAATAATAGGACACAAGGAGTGATAATTTTGAAAAAAGTAGAAAAACTATCTTCACAACTATACCTTATCGACGATCACGACCTACAACATGAACAACGTACAGGTACATATGTCTTACTAGGTGATGAAATCACGATAGTTGAAACGTGCGCCTCACCATCTGTTCCTTATCTGTTAGATGGATTACAACAATTGAATATCCAACTGACCGATATAAAAAATATTATTGTTACACATGTTCATTTAGACCACGCGGGTGCTGCTGGCTTAATGATGGAAAAATGCCCAAATGCAACGCTGTTCGTTCATTCCAGAGGCGCTCGTCACATGATTGATCCAACAAAACTCATTCAAGGTGCAAAAGCTGTTTACGGTGATTCGTTTGATAAACTTTTTCACCCTATTTTACCTATTCTCGAAGAACGTGTTCACATCGTACAAGATGGTGAAACATTACAAATTTCAGAAAACCGGACACTGACATTCTACGATACGCCTGGTCATGCAAAACACCACATTAGCATTCATGACTCTTTAACAAACGGTATATTTACAGGCGATACGATTGGTATTTACTACCGTCAATTAGCAGAACTAGCTGTTGAACTTTATTTGCCAACAACATCTCCTACACAGTTTCAACCTGAAGCTATGTTAGCTTCAAAAGACCGTATTCGAAATATGAATGTCGATTTTATTTATTTCGGTCATTATGGTGCCTCTTCTCATATTTCTGAAGTTTGCACGCAGCTAGAACATTGGCTCCCAATATTTGTTGAATCAGGAGAGCAAGTGTTTGAACATGAACAAAACTTTGAAAAAGCGAGCCAAGAACTATCCCTTTTATTACTTGAAAAAGTTTCATCGCATCTGACAAATCAAGGTGTTCCATCGTCACATTCTATTTATGACTTGCTAAAACTCGATTTAGAAATCGGGGCTATGGGAATTATTGATTATTTGATAAAACGAGAACAAACAGAAACAACTTCAAAATAAGAATTTTACTATCTTAGACAACATATTGATCATTGTAACAAAAAAGAGTCCATTTTTCTTGTCATGGACTCTTTTTTTGAAGTTCATTCGATATGTTACTTATGTACTTTCTCGCTGACATAATTCATAAAATGATCCGCTTCTTGAAATTCTGCTTTATATTCTTCAGGCACCTTATCTATCGTTATAGGTTCACTTGATTTCATTTTCACTTGTATTTTTTCATCTGTCATTTGGGCATGTATATATTGCTTAAATTCTTCAGGAGTTAACACTTCTTTACTTGATTTCTCTCCGTTTAACTTATCAAAATAAGGCTGCAGCACCATTAAAACTTTCACCATTTCCTCTTGCTTCTCTTGAGAAAGTTGATCGTAATCAATATTACCATTTGTATCTCCATACTTCATTTTCGCATCCATTAGGCCTTTTAATAGTGTTGTAAACTCTTTATATTCTTCTTTTCCCATTTCACCTTTCGCCTGAGATAACTTCGCATCCACATGCATATAGCCTTGCAGCGTTGCACTTGCAAAATGTTTCTTTACATTATCAAATGAGCCATACACACCATCGGCCAAAAGAGATTGATACGAAAAAGCACTTGTTGGAATAAGTAACGTCGCTGCTAACACACCCGTTATAAGACGTTTTTTCATTGATTTCCCCCCGCGTTTTACTTTCATTTGATTCATTACTTTCTCTTTCAATTCCGGTGATGGTACAATTCCTTTTGCTTCTTCTTGCAAAGATTCTCTTACTTCGTAATCAAGACTCATTATGCATCCCTCACTTTTTTTAATAGAATATTTCCTTCCCGCTCTTTTTGCCGTAATTTCTTTAAAGCTGCATGAATTCTAGACTTAACCGTTCCAACTGGTACATCTAAAATATTTGCTACTTCTTCTTGAGAGTAATCATGTAAATACCGCAGGATGATGACTTGTTTTAATTTATAAGGTAACTTATGTATCAATATAATAAGCTCTTGATTGGACAACTTATTGACAAGATCATTAGAAAAATCAAATTCAATTGGCTTTCGCTGTTCTTCTGCTTTTTTCACAATCCGTAGACGCATCCATCTCTTTCTCCTATAGGAATGAATTTGTCTTACAGCAAGACCGATTAACCATGGCCGAAAAGGACGCTGCCGATCATATTGACTAAGCGATTGATACAATTGCATATATATTTCCTGAACAACATCATCTACATCCGACTTATCCTCTATTAAAAAGTGAGCTGTCTTATACACATCTTCAATTGTTTTATCATAAAGTTCACTGTATGCTTCTTGATTTCCTAATAACGTCCGTTCGATAAGATAACCGTATTCAGCGGATTTTTCCATGTTTCATCCCCTCCTTCCTTAAGTCGTACACTATATATTGGCAAGAACAGAAAATTTCGTTCGATTTTTTAGAAATAAATTTTTCATAACATTTTCTTATAACTCCTAATAACCATTATATAATTTTCCAAATTATGATGGCCGTTTAAAATAAACTATAGAATCTACTTTAGGAGGACTAATCATGAAAGCAATTGTTGTAACTGCCTTTGGAGGCCCTGAAATGATGAAGTATACAGACGTCGCTATGCCGTCTATTAACGTGAATCAAGTTTTAATTCGCGTCGTTGCAACAAGTGTGAACTTTGCTGATATTAAATCTCGATATGGAAAAAAGGGAACTGGAAATCTCCCTTTTATACCTGGTATCGATGCTGCTGGAATCGTAGAACAGGTGGGGGCTAACGTAACGAATATTAAAGTGGGACAGCGCGTTATTGCTTTTCCAATTAACGGATCGTATGCCGAATATGTTGTAGCAAATGAAGAGCTTACTTTTGTTTTACCAGATGAAATTGATTTTGAAACTGCTGCGGCTTGTCCAATTGTTTCCTTTACAAGCTATACACTGCTAGCAAATGTTGCAAGGTTACAACAAGGTGAAACTGTACTTATCCATGCCGCTGCAGGAGGAATTGGCACAACTGCTATTCAACTAGCTAACATTTTAGGTGCTGGAAAAGTCATTGGAACTGTTGGAAATGAAGAAAAAAAGAAAATCGCTTTAGAAGCCGGGGCAGATTATGTTATTTGTTATAAGGAAGAAGATTTTGTACATAAAATGAATGAAATTACGAATGGAGAAGGCGCAGACGTTATATTAGATTCTATTTCCGGAACCGTATCAGAACAAAGCTTGCAATGTCTTGCTTTCTATGGGCGCCTTGTCCATTTTGGAAATGCAAGCGGTGCTATTGGAACATTTCAGACAAAAGATTTACATGCAAGCTGCCGGTCTATTCTTGGCTTTAGCTTTGGCACAACTCGAAAAAAACGGCCTCATTTACTCGGGCATACTGCAGAGCAAATATTTCCTCTGTTAAGCAATGGTAGCCTACAAATTAAAATCGGAAAACGTTTTTCGCTTCAGGATGCAGGGAAAGCACATGAATGGGTCGAAAGTAGACAAAGTACAGGAAAAGTTCTATTAAATGTTCAACCAACATAATACGGTTCTCAAGTGGAGGTACAGCTCATGGGCTCAAGAATTATGCATGTTATTATAGCGGATTTAGTTGCAGAAAAATTAGAGATTCAAGACAAGACCTCTTTCCTACTCGGAGGGATTGCTGCTGATGCAGTTCATTCAAAAGAGGAAAAAGAACTATCACACTTTTATACTGGATCAGTAAAGAACTATACAAGAAAAATTGATTATGATGCATTTCTTAATAAATATAAAGCATATAAAGATTTCCCTTTCATATTAGGATATTATACCCACCTCATTGCTGATGATATATGGCTGCAAGGGTTCTATCTCCCTTGGCTCAAAAATCGAATAGACCATGATCCTAATATCCTTTCTTTGTATCATCACGACTTTAGGCTTTTAAACGGAAAATTACTACATGATTATGATAGAGATAAGAGTACATTTCATATTTTGAATATGAATGCGAATTTGATAGGTATTGAGGAAGTACCAGAGGAAAACATTCATTCTTTTAAAGCATTAGTTTTTGAGGATATACTCTATCCACAGCAAGATTTATATGAGCCCCTTCAAGTATTCACAATGAATCAAATTATAGGTTATATAGAAACTTCTCTTCACAAAAGCGTGTTCTATTTAGAACAACTGCATATTACCTAATAACAAAAAACCGTTGCTACATTATATTCGTAGCAACGGTTTTTCAATTTATCTTGGCTTTTTCTTCCCGTTAAATGCTGGCTTCTTTTTCTTTTGTTCTTTCGGTTTCGATTCAACAAACGATCCTTTAAACATTTCTTGTTTCTTAAATTGAATACCTAGCTTCTTTGCAAATTGAAGTAGCTTTTTCTCTTCTTGCGGTGTTACTAGCGAAACAACTGTACCCTCTTTCCCCATACGTCCTGTGCGTCCTGAACGATGAATATATTGGTCCAGTGTATCTGGCAATTCTAAATGAATAACATGTGTTAAATCATTAATATCTAATCCACGCGCTGCGATGTCTGTTGCTAATAAAATCTCTACTTTTCCTTGACGGAATGCACGCATCGTTGCTTCACGTTCTTGTTTGCTTGCTTCCGCATGAAGAGCCGCAGCTTTCATCTTACGGAATTTCAATTTCTCAGCAATTTCATCTAAACGGAACGGATCATTTAAGAAGGCAACTGCTTTTACATTACCAGTATGCATAATTTTACGAACAAAATCATTTTTTTCTCGGCGTTCACAAACGATATACGTATGTTCCACTAAACTTTTTGTTTCCGCACGTTTAATGCGAACTAATTCTGGTTCAACCGCAAAATCACGCGCTACTTCTTCTGCATCTTTTGTCATTGTTGCCGAGAAAAATACAACTTGACGATCACGCATTGTCGATTTAATTACATCGGACACAGCATCAATCATCTTTTGTTTTACAATTTGATCAAACTCATCAAATACAATTGTTTTCACTTCATGCATTTTCAATTTTTTCATACGGATTAATTCTAAAATACGTCCAGGCGACCCAACGATTACTCGCGGATGTTTCTTTAGCTTCTCTACTTGACGCTTAATATCTGCACCGCCAATTAAAGACGCACCTGAAATTTCCGTACCTGCAGTAAACTTTTGTACCTCTTCATGAATTTGCATTACAAGTTCACGCGTTGGCGCTAAAATAACCACTTGAGGTTGTTTCACCTCAGGGTTAATTTTATGTAAAAGTGGTAATAAATACGCTAATGTTTTACCTGTTCCTGTTGGAGATTCAGCAATAACGTCTTGTCCTTCTAAAATTGTTGGAATAGCTTGCTTTTGAATTTCAGTAAACTCTTTAAAACCAGCCTTCTCCCAAGCTTGTTGCAAAAATGGTTGCATCTCTTTTATCATTTCTTTTTCTCCTTTATCTCTATTTTTGAAGAAATTGTTGTATTATTCGCATCGTTTCTATCATATGAGAAATAACAGCTATTAAGTCATCAACGTGGTCTTCTGTAATCGCTTTTTGAAATAAGATGTCTGCTTTATTATGATATGAAATCGCTTGCTTATTATAATCGTATGAAATTTGTTGCGTAATCATTCGTTCTTTTCCCCATATGGATTGTAGCAACGCTTCGATTTCTTGGCAATCTTTTTCTGGTTGCCCAATAGGAAATTCAAAGAACAGTTTCATTTCACAACCAGGAACAAAATTTGGTACCTCCAATATCTCACCTGATAAATTCTTTGCATCAACTGATAATAAAAATGTCGCTTCCACTAATGGTTCTGTATATTCTGTAAGCTGAAACGAAATGGTATATGTACGGCTAAGTAATGCCAAATCCATTATATCTTTTCGATTCGTTACAATGATGTCTCCATGTAAATCAAAATCATATACAGCTCCTTCAACGACAACTTTTAAATTTTCAAAAGCAGTTGGATCAAACATATATTCCTCCAAAAAACAAGCGCCTTTCCATCGAAAGGCGCCGTGATGTACGTATAGTTTACCGATAAAAGAGAAGAAATACAACCTTTTAGAATAAACCTACTGCTTTTCCATCTTCATTTACGTCCATTTGCAGAGCAGCTGGTTTCTTTGGAAGGCCTGGCATTGTTAACATTGTTCCTGTTAATGCAACGATAAAACCAGCACCAATAGATGGTTTAAATTCTCGAATTGTCACGATAAAGTCTGATGGACGTCCTAGTTTTGTTGGATCATCAGAAAGAGAATACTGTGTTTTCGCCATACAAATTGGTAAGTTACCCCAACCTTCTTCAGCAAATTGCATTAATTGTTTACGAGCTTTTGGCGCAAATTCGATATCTTTTGCACCGTATACTTTTTGAGCAATTGTTCGAATTTTCTCTTCTAGAGAAAGTTCTAAATCATATAAAGGTGCGTATGTATTTTCACCTTTTTCAATTACTTTCAATACTTTCTCTGCAAGGTCGACACCACCTTGACCACCTTTTTCCCATACTTCAGTTAAAGATACTTCGTAACTGCGCTCATTGCACCACTCTTGTAAGTATGCAACTTCTTTATCAGTATCTGTAATGAATTTGTTAATTGCAATAACAAATGGGACACCGAATGCTTGAATTGTTTCAACATGTTTTTGTAAGTTTTCCATACCTTTTGCTAACGCATCAACATTCTCTTCTTTTAATCCATCTTTCGCTACACCACCATGCATTTTAAGGGCACGAATTGTTGCAACAATAACAACTGCTTCTGGTTTGATTCCTGCCGCACGTGCTTTAATGTCTAAGAATTTCTCAGCACCTAAATCTGCACCAAAACCAGATTCCGTAATTACATAATCACCTAATTTCGCTGCCATCGTCGTAGCGATTACACTGTTACAACCGTGTGCAATGTTCGCAAATGGGCCACCATGAATGATTGCTGGTGTATTTTCTAACGTTTGGACTAAATTCGGTTTTAACGCATCTTTCAATAACAGTGTTAATGCACCTTCTACACCTAAATCTTTTACTGTTACAGGTTTATTATCCATGTTATAAGCTACAACAATGCGTGCTATACGTTTTTTTAAGTCTTGTACATCTGTCGCTAAACAAAATACAGCCATAATTTCAGATGCAACTGTAATATCAAAGCCATCTTCACGCGGTACACCTTGTACTGGTCCGCCAAGTCCAATTACAACATTACGAAGTGCACGGTCATTTAAATCTACACAACGTTTCCAGACGATTTTACGCGTATCGATGCGCAGATCATTTCCTTGTTGAATGTGATTATCAATAAATGCTGCAAGTGCATTATTTGCAGTTGTAATTGCATGAATGTCACCTGTAAAGTGAAGATTAATATCTTCCATTGGTACAACTTGCGAGTAACCTCCGCCTGCTGCACCGCCTTTTAATCCCATAGTTGGTCCAAGAGAAGGTTCACGCAGCGCAATCACTGCTTTTTTACCGATTTTATTAAACGCTTGTCCTAACCCAACTGTTACCGTTGATTTTCCTTCCCCAGCTGGAGTAGGGTTTATTGCTGTAACTAGTACGACTTTTCCATCTTCTTCGCCTTGTAAGCGTTTAAAAATATCAAGAGATAACTTTCCTTTATAATGACCGTACGGCTCTAATTCTTCTTCTAAAATGTTTAATTCTGTTGCAATCTCTTGAATTTTCTTCATGCTTGCTTCTTGTGCAATTTCAATGTCTGATTTTACTGTAGTTGTTGCTGTCATATTCCCTAATCCCCCTTTAATTGTTTCTAAAAAATATTGTATCAGTTTTTTGTATTTTCTGCACTTATAATCCAACTTTAAAGTGAAACTTCCATAAATTCAGATTTACCACTTTTTATCAGCAAGAAAAGTTACTTCTTTTGAAACATAAATACCCACATAAATGTTAAAGATTGCTGCAATTCAAGTGGAAGTTGTCCAATCATCTTTTCATTTACTCCTCGTTTATATACTCCCATTCCATCTATTAAATATAACCCTTGCTCCTGTGCAAGTTTTTGAAATTCCCATGGCATCATTGTGTTACAAATGACATTTTTTCCATATAAACGCGGATAGCTATTCTCACGCGGTTTTGCAGTTGGTCCTAAAATAGCAATACAGGCATAACCTTCTTTTCCTAACACTCGTTTTATTTCTTGCAACGCTTGAAGAGGGGCTTCGGTCCATTCTAATGAATTTACCGCTATAACGGATGCAAACTCCTCATCTTGAAACGGCAATGAAGTAAGATCGCCTACTATAAACGATAAATTAGAATGTTCACCTCGCTTTTTCCCTTTTTCAATCATTTGCTCCGATAAGTCAACGCCACAAGCTTTATAACCAGCTTTACTTAGTTTATATGTACCATATCCATCCCCGCATCCTACATCAAGAACAGTTTCTCCGCTTCGTATGTATTTTTGAAAAAACGGAATAATTGTACTGCGGCTACCATGATCCCACATTTCTTGACTATTTTGATTCCAAAAATCTGCATTATCATCCCATTTTTGCTGCGCTGCTTCATGCCAATTAAATTTCGTCATTCTTCCCCCACCTTTCCAATTTACATCTACGTAAAAGTCATTCTACACCATTTTACATTTTTCCTGTTTATTCTTAAGAAGAGATGGATAATATAGCAACAGATCATTGTTTCTCCATTTTTTTCTTTAGTTGTATAAAAATAATAAGCATGTTTTCTTGCTTTAGAAAAAATACTAAGCATACCCTAATTCGAAAGAGAGGGACATCCCTTGCCAAAAAAACGAACACATCATCTAAAAAGCGGAGAAAAACAAGAAGAATATGCGGTTGAAATTAGCCCTCAGCGACTTCCGATTAGACGTCGTCGCACAGAAGTTCACAAAGAAGAAGAACGAACAGACATCGGTATAATTGTTGGATACGTTGCATTATTTCTCTCTTTGTTCTCAATTGCTTTCTATCCCATTACACTTGGATCTCTTTCCATTTTAATTGGACTTCTTGCTGTTCATTACGAAGCAAAAACACTCGGATATACAGCCATTGGCTTCGGAGGATTTTCTTTACTTTTTAGTTTATTATATCCGTTCTTTTTATCAGCACTTTGATAAACAATTTTTTGATACAAACTATGACACGCAATATTTACCTACTAAGAAAAAGGAGTGAATCTGTCACTCCTTTTTCTCATATACAGCTTATTTTTTCGCCAATTTATCCTAGACCTAAAAGTTTGTCCATTTCAAAATTAATTCGTATACTTTCTCTTTTGTAAGGGATGCTTATTAACGAAATAACATCACATATCCGCAGCTACTACAATGATAGGCAGTGATTTCTTGAAACACTGGATAGTTCTCCTCATCTCTCTGTTCAATAAATACTTTTTCAAAGCGATACATATTTGGTGCATATGCCCAGTCTTGTTTTGTACGAGCATATAATGTAGACGAAAAAAAGTCTTCTCCCCCGCAAACCATGCATATCTTATTCAATATTACTCCCTCCCTACGCTTGTCTTATCCTAACTATATGAAAGAAAGTACAAAAAAAAGACCTTCAACATTAGAAAGTCTTTTCGGAGGAAAAGAGAAACATACCCAATACTCCAATGGCGCTATACGTCTTCTTTTTTTCTGTTTCTGTTTGAAAAGTCTGCTCAATCTTAATAAAAAACACACCGTTTCGAACATCCTTACTAACAAACTCCATTTTCTCTTCTTTTTGATCTTTTTTCTGCGTACAATGAAAATCCACTTCATTACACACAATTGAATACTTGTCTTCTAAATGCTTTTGAAAGTCCGCTTCTTTCGGACATGTTAATAGCATAATTGCAACAAGTATAATACTACTAATACCTATTATTATAAATTTCTTATCCATCTTGTCTCCTTTCCAAAAAAGAAAGAAAACTTGACTCATATCGTCAAGTTCTCTTAATCCATTATCCATTGCCACTCTAGCTCTTTCTTATCAAAGATAAGCCATCCTGTTTTAGAAGCTTCACTTTTCAAGTCTTCTAAACCATCTAAAACTTCATTTGTACTTTCATACGAACCAATGACATAAACAGGAATCTCTAAACCGCGTCTTGATTCTACTTTTCCTGCTAAGTCTAAGTATAAGCCCTCTTCCATAAATGGCAGAAGTTCAAGAATAACCTCTTTTGAAATTGCTGGATAAATTTTCGACTTTTGAAAAAATGCGAATCGTTTTCTTCCAAATGAGCCAAGTTTATAAGGAATTGCCTTACTAAGCATGCCAACAAAGTCCTGTATTCTTCGATAGTATACTTTATTATACCATCCGTCATCGTGAGAAAGATAAACAAATCTATTTTTCAAAAGCGGGAAAAACGCCTTCCCAAGCGGCTCCTTTTTGTGCGCCAAATAAAGCAATTCTGCTATTTCTTTTGGCCCCAATTCATCCAAGTCGGTTACATCATCAAAATCAACCCAACAAAATTCCTCAAATCCCTCGACATCTGCTGAAATTAATTTATGTATATTCTCTTCTTCTACATATTCGAATAAAGTATGATAATGAAAATCCGTCCATTCAAAATTATGCTTTAAAAGCAGCATTTGATGAAGCGGTGAAGGAATATTGCTTGCAAATTCCTCAAACGTAATTCCAGATGTGATAAAACAATGATTGCGACGATTACCATTAATATAAATCATATTCTTGATTTGGTCAGATCCTCCAGACAAAGCACCTAGCCACCTTCGTTTTATATGTTTCAATACTATAGGATATTTTATCACGAAAATTTTTAGAAATATAGAAAAAACTACAAAAACTATTTACATTTTCATGTGTTTTATTACATCTCCATTACAAGAAAAAATGCCTGTTTATAAACAGGCATTTTTCATACGATTTCATCTGGATTTTGTGGATGATGTAAATGATCTTGCTTTTTATTATTTTGAAACATCGACTGAATTCTATCAATGGTTTGCGGTGCAAGTTCAATTACTTTCTCTGCCAGATGCGTTGCATTTTGTAAATGAAGGATATTTACACCGTCCTTATTTACTACAAGAAAAGCAACAGGAGTGATAGAAACTCCCCCGGCACTACCACCGCCAAATGCAGGCTGACCTTGTACCTTTTGTACATCATTTGTGGAAAAATCTGATCCACCTGCTCCAAAGCCAAACGCTACCTTTGAAACAGTTAAGACAATGCCGCCATCAGCTGTTTGAACAGGCTCACCGACAATTGTATTTACATCAACCATTTCTTTCAAATTTTCCATAGCTGCTTTCATCAGCCCTTGAATTGGATGATCCACCGTCCATAACCTCCTTTTTCATATCCTTCCTAGTTTTTCCTAAACGTTGTGAACTAAACATAAAATTTTGTTGATTTTTAAAATAATACGTACTAATATTTAGAAAATACAAAAAAGAGGGGTGGCACACATGATTCGTAAATTAGCAGAACAAGATCATGAGCAAGTACTTTCTTTCTTAAAGAAAGAAGCTACATTTAATTTGTTTTTAATCGGTGATATTGAGGCATTTGGATATGATCAAGACTTTCAAGAACTATGGGGGCAATTTACGATAGAAAATGAATTACATGCCGTTCTTTTGCGTTTCCATGATTCTTTTATTGCTTATGCTAGAGATTCATTCCAGCCAGAGGCATTCATTCATCAATTTATTAACTATGACCATATTAAACTCTCTGGAAAATCAGAGATTGTCGAACAGTTTGAAAATCTCACGAGCTTAAAACTTGGTAAAAAACAGCATACATACTTTTGTGAATGTACAACTACCAAACAATTAGCCAAAACTACAAACAAAGGGGATATAAAAATTGCAACCATTGAGGACGTAGATCGTATTATGCATTTACGAAAACAAATTACTGAATTTTCGTTAGCAGACAATAGCGGGAAACTCCTTCGCCAAGCAATTGAAACAAACACAGGCCGGACATATTACATAGAGAAAAATGGAGAAATCATCGCATCTGCATCCACATCCGCTGAAAATTCATTATCCGCTATGGTTGTAGGTGTATGTACACATCCAAATCATCGCGGTAAAGGATATGCTTCCCAAATCGTAAGTAAAATGATTCAAGAGTTCATTGCGGAAGACAGAACGCTTTGTTTATTTTACAGTAATCCTGCTGCCGGGCGAATTTATAAACGTTTAGGCTTTGAGGACATTGGAACTTGGACGATGTATCGCTAAAATAAAATTGCCATCAGCATAGGATATTTTCATTCCCCACTGATGGCAGCTTCATTATATTGATGTTAAATCCTATCTTAGTCTACACACTGAAAATGCTCTACAATTGGAAACGGCTCATAAAAGTGGTGTAATCTCTTCTTCCATTCTTCATACTCACTCGATTTTCGAAATCCTTCCGTATGATCTTCTAACGTCTCCCAATTCACTAATAGAAGATATTTCCCCTGGATTTCTATACATTTATGAAGTATATGACCACGGTAACCTTTCATAGAAGAAATAATATTAGAAGCCTCTTGAAAGGCATGTTCAAATTCATTTTCCATTCCAAGCTTCACTTGGAGCATCGCTGTCTCTAATATCACCACCATCATCTCCTAACTTTTTATTACACGTCGAAATTTGCAAATTCTATCCTTCTCGTAATATGCCTGTTATCACTGTTTCATAATACTTTCTATATAAATACATTTTAATTTTTCGACAAACAAGTCGTTGCTACGCAGAATATAACATAACCTATACTTGCTTGCTCCCTTTGTTTTAAACCTCGCATGTGGCAGGAAAAAGTCCTGACCGCTTCTATACACGGTCAGATGCTCTCGTCCTCCCTAAAGAAATGGGAGGTTTTATGTCGTATTTTTCAACTTATATATTACGTATACCTTTCTTAGATGTAATCTTTTATCCCCTGTTCAAATGCTTTTCTATCATTATTCCTTAACCCAAATAATGCTTCTTGCAAAGCAAACGTACTTCTATAAAAATTCATTCTATCCATCGCTTGATTAAAATTTGGATACAGCGATGAAAATCCCTCTAAAAAATGGCTCCCATAGCTAGATAATAATCCTGCAAAATCGTATGCTGGATCACCAATACCCGCCCCGCCAAAGTCAATAATCCCTGAGATTCTCTTCTTCTCACCATCATATAAAATATTTGTCATTCCAAAATCTCCATGAATAAGACATGGCTGAAATGTAAAATGACTGTTATCACTTAAATAAGCTTCAAAAGATTGAGAGACATCTTGCCTTGCACTTTCTTTCATATAAGAAAACAAGTTCTCTTTCAATTGAAAATATAAACTTTCTATTTCACTATATATATCAGCAGTATTTCCTTTTAAAATCGAACTAATTTCCGACACTGGTATACTATGCAATTCTTTCAAAAAATTTGCTAATTGTGCTGCACTTGTACTTTGTTCTTCTTCAGACAACTGAAAAAATGTTGTATTCCAAAATGGCTCCCCATTAATTTTGTGATAACCAGAAAATACTTCCCTAGGCTCCATTGGCTGAAAATGTTGATAGCTTGGACAAGGGATGGAAAGTGAAACATAGTTTTGTATTTTCTCTAACAGCTTTGTCTCAGCAATGAGTTTTGCAATTCCTTCTTTATATTTTGGAAAACGAAATACTATATTTTCATTTACAATTAGTACATCGTTATTTTGACCAATATCATTTACATAGGCAGTCTGCACGTCAAGATTCGGGTAAATCTTTTCCAAGTATTGAACGTACTCATTTTCTCTTACCATTTCTTCACCTTCTTGACTCTAATTGTTGCGGAATTCTACTTTTCTTCCCAATTTATTTACTCTCACGTCTCAAACTCATAACAGTTTGCCTCTCAACAAACCCCATTTCTTTATACAACTCTTTCGCAAAATTCCCTGCAAATACGTTCAAACGAATTTCTGAGTAGCCCAGCTTATCAAGTTCATCAACCGCTGCTCTCATAAGCTGTCGTGAAAGCCCCTGTCCACGATAAGGATGCAACACATACAATTCATAAATAAAACCTATTTCTTCTCCAGAAAAATAGTCCTTATTGCTCCCAATCAATACCCATCCTTTTAAAATATTATCTTGTTTAATAACAAGATAATATGCTCCTTTTTCTAAAAGTGGCATCGTAATTTCTAATACTTTTTCTTGCGTAAACTTACTCTTTTTCATCGTCCCTTCATATAACGACTCAGCCGCATGAGTTAAAATTTTTTCCGCATCACTTTCAGTTGCTCTTTGAATCATAGAAGCTTCTCCCCCCTCTATTAAATATGTAATACCATTCTTAATATTTTCAGCATATACCCGTCAAAGTCATCTTCAAACGCATCTACCACTGCAAATCCCTTTGCAGTATAAAATGCTTTTCCCGTTTTATTTTCTGATTCTACATTAATATATATCTTCTTAACACCTTCTAATATTGTAATTCCCTTTCGTAATAACGCTGTTCCCATACCATTCCCTTGGTATGCTGGCAATAAGTAAATCGCTCCTAACTCAGCTTCATTTTGATACTTTATTGGCGAAAAATTAGCAAATCCGACAACTTTTCCATCTACTTCACCTACAAATAAATGTGACTGTTGTAAACGATGCTTCATCATGTCATGAGAATAAGCATGCTCTATAAATTTCTCTTGTACTGCTACCGGAATAATGTCTTTATATGTATCGTTCCAAGAAGTCTTGGCCACATATTGTACAGACGGAATATCCTCCTCTTTCATCTCACGAATCACAAAATCCATAGAGATTCCTCCTACTTCTTTTTATACATCTTCCAAATCATTCATCAAGAGATCTAATAACTGGGTACAAATGACTTATCTCTTCGCTATTTTCATCTCTTCCCATTCCTCACGAATCATTCCCATCCGAATTGAATCATAATACTCGCCATTATAATAACGGCATTTTCTCATTCTTCCTTCTAACTGCATACCGAGTTTCTCAGCTACTTTCATCATACGGCTATTTCCTGACCATGTTGTCAAACCGATCCTTCCAATCGTCATATGGTGGAATAGAAAGTCAATATACATACGTAAAGCTTCTGTACCATACCCTCCATTCCAATATGCAGGATTGTAAATCGTAATCCCAATTTCTAACCAACGTGACGGCTCATGTTCCCAGTAATACGTTACAATTCCGATAATTTTACCATCTTTTTCAATAAGAAACTTTGAATATGGATCTTTCATTAATTTAGAACGTAGTCCTTCTTGAAAAACAGCAAACTCTTGTCTTACGAACGGAAAATACGGTGCATCCCATTTTTTCCACTCCGGATTCTCTTCTTTATAAACTTCCTGCCATAGTGGGTACAGATCCTTGTCTTCTATAGCTCGAACAACTATTTTTTCGCCTTTTAAATACATTTGTGTCATAGAATCCTCCTAAAAGTACTTTCTTGTCTTTTAAATAAACTAAATAACCACTATATTTTTTACTAGTTTTATTTATTATAATATTTTTTCTGAAAAATCAAAACAAATAGCCGATTATTTTGTATAATATTGTAAAAATGTGTTTTTGGAGGGATTTTATGTTAAGGAAACTATGGAAATCTTCTATGCAACTACTAACTGTTTTTATTACATTACTTATTCTATTAAACATCCCATCTCTATTTATAAACGAAAGCAGAAATATTTCATTTCAACCAAGCCAATTCATACAAGCCATCGCTAAAATGGGAAAACAAATTTTTTCTTTACACTCGCTTACTTTTCAAATTCCTACACCTACAGGTAACTTTAAAACCGTTCCCTTGTTTCCTAGTGTATTAGAACCATACATGTATTCATTTACCATTTTATTTGCTGCCCTATTTCTTTCTTTATTTGTTGCAATAAGTATTGCTTATTTCTATTTTTTATCATCAAAGCGGTTTAAAAATATGATACAGCGAACTGTTTTCGTATTGGAAGCCATCCCTGATGTAATGATTATGCTCTGTATACAAATGTTTTTTATTTGGTATTTTCGTCAAACAGGTGAATTACCTGTACATATTATGACATTCAATGAAAAAAAAGCCTACATTCTCCCTATTCTTTGTTTGTCGATACTCCCTACAATTCAAATGTTTCGAATGATGATATTGTACATAGAGGAAGAGCGTATAAAACCGTATGTTGAAGTTGCCTACGGGAAGGGCCTTTCATCAAGTTATATCATCCGTAAACATTTATTTAAGAATATTTTCATTCACCTATTCCATCATTCAAAAATGATTTTTGTCTTTTTACTTTCCAATTTATTTGTACTAGAATGCGTGTTTCACATGTCAGGTATTATTCAATTCCTTATTCTCACAAATCATTTTTCAACATCCATTACATTTATTGTCCTGTTAATGATGGTCATGCCTTTTTACCTGTTGTTTCAAATTTGTTCTTATTTTATGAAAAGATGGCAAACACAAATGAATGGAGAGATTATATGAAGGCTATTTGGAAATCAAAACGCTTTGTTATCGGATTAACATATATTGTTATACTTGTCATCGCTAGTTTTATTTACGGTTTTTACTTCAAAGAAGACACTTTAAAGCCAATGAGATTGTTATACGATGAGAATGGAGAGTTAATTGCCGCTTCACCATTTTCGCCAACACAAATGCCTCCGCTTGGTTCGGATCGCTTCGGGGAATCTATCTTCTTTCAAATATTAGATGGGGCAAAATTCACAATTTTATTTGCGATTGGAATAAGTTTATTACGTGTTTTTCTTGGTGCAATACTTGGTGTGTTATTAAGCTTATATGTTACGCGATTAAAATCTTTTGTAAAAACATGTACAGAAGTATTTTATTATTTACCAACCGTTTTCGTTGCATATTTATTAATGCGACCTATGAACAAAATGTTTTTTTCTAACTTAGATAATAAGCTAGAAGTGAATTTTTCTCTTCTAACTTATCAAGCCATCGTTCTCGTCCTTGTTGTTTTGCCAACTATAACAACATATGTATCTTCTGAAATTGATGAATTTATGAAGCAAGAGTATATTTTAAGTTCACAACTATTGGGGGCTAGTCGCCTATATATTGTTCGTACGCATTTACGCGTATTATTAAAAGATCGCCTTTTCTTATTATTTATGCAGCACATTGTGCAAACACTTCTATTAATTATGCACCTTGCGTTAGTACGTCAATTTATTGGAGGGGTACAAAGGAAAAGTGCAGATTTTGGAGAAGATAAATTTATTTCACTTTCTAATGACTGGGCAGGACTAATCGGCCTCAACTATTTTGAACTAAATGTATCTATGTGGATTGTTTTTAGCACACTTATTGCTTTATTTTTAACTATTCTTGTCTTAAAACTAATGACAACAGGAGTGCAAGATGCTTTAACAAAACAAAATTATACTATTAAAAAAGTTGAAAGAATAAATGAAACATCTGAATACAAAAAGGATAATTACTCCTTCACCTTCGCTAACAAACCAGAACCCCCTCATCGGTCTCCTTTAAATATGTAGAATGGAGGAATTTCTACGAAAAATAAATTGAGCTTAATTTTGCTTTGAAACATCATTCTATACTTTTTCTTACCAGCTGAAGTCGTAACAAAGTGGGATTTCAATGGAAATCCCACTTTTACTTTAACGAAAGGAACACATGTAACAATTGCTATTACTTTATCATACTTTGTCGCCTCTATCTCTTTTAAAATGGACAGATCATGTAAACAAGCTAACTCTATATATATTTATATATTCCTATCTTTTTTTATTCCTTTTATATCTGTACAAGTTAAAAAACGACGTAAAAACCACTTTCTTTTTAAGAGAAGACGAGAGCAATTGGCTGTACGTAGAAGCGGTCAGGTCATTTTTCTGCCACATGCAAGGTTTAACAAACGTATTTTGCATAACAGTGATTTATATGCCTAAAATTAAAATAGATTTATAAAGATATAACCATATTTATATTTTTCTCCCTTTCTCAAAAACATAAAAGAGGATATTCAAAAAGTTCCACTTTTTGAATATCCTCTTTTATATCTTTCTATATTCCCTTATGAAATGCATAACTCACCTTTTCATACCCCTCCCGTTCATAAAAACGGTGCGCATCTATTCTTGGAAACGCTGAAGTTAATACGGCACAAGTACAATCATTCTCTTTTCCCCATCCTTCAATATATGATAGCAATGTCTCTCCGTATCCTTTCGAGCGATGTGCTCCTGCTGTAACAAGATCATATATAAAAACATGTTTCTTATTATAAAAATTTGTACAAATTGCCACTCCCGCTAAACTCACTACTTCTCTCTCACTATTATACAAAGCAAATAGACGATAATTTTCTTTTTTCATTTTCCCCAAAAGAGACAGCGCCTCTTCTCTAGAGAGTTTAGTGCGCAGCTGCTGCAACACCGGTAAAACCTCACAAAATTCACGCTCTGTTTTTACCTCTTGTATATGTGTATTCATATTCTTTCCCTCCAACTATTTATCAACAATTCAAAATGTTTTATTATTATTATTATAAGAATCATATGCCCCTTTTATAAGTGACAGTTTTATTCTTTTTTACAGGGGCAGTTTGAGAGGTTGATAACGATGGAGCTTACCATCCCATTAGACTCAAAAAGTAAAATACCTATTTACATACAAATTTATAACTATATGAAAAAAGAAATCTTACAAGGAAGGATCAAAGTCGGTAGCCGCCTACCATCTCATCGGAATTTATCTTTGCAGCTTAATGTAAGCCGTAATACAGTGGAATATGCATATCAACAGCTAATAGCTGAAGGATATGTAGAGAGTAAACATAGACGTGGTTTATTTGTAGCAAGTATAGATTACGATATGATTCGAACAGCAAATAATAAAAATATAGGAAATAGAAAGCAATCTATTCAGGAGAATTTCCGTTTCGACTTCAGTCATGGAAGCATTGATACCTCATCTTTTCCATTGTCAAATTGGAAAAAGATCACAAATCATTGTCTCTTAGAGTATGAAAAGGAATTATTTACAAAAGAAGACCCTCAAGGTGAATGGCAACTACGTTCGGAAATTTCTCGTTATCTCTATCAAGCACGCGGTGTTCAGTCTACTCCAGAACAAATTATTATTGGAGCGGGTACACAGCCACTTCTTTGGTTACTTTTGCAATTACTTGGTTATGAGAACAGCTATGCAATGGAAAATCCCGGCTTCCACCGCGTAAGAGCTATCATGCAAAGCTGCGGCTTACATATACAGCCCATTTCTCTAGATGAAAAAGGAATTCATATTTCTTCTTTATATGAAAGTGGCGCTACTGTCGCATATGTAACACCATCTCATCAGTTTCCATTTGGAATGATTATGCCACTTTCCCGCCGAATGGAACTACTAAAGTGGGCTAACGACAATAACGGGTACATTATAGAAGATGATTATGACGGGGAATTTCGTTATATCGGAAAACCGATTCCTTCCTTACAAGGATTAGACACTAACGGGCGCGTTATTTATATGGGCACATTTTCAAAATCATTTTTACCTTCATTCCGAATGAGTTATATGGTTCTTCCGCAAACGCTACTAGCAAACTATGAACATGATGGAACCATTTTCAAGCAAACTGTCTCCAAAATTCAGCAACTTACGTTTGCTACATTTATGAAAGAAGGATATTGGGAACGACACTTAAATCGCCTTCGTACTGTATATAAAAAGAAACATCACTTATTCATCCAAACCATTCAACAAGAAATGGGCTCTTCTGTTGATATCATCGGTTCTCAGTCTGGGCTTCATATTGTATTACACGTTCATAACAGGATGAATGAACAAGAGCTTATAAATAAAGCAGCTGAACAAAGCGTGAAAGTGTATCCTTTATCTCCGTACGATATGGTAAATAACCTCCAGGTTGAGTCTTATGTTTTGATGGGATTTGGAGGAATATCGATAACTGACATTCCATGTGCCGTTCAATTATTGAAGAAAGCTTGGTTTTAACAAAAAACTCAAAATAACGTATCCTTCCATATTTTTGGTAGTTGTTATATAATTATTTTAAGTGAATTTTCCGACAAGTAATTATATATATGAAAACACAGAAAATCATATCGATACTTATGTCGTTTACTACCTTTTCAGAGGAGCATCAATCTAGTTGGATTACCAATTTTTCTTCTAATTCATACACTAAAAAAGGAGAATATTCTATGCAAATTCAAAACAAATGGAGTAAAAAAGACAGCGATTATATTAGAAAACAACTCATTTCCTTCAATAACTCACAAGTTTCAGAAAGTAATCCATCACCTCTAAAAGATGTCTGTTTAACAGTGAAAAATGATGATGGAGAAATCGGAGCTGGTTTAATCGGTATTATTTTTTGGCAATGCCTACACGTTGATATTTTATGGGTCGATGATAGCCTGCGTCACCAAGGTTATGGCAGTAAACTTCTATTGGAAGCTGAACGAATAGCCAAAGAAACTGAATGTACGCTCATCAAACTTGATACTTTTAGTTTCCAAGCACCTGAATTTTATAAAAAGCATGGCTATGAAGTATATGGTGTTTTAGAAGATTTTCCAAAAGGACATACTCATTATTACTTACAGAAGAGAATATAAAATAGAAATTTTTAAGCTATACAAAAAGGATAGATAACACAGAGACTATTCTGCATTAACTATCCTTTTCTTTTTTCCCCTATACAGGAGAAAAGTAAGATATGAATTATTTAAACATTATTTGTTTCTTAATGGATTTACAATACCAACAATTTTATCATTTTCTTTATAAACACGGGGAATTCTTCGATTTAGCATACACGTTACCTCATAGTTAATTGTCCCTAACATATCAGCAACTTCTTCTACTGCAATCTCTTCATTACCTTGCTTACCATAAAAGACAACCTCATCACCAACATTTACAGGCATTGCTTTCGTTACATCTAACATAAGCTGATCCATACAAACACGGCCAATAATCGGTACTCTCACGCCATTGATTAGCGCATGCCCTTTACTTGACAATTGACGACTAAATCCATCTGCATATCCGATTGGAATCGTAGCAACCCACTCTTCCCCTGTCGCAACATACGTATTGCCGTAGCTTACCCCTTTTCCTTGTTTCGCTCGTTTCACATGAGCTACTTTTGACTTTAATGTTAAAACCGGCTGAAGTGATACTGTCTTATGATTCACTTCTTTCGATGGATACATTCCGTATATCCCAATCCCAACGCGAACCATATTTTGAAATTCATTATTTAGTTCCATTGTTCCCGCACTATTCGAGCTATGAATAAGCGGCAAATGAATTCCCATATCTTTTGCAATATTGACAGATTTCTCAAATGAATTTTTTTGCATCAACGTATATGTTTTATCTACTTCATCAGCTGTAGAATAATGAGTAAACACCCCTTCTACTTCTACATGTTGCATCTTTTTCAATTCTTGAAGAAACGGTACCACTTCTTCTTCTTGTAAACCAATCCGGCTCATACCTGTATCAATTTTAATTTGGATACGTACCCTCTTTTGTAGACGCTCTGCTATACGATCAATATATTTTAAATCTTCAATTCTGTATACAGTCATCATAAGATCGTATTCAATTGCTTCTTCTACAGCATCCTCCGGTGTATACCCTAATATTAAAATCGGTGCTGTTACACCTGCTTCACGAAGTTCAATTCCTTCATCCACAAAAGCAACCGCCAGATGACTTACTCCAACTTCAATTGCAGCCTTCGCAACTTCTACCGCTCCATGTCCATAACCATTTGCTTTTACAGCTGCCATCATTGCAATATTTTCATCGTTTACACGTTTTTTAAATTCTCTCACATTATGTTTTACTGCCTCTAAATTAACTTCAACAATTGTATTTCTTCCGTATCTTGAAATCATTTATTTTAACTCCTAACTCAATAATTCCATTCTATTTATCGTTCAATAGGACCTTTAACACTATAATACTTTTCATTTTCCCAGTCAAACTACTAGAATCTTCAGAATCTTAAGTGTGATATAATTTCTTTAAATCCTTATTATAAACATATGCGAGGAGAAATACAATGTTTATTCAAGCTGCACTGCACCAATTAGAAATTGCGATTGATTCTACAATACAGATGTTAGAACAGGTTACTTATGCTGAATTACAACAACGACCGCTCGATAATAAACGCTCGCTCTTTGAAATTTGTACGCATCTATCCCTTATTTGTCATGCTGATTTATTTATTTTAACCGAAGCATCAAAGGAAGAGTTAGATGCATTTTACTTACAACATACACCGCATACGCTTGAAGAGGTGCAACAGACAATGAAAGAAGGTTTCCAGCTTCTTTCTAAAACATTTCAGGCCTATTCATTAACAGAACTTGAAGAAGTCACCCATTCTTACTGGGGCACTTCCTACTCTCGATTTGAGTGGTTACTTGAAATTGTTGCTCATTTTTATCATCATCGCAGTCAATTACATACCTTATTAGCTGAATATGTAAAAGATCCTCAAATTTCTTTGTTCGAATAAGAAATTTGAGGATCTTTTCACTTCTTTTAAAGTATTACTCACGTCATCGACTCCAAAAACAGAAGAGAAATGGCAACCATTTCTCTTCTTCGTTTCTATTGTTCTTTTGTCGTATCTATAGAAGGCAGCTTTTTCTCTTTAAACAACTCTCCAATTGCTCCTAAGCTTCCTAATGTTTCAACAGCATTTGACGGAAGGAATACTTTATTTGCAGGTCCCTTTGCAATCTCCGTTAGAGATTCAAATGACTGGTATGCAAGTACTCGCTCATCAAGTCCTGACTGACGCAACATTTGAATCCGGATTTGTTCTGCTTTTGCAATTTCTTCAATCGCTCTCGCTTCCCCTTGTGCTTCTAATTCTTTCGCTTCTCGTAAACCTTCTGCCTCGCGAATACGCGCTTCTTTATCCCCTTCAGCCATTAAAATTTTACTTTGTTTCTCCCCTTCAGCTCGAAGAACTTTATCTTGTTTTGCTGCCTCAGCTTCAAGAATAATAGCACGTTTATTCCGTTCTGCTTTCATTTGTTTTTCCATTGCTGCTTGTATATCTTTTGGAGGGTTAATATCTACAACTTCAACGCGTTCAATACGAACACCCCATTTTTCTGTTGCTTCATCAAGTGCCAAACGGATTTCTGTTGAAATTTTTTCACGTCCAGATAATGTTTCATCGAGCTCCATTTTCCCGATAATTTGTCGCATTGTTGCAGATGTAATATTACGAACCCCAAATTCATAATTGGAAATACCATATGTCGCTAGCTCTGGGTCTATAACTTGATAGAAAATAATTGTATCAATCTCAACTTGTACGTTATCTTTCGTAATTACTTTTTGCGGTGGGACATTTGTTTGTTGTATACGCAAATCATGATAAAGGCGTACACGATCGATAACTGGGATAATTATGTTTAAACCTGGATGCATAACACGATGAAATTTACCTAAACGCTCTACAACACCTACTCTTTGCTGCGGAATAATTTTAATTGATAATGCGATAAATACAATAACAATTAATGCTAGAATAATTGATAAAGTTAAACCAACCATTATAATTCACACTCCCTTTTCACGTGCACTACTGTGCTGCTTCTCTTTACAACAATAACGCTTTCCCCATCCAAAATTGGTTCGTCTGATACAGCAGTCCACATATCTCCCTCTATTTTTACAATGCCATTCGCTTCATTTGTAATCGCTTGCAAAATAATACCTTTTTTTCCAACAAGCTGATCCACTGCATCAGTATAACCTTTCGCTTCTCGAAAATTTTTAGAAATTCGTTTTGTGAAAAATGTCAAACTAAGACTGACAACAGATGCTATTACAACTTGAAGTAGCAAAGAGTTGGGTATAAATAGTCCGATTAGACCTCCGACCACGGCACCTATTCCAAGCCATAATAAGTAGAACGTTACAGTCAGCATTTCTGCAATAAATAAAAGACCGGCAATAACAAACCAAATCACCCACCCTGTCATGTGCAACCCTCGCTTCCATTCTATTTTTAATATGTATATGAGGGAAAGAGAACTTTATCACGTTGCATACGCAACATTCATTAATAGGTAAAAAATATATTAAAATTATATATTAATATATTCTTTATTATACATGATAAATCCTCTCGAAAAATATAATAATTCCTCTCAAAAAGTGACAAAAAATCAAAATCTTCTCTAAAAAAGAAAATTTCTCATTATAATGTTACACATTATATAAGAATAAAAGAAGGGGATAGATACAAGGTTAATCCAATATCATTTTTTTATTGATGTTTTGGATATCCCTTTGAATATTTTCATTTAAACGGCTAAGCTTATCAGGATTCGCCACCATGTAAATGGAATTGATTTTCCCTTCTTTAAACTCAAATGAAAATACGTAGGCCAGGTAACCGTTAATCATAACAACAATTCCTGGTCCACCAATAATGGCGACATCAAATTTATTCATTTAAATCCCTCCTATTCTTTTCATTAATCAAGACGGATAGAGGGGTTCAATTGTGACAAAAAAATTAATTAATGAAAACCTTTTTTAGCCTAATATACGAACCAGTTTATCTATGGGCTATATTCATTATTGGACATATGGCGGAACAATTCTATGTCACTCAATGATTCCTTAATCCACCTTTTATTCAGATGTTCTATTTCCTTTAGTCAAAAAAACACCCCTTTAGACAAAAATAGCCAAAGGGGTAAAGATTCGCGACTTTTTTCAAAACATCGCTTTCTTGTTTACTCATAAACTTTTTCTTTTATAGCATCGTCATTTCCCTTTACTCTCTCACATTAATGGGCGGTAAGACCCCAATTGATAAGAACCATCTATTAGTGACCCACTAATGGATGATTCACTTTATAGCTTCTTCTAAAGTAAGCTGATTTTCATACAAATAGGCAGCATATGGATTTCCAACATAGCGAACATGCCATGGTTCATACATATACCCTGTTATATCTTCTTTTTCTTTTTCATAACGGATAATAAACCCAAACTTATGGGCATTTTCAGCTAGCCACTTTCCTTCTTTCGTTTTTCCAAAGGAAGAATCTAATTGAAACTTTGCCGATTGTGATGTAATATCAACAGCTAATCCAGTTTGATGTTCACTTGTTCCTGGAATTGCACTAGACATCGCTGTTTTTGCTTCTCCATCTTGTTTTTTATACATCGTATTTAATGCTTTTTGTCTTTCAAATGAACGAAATGCTGAAACAGCAAATAAAATAATATTTTCACGCCTCGCTTGTTGAAACATACGCTCCAATGATAGAGCTGCTTCTTTACGCATTTTCTTTTTTTCATTATTGCCTTCATATAGAAAACGGACTTGGGGTATCACTAAATCTTGCGGCTCATACAAATCAGGTAAGCGCCTTTTCTTATTTACAAGAACAAGCGTTGAATCTGGATTGTTAACAACTGCAAGCCCACCTTCTATTTTTGCAATTGTTTCTTGTACCTTTGGAAAAATAACGTTTCCTTGTGCTTCTATCGCTTGCTTTTCATTATTTTCTATATAATGAAGCACTGTAATTACGCAAATGGCAATCACTATACCAAACAACATCCATTTTTTCTTCATATAACATCCTTTTATTCTAATAATTTTTCCAAACAAAACTTATCAACTTTCGCTTTAACCGTAATAGTTAATTTTAAAACTAATCATATACCATATATTTTTCCCGTTCTCTCATCGATTTAAACATTTCTCTCCCTATTATCAAAACGATTCTAATTCTTTCCTTATCATTTATTCAGACATACAGTTTTACATAATATAATTATGCGTAGAAACTTCTTGATACATGAACATTCGCTACTATTTTTCCAAATTCCTTTTCCATTTTCATAAGATAATGATACAAATTTCGATACAAAACAAACAGCGTAAGCAACGTTTGCTTACGCTTAGCCATTCACCTTTTCAGCCTGCCAGTAATACTCACTAAATGCTTCTGCAAGTGCATCGATACTACGATCGACTTCCTCTTCTGTATTATCAACACCGCCTACTTCAATAAGAATAGCTTGACCGGATAAATCTTGATTGTATACACCATTTCCAGTACTAAAATCTTTTTGAATAACCCCTCGGCTTAATCCAGGATATTTTTCCTTTAATGATTCATGCAGCGCTGTTGCCAATTGCAGGTTTTTCGCATAATTTTTATTTCCCTTACCAATAACAAATGCTAACTTCGCATAGGATTTATCACCAATTGTTTTCGTTGTGACCTCTTTCCGCGCACTATCTCTATGCAAATCAAAAAAGTATTGCAGCTCTCTATTACTTGTCATTGCTTCTTGCACAATTTCACGAGACATTTTATAAGAACTGCGATCATTTAATCCTCGGCTCACTAACATGTTACCAACATCTGTTTGATCATTCGTTGCGCCTATTCCATAATTTTCTAGTTTTTCACGAAATCTATCTCCGAATATAGAAATGTTCTTTACTGAACTCGTTGCTTTATTCGAGTTTGGATTATTCGTTAAATTTAACAATGGTAAATATGACTCCCAACTATGCGTATGATAAATAAACGCTACTTTTCGATTTCCTGTCGTTTGGGCTGGCTTCTTTTTTTCTTCATGTGATTCGTTATTTTTAGATTTCCCTTGTTCCCCCGCCCGTTCTTTTACAAGCTCTTCTAAAGGTACACTCGATTCAATAGGTAAATTTGTATAATTTGTTCCTTCTCCAGCAATTACAATTTCCGTATCATATTTCGAAAACCCAGGAAGCTCTAATCCAATTAAACTACGAACATCATCAAGGCGAATATTTGTCGCAGCAGATAAAACAAAAGAAGAAATCGAAAAATCTGTATTTAAATGTCGATATTCTTGTGTAAAATAACGATTTTCTGAGCCAAGTACATACATATAGCCATTCATAGACAGTTCATTTAACCATTTATATAAATACGTTGACTTTGTTTCTTTTAATGATGTTACGATCATACTAACAAATAAAAAAGCTGCCATAATGCCCAATAAAAGTAGAAAAATAAATTTCGGAAGACTTGTCCGTTTCACATAAAAATAGCTTCGATTCATTAAATCACCCTCTCTCTCTAAACATATGTACAAGCTATAGAGAATAGACCAAATGAAATTTGGCAACATTGCTACTGAGGTGAAAAGAATTGAAGCTGATGATTGGGGTGTTTCCTATTGAATTGTCGTGTATCTTTGTTTTACTTGCGATATATTCAACACTATTTTTACATAAATTGATTAGACTTCCCTCTAGGAATACTTAAACACGTCCATTCTTTTTCCTTCAATAGTTTCCCAATATAAATCATTTGCCCGATATGTGAAGCATAATGAGCAATTTGTCTTTCAATCGCTTGCATCACCGTATGGGACTCTCGGCGTATATAAACTGTTTTTAGAACATCATTAACTGTAATAGATTCCAACGCCCGAAATACAAATAACCAGCCTTCTTCCCAAGAATATAACAATTCTTCTTTTGAAGCGTATCCACCTTCAAATTCATTATCACGATTCCGATCTTTCTTTTCGCCATCTGTCGTTAGAAAACTTGTCCACCTTGAACGCATATTCCCATATAAGTGTTTTACAAGAATCGCAATACTATTTGCTTCTTCATGAGGAATCCAGCACATTTCTTCATAAGTAAGCTGCGATAACGCCCGATCCCCTTGCCTTTTAATAGCTTGAAAATTTTCTACTGCACACTGTAAATAAGCTTTTGCTATGTCCATTTTTTGTCCCCCTATATTTTAGCTAATCGCTGTCCCATTCGGCACTTCCATACCCGGTTCTAGTAATATAACATCTCCTTTTTCAGGAACACCGCCAAGGACAAGTACTTCAGATTTAAATCCAGCCACTCGTTTAGGCGGAAAATTGACAACCGCAACAACTTGCTTTCCAATAAGTTCTTCCACTGTATATCGTTTCGTAATTTGTGCACTTGATTGTTTCATTCCAAGTTCACCAAAATCAATCTCCAGCTTAATTGCAGGCACCCTGGCTTCTGGAAATATCTCTGCATGATGAATCGTTCCAATACGGATATCTAATTTCATAAAATCTTCAAAAGTAGCCATTTCTATCTCTCTCCTTACTATTCATATATAAATTCATTTTGAGTTATCAACTAAGTCGCTGCTATGTAGAACAAAACTTAACCTGCACTTATTTTAACCTTTGTGTGCGGTAGAAAAAGACCCTAACTGTTTTTATGTGTCCAACTATACCGAAAGAACTTTTTTGCCTTTATTCAATCTATATATTTGACAATCTCTTTCATTTTCCTTTACAAAAAAATGCTTACACATCTTTCTTTCATACTTCCTGTAACACTTTCGAACTATATGTATCCATTTTAATTTTTTGACATATAAATCGTTTCTACGCAGAATACAAAGTTACCGCTACTTGCTTTCTCCCTTTGTTTTAACCTTTCATGTGGCAGAAATAGGTCCTGACCGCTGATATGCATGACTAGATGCTCATATTCTCCCCTAAAAGAAAAGGAATTTTTTCTATTTCATTAACTTATGTATAAATAAAAATCCACCCCTTATTTTCGGGATGGATTTGCCTCTTACTCTACAATCTCCACTTCACGTGAATCTTTCATTTCTTCTACATGTATAACACGGAATCCATGGTCCTCTAAATCTGTTAAAAGTGTTTGTAAGTCTTCTGCCGCAAACTCTTCTCCTAATGTAAACATAATTCTACGTACATATAGTGCCTTGTTATCAAATGTCATTAAACTTTGGATCCCGTTATACTTTTTCAATACAGTTGATAATTTTTGAATAGCACCATTATAATCTTGTGTTCCGATCATAACCGAATATACACTAGAATGAAGACCCCACGCATCTTCTAGTAACTCAAACACTTTTTTATGCGTTAAAATTCCAAGAAAGATTCCATTATCATTCACAACAGAAATATATGGTAACTCCTTAATTGTAAAGAAAACTTTAAAGAATGAAGAGTCTTCTTTTACGTAGCCATCTTTATTGCGCAATAATTCTTTGACATTATTGTCTAAAGAACCTTTGTATTCTAAAACATCTACTTTGTAAATATTCCCCAAAAACATTTCTTCTTTTTCATCTAGAACCGGGACACATCGGTATCCCGTTTTATTCAAATGATCTAATGCTTCTTGTAACGTGAATGTTTCCTTACAAAATAATACCTCTTTTTTTAAAACATAGTTTCCCTTTACTCTCATAAAAATCCCCCTTATGTTAAAATAATTTCTGTGACATAAATATATAATATTTTTAGAAAAAAATAAACGAATTTATTTAATTCTTCTGAATTCTGTTTATTATTCGTCACAAATTCTTCTTATACCTTTCGTTTTTTCAACAAATATCAAAGGAAAATATTCTATAAAAATTTTCTTTCCTACCTAAAAGAGATTGTATATTCGAAAAAAAAACGTTACAATAATAGAAATAATTTTCAGAATATTATAAGGTAAGGTGGTGTGTATGACAACTTCTATTATTTCTTATGTATATCGTTGTCTTTTTGGGATTATAGTTATTATTCTTATTAGTCCAATTCCTTCCGTTTTTCTAAACAGTGAACAATCCTACTCTGAAGCATTACATACAATGATTAATCAGTTGATGCATTTTCGCTCCATCACGATTCCAATAACGGATTGGATTCATGAACCATTCTTTTTCTTTTCTTACTATCCAGAAAATATAACAAAATCATTTCATTCAACTGGATTGTTCCCATACATATGGAAATTATATTTTTTATCTATGATACGACTCTTCTTTTCACTTACTGTTGGATTTTTCATCAGTCTTGGAATTGGTCAATTTTTCACTAAATTATCTTCTAAAAATAGAAAACATTTTTTAGTATTACGTTGGGTTCCCTTTTCATTTGGAACTGTTTCACTTCAATGTAGTGTCATTATTCTCTATCTATTCCTAACATCATACATACCCTTTCCATACTTTTCTTCTCTTTTAATTATTTGGAGTACGTCCATGGTCATTATTATCCAAGCCATTAAAAAATGGATTCCTTTCTTACATACAGCCCAAAAAACAACACATATACATGATTCAGCTTTTCTTAGTAATACACTGTTTGTTTCTCTACTTGCCAGTCATAAATCTATCATTGGATCCATATTAATTTCCTTTACATATATGGAATGTATTTTTCATGTAAATGGATTATTTCAATTTATTGTACAATACTGCGTTACTTCCCCTATACTTGTTACAATAGGCCTTTTATTACTTTATATCCCATACATGCTGCTTTCCCTTTTGCAAATATTATGGAAAAGAAATCGTTATACCGAGCACATTCATAGCCTATCTCGCACAACAATAAAGTGAAACTTTTCTTCAAACGATTCATTAGTTATCCGATTGAGGTCCTTATTAGCGATTCCATTTTTTAAAATCGCAATAAGGACCAATAAATCAAACCTTTTATCAGCTCTTTGCTCCCCCTTATAACTGTTTTTTACTAAAATATTACTTTTTCTTTACATTCTTTGACTATTCTTTCCTTTTCCATATATTATTAAAGTAATACTTTTATTCAGGAGGTGACATCTTTATTCTAATTTTAGAATAAAGAATATCCTTGGACATATTAAAACTTTTCCTCATCGCTTTACTCATTCTTATTTCTGGATTTTTCGTTGCGTCAGAGTTTGCTGTTGTTAAAGTACGCAAAAGTCGGATTGACCAACTTGCTAATGAAGGCAACAAACAAGCAATTCTAGCAAGAAAAGTTATTTCAAATTTAGATGTATACTTATCTGCTTGTCAGCTTGGTATTACGATTACCTCATTAGGTCTCGGTTGGCTTGGTGAACCTACCGTGGAACATTTATTAAAGCCGCTTTTTGAAAAAATAAATATAACAGGTAGGGTGGCGCATACGTTATCCTTTGTTATAGCCTTTAGCATGATTACGTTCTTTCATGTTGTACTTGGTGAGCTCGTTCCAAAGTCATTTGCTATTCAAAAAGCGGAAGAAATTACATTGAAGTTCGCAAGACCTTTAATTCTATTCGATAAAATAATGTATCCTTTTATCTGGTTATTAAATAGTACAGCACTCTTTTTCACAAAACTATTGGGATTACAACCAGTAAAAGAAAATGAACTTTCTCACTCTGAAGAAGAGTTACGTCTTATTTTAAGTGAAAGCTATAAGAGTGGAGAGATTAATCAATCGGAATACAAATATGTAAACAATATTTTTGAATTCGATGATCGAGTTGCAAAAGAGATTATGGTTCCGCGTACTGAAATGATCTGTTTATCAACTGAAAATTCATTAGCAGAAAATATGGAGATTATCTCCACTGAAAAATACACACGTTATCCAGTTATCGGAAAAGATAAAGATGATGTTGTCGGTATAATTAATACTAAAGAAATCTTCCATGATCAAACAAAAGGAATTTGCAAACCGCTACAATCATACATACATCCTGTTTTAACAGTATTTGAAACCGTACCAATAAAAAAGGCGCTCATTCACCTACAAAAAAACCGCGTTCAACTAGCAATTATTATGGATGAGTACGGTGGAACTGCAGGCCTTCTTACAATGGAAGATATTATCGAAGAAATTATTGGAGAAATACAAGACGAATTTGACACTGATGAAACACCAATGATTGAAAAACGTAATCCGACATTAACGGTACTTGATGGAAAAGTACTCATTTCTGATGTAAATGATATGTTTGGCCTTCATATTGATGATAGTGATTTAGATACAATTGGAGGATGGTTTTTATCACAAACCATTGACATAAATATTGACCCTGGTCATATGATTCAATATGAAAATTATCAATTTAAAGCATTAGCAATAGATGGACATCAAGTAAAAAAAATTGCGGTTAGTAAAATGGATATACAAAAAGGAGTTACGCCGTGAATTTCTTATTAACAATATGTATTATCGCTTGTTTTATCATATCATTTATCGCGTTCATCTACCCAATCATTCCAGGTATACTCGCTTTATGGGCGGGATTTTTCATTTATCAATTCGGTATGAACGACTTACAATTAACAAAGTCATTTTGGATTGTTCAAATTATATTTACAATTATTATTTTCATAGCTGATTTTATTACGAATAGCTATTTCTTAAAAAAGTATGGAAGTACAAAATGGAGCGAACGTATCGGTATAGTTTCGATAATTGTTGGATCATTCTTTTTTCCGCCATTTGGGCTGATTATTATCCCATTCCTTTCCGTTTTCGCAACAGAATTAATGCATAAAAAGGCTGTGAATGAAGCCTTTATGGTCGGGGTTGCAACTGTCATCGGATTTTTAAGCAGCACGATAGCTAAAGCGATTTTACAAACCATTATGATTATTATATTTGTATGTTATATTCTTTTTTAGCCATCCTTATCATAAGGATGGCTTTTTAATAGGCAATGCCAACTCGTTTTTTATAATGAATATCATGATAAAGTAATTGATAAACAAAATGGGCTGTATCTCCAACTGTGATCTTCATACCATCTAGCGGTAACATATCCTCTTCAGTACGATAAATAGTTGTTTCTTCTCCATCTATTAAGTGTGTTGGGCAGACAATCGTCCATTGTAATTTGCTATTCGCTAAAGCTAAATAGGCCGCTACATGGTCTTCCGCTGCAGCCGTTGTCTTTCGACGTGATTCACTGGATTGAAAGCGATATAATTGCGGATTCACACGTGCCTGCAAAATCCCAGCCGTTCCAATTGTTATAATTCTTATAATCCCTTCCTCGTTCATAGCGTCTATAATATGCGGCAAACTTTTTGATAACGTGCCGTTTCCATCGGTACCAAGTGCACTAATTACAACATCTGCTCCCTTTACACACTCTTTCACATCTTCTTCATTCCATACATTTCCTTCTATTACACGAAAATTCTCATGTTGTATTTGTAGCTTCTCTTTATTTCTCACAAGCGCTGTCACCTTATGATTATCCTGTAATGCAAATTTTAAAATTCCGACTCCAACTCGACCTGTTGCCCCAAATAAACATATATTCATACTAACTCACACCCTTTCGCTCTCTCTATTATTTCTGAAGAAACAAAAATACACAACAAAAAAGCTTTCTCATTGATCGAGAAAGCTTCTATCATCATATAACATTTATTTCTTTTCAGTGGAGCTTGAAGAACTATCTTTCGAGTTTTTATCTTTTACTTCTCCACTCGTTTCTTTTTCAGTTGTCTTACCTTCTTGTTGCGTCGTCTCATCTTTCTTTTCCTCATTCTTACTACAACCTACCACAAATAAAGAGCTAGCAAGTGCAACGGCTGTTAACGATTTAACCCATTTATTCATTTGCTTTTCCTCCTTTTGATAGAATATGTACATACTCATATTACTTCTCTTTTTTAAAGGAAATATTATAGATTAGTAAAGAAATAGTAAATCATTGTTAATTTTCTAAGGTTTAACTATATATAGGTTAAAAAACGACATAAAACCCCTTTTTTATGGGAGGACGTGAGTATCTGGCCATGCAGAGGAGCGGTCAAGGTCTTTTCTTGCCACATGCGAGGTTTTGTGCAGGTCATGGTGTATATTGCAAAGCAGCGATTTATATGTCGAAACATAAAAACAGACTTATATAACATTTTAATTCATAGGATTGTGATACTAATCAGGTTTTGTCTTTTGAGAATATGGAAAATTTTAACAGATTAATTAAAAAAGACAGCGATATCACTGTCTTTTTCACCCATATTTCTCTTCATCTATCATTTCTTGTATGCTATATTCTTTTTTCACTACATATTGCCATACACTGTAAGCATTTCGGTTCATTTTCAAGAAACAACTTTCTAAAAAAGAGCGAAATTCTGGATTTGCTACTTGTATTGCTACTTGTGCATATTCAAGTGCTAACCGTTTTAAATATGAAATATACGAAATAGCAATTTCTATATCACTTTTTTGTCCGTTGTAGGTCGTATGAATCATTTCCATTGAGGATAAAAGTGGATATTGGTAAATGATATGCTGTACATTTTCACATTCTTGAAAGTTAATTTGTTCATTGTATGCCTGCAATAAGTATGGTAAATGTTTTTGTAGCAATTCCTTTAATTCATGATCTCGTACTTCATTCATATATTCACCAATCACACATATGACTTCATAACTATAATCCATGAGTTTCTCAATATGCTCCATTCAATATTTCCTCCTCTCTATTGATATGTATGCTCGAAATAGAACGACAGAACTTTTGTGAATCTTACAAAACTCTCCTATACTTATGTTTTCAAAAATTGTCTGGTCTGCTAAAAATCCATCATCAATTAAAGTAGTTGTTCCATGAAAAAACCATCTAAATGTTAATATACTTTAGCTCTAGAACCCCCGTAATTTATACGACATACTTTAATAACGAGACAACATTGTTAAATCACTATTCTTATATATTTCCATCTTCCTCTTTCCTTATACAAAAAAAAACGTCTTTATATGGCATATATCCCAGTCAAAGCATTATAAAAGTGCATATTGTATTATGTACTTTATAACTAAAGGAGGAAAAAACAATGGGCTTTGGACATCACGGCGGCGGGTTTGCGTTAGTTGTTGTATTATTTATCCTCTTAATTATTGTTGGTGCTGCATGTTTTTGCTAATTAGCTAAATGCTCCATACAACACTTATGTAGACAAAAAAACTATGAAAAAGAACATCTAATGTTTAGATGTTCTTTTTCTGTATATACAAGTTAACAATTAAAGCAAAAAAACTTTCTTTTTAAGGAGGACGAGAGGATCTGGTCACGCATAGAAGCGGTCATGTTGTATACTGCATAGAAATGACTTCTATATCGAAAAATTAAAATGGATATATTCTCCCTTATCTGCTTTACATTAAAAAAAGCCGACTTTATCAATCGGCTCCTCGATATACATATTGTTCTTTTGGAGATTCTACTGTGTTCCATTTTGTAACTTCTAATACAGGGATATTTGCATGAAACGGTTGATAAAACTCTGTTGAAATTGTTCCTTCGACTTGAATCCATTCATCATTTTTCCACTGGGCATCTTCAGGTTTCTTGACCAGCATGCCATATACACCCGAATCAGCAACACAGTGAATAATTCCAAAGCGAAATAAAAAATATTGTTCTTTTTTAGCAGAATCATCACGAAAGACAAAACCTTTAAAAGAAATTGTTTTACCTGTAAATTCACCAGGATAGTTATAAATAACTTCCATTCCTTTCAAAAAGTTTGTATCTTCTAAAGCAATTTTATCTTTTGCTACAAATTGCTTTTTCTCTTTTTCCATCACTTCTCGATATCCTTCTTTTGCATAATAAATACTTGTATCTGGTCTTAAAAACTGTCGATTCATAAACGGATCTTTACTTTCTGGTTGCGCAACAGGGAAATGAAACCCTTTTGCTTTTACAATGTCAGAATCTAACGTTGCAATCGGAAAAAAGAGTCCCGAAATGATCGGAAAACAAAATAGTGTGTATGCAATTGTACGTTTCCACCATGTATTTTCGTCTTTTGAATGATCATGACCACAGTGACTTTCATTACATCCACATTCATGATCATGGTTATGATCTTGATTATGTTTACCATGCTCTTTTTGAAATACAATAATCATTTGGATTACAGTTAAAAATCCTAAAATAATCGCTGCTGTTTTTGATAAATACGCATATTTCATATTGATATATTTTGTAATATCTCCTGAAATATGAAGTTGTGCTAATAAAATTGTAAATCCAAGTAAAATATAAGCGCGAAACATTAATTACCACCCCATCGCATAAATGAGTAGTGAGCTTGCATAAACAACAACTGTAATTAAAACAACAACAATAATAACAAAACGTGTTTTAAAAGTTGCAAGCATCATAAACATATTTTTAATATCTACCATCGGTCCGTACACAAGAAACGCAACGAGAGACGCTGTTGAAAATGTGCTTTGGAATGAAGATGCAATAAACGCATCAGCTTCTGAACATAACGACAAAATAAACGCCAGTCCCATCATAACAAGTGGTGAAGAATACGGCCCTTGTCCAATTGTAAGGAGTGTAGAGGTCTTCACAAAAGTTTGTACACTTGCTGCAATAAGCGCACCAATAATTAAAAATTTTCCCATTGAGAAAAACTCTTCGACAGCATGTGTACATACGTCCCAAAATTTTTCACGGAATGGTCGATTATGATTTACCACCGGAAAATTAGTATTCCGTAGTTGATGGTCTTTAAACATAAACGATAAGACAAGTCCGACAATAATAGCGACAATAATAGCAACAATAGCGCGATACCAAACCATATGCATACTACTCCCAAACGCTACATATGTCGCAAATAAAACGACAGGATTAATAATGGGTCCAGTCAACATAAAGGCAATCCCTGCGTATGGTGGTACTCCTTTCCCAATAAGGCGCCGAACGATCGGAACAATTCCACACTCACACCCAGGGAACATCATCCCTAGAAAAACTGCTAATAAGACAGACAGAAAACGATTCTTTGGCATCCACCTTGCTACCATATCTTCTGTCACAAACATTTGAATGAATCCTGAAATAAATACACCTATTAATACAAATGGCAGTGCTTCAATTAATATTGAAATAAAAATCGTATTCATTTGCAGGAACGCTTTTGGTAAATGAAACATTTCCATGATGCATATCCCCCATCTTTTCATTAACAATATGTAATTGTAACTGTAATCTGTAGATTGAACAAGTAGTTATAAAAATTAACCTAAATGGAATATTATACATGTTTCATTCCATCAATTCATGAATAGCAGTGAACAAAAAAGCTAATTTATCAATACTTTATAGTAAAAAAGCTGTTTTGGAAGTGTTCCAAAACAGCTGAATTTCATATTAAAAATAACGTTTCTTCCAAAAAACAAAGGCCATTAAGCAAGATAATACCGCCGATATAATCATGGCCATTAAAAACCCATGAGGATTTTCGCTTAAAGGAACTGGAACATTCATTCCAAAAAAACTAGAAACCATTGTTGGTACTGATAATATGATTGTCATAGAAGTTAAAAACTTCATAACACTGTTTAAATTATTGGAAATGACAGAACTGAATGTATTCATCATACCACTTAAAATATGGCTATATATTTCGGCCATTTCAATTGCCTGCTTATTTTCAATTAATACATCTTCAAGTAAATCTTGATCATCTTCATACATTTTTAAAAATGTATTATTGCGCATTAATTTTTGAATCACAATCTTATTTGCCTTTAAAGATGTCGTAAAGTACACTAAGCTTTTTTCAAGCCCTAATAACGTAAAAATCTCTTTATTTTTCATCGATTTATTGAGCTCATGCTCTAAATCGGTTGTTTTTCGATTAATCTGTTTTAAATAACGTAAATAATAAGTAGAAATCGTGTATAAGAGCTGCAGTGCAAAACGTGTCTTTTTAAAAGTATAAAATTCTTTAATACGTTGATTAATAAAACGTTCAAAAATCGGATTTTCTTCCAAACAAATTGTAACAAAACATTCCGGCATGACAATCATACCAATCGGAATCGTATCATACATTGAATTTCCTTCTTCGTCATGTCTAACTGTTGGAATATCGACGATAATTAAAGCATTATCATCTTCTTTTTCAATACGCGAACGTTCTTCATCATCCAAGGGATCTTTAATGAAGTCCAGTTCAACATTTAATGTTTGAACTAAAAATTGAATTTCTTCTTCCGTTGGATGGAGTACATTAATCCAGCAGCCCTTTTGAATCTCCTCGATCTCTTGTAGTTTTCCGTTTCGGTCTGTTAAATAAATATTTAACATACTATCACCCCGATTCTTTTTACATGTAGGAACCAACCTCACTTTGAAATAACAGTCTATTTTAAACCGCCATTTTCAGCATATGAAACAAATGAAGAGATTTCAATAGAAAATTGTTTTGAAAACGCTTTTCTTCACAAATTATTCAAATAGAAAAAGACAGAGCATTCTCTGTCTTTTATAGACATTATGTTGTCTTTATAACATATTTAGAAAGTATCCACAAGTTAAACGAAACAGAAACAGTATAACCAGCATACGTCGCAATAATAAAACTGATATAGTCAAACTGTGGAAGTAACACAATGTTTAATACAATTTTGATCCCGATTCCTATAAGTAAACCAATTACTGTTTTTCCCTGTTGATTAATCCCTTGTAGCATAGCTGCTGTTACAGAAAATAACGAAAATAATATACAAGCCGGTGCGTAATAGCGTAAAATCACACTTCCTAGCGCAGGATCATTTCCTGTCCCAAATAGTAATGTATATACTGGTTCAGCTAAAACCATCATTCCTAACGATGCTGGAATCGTTAGAAATACTACGAGCAAGTTTGTTCTTGTAAAATGTTTATATAATAACTGGTCATTTTTAGCTATATACGCCTTCGTCATCTCAGGAACGAGTGACATACTAAAAGCTGTAGCAACCGAAACTGGAATTAACACTACCATTTGTACGAGCCCAATCACAGCATTTATTTTTTCCGCTTCTCGCTGTAAATATCCCATTTGCATTAATAACTTATTAATTGTAAATGTATCAATTGTTTGATACAAGGGAATTGCAAGACCAATAACAACAAATGGAATAGAATATGCAAATAATTCTTTATACAGTGCGAAAAATGATTTTGTTGTTTGCGGAACACTCATATTTTCTTTTTTCTTTAAATGCCGTCTTCTCTTTAAGTAATATGTAATTAATATTCCAAGTCCTGCTACAGCTCCTACAAAAGCACCAAACGTAGCAACTCCAACCGCCACCGCTGTTGATCCTTTGTTTATATGAAGCACTGCAAAACTTCCAATTAAGATTGTTAACATTCGAAAAAACTGTTCCACTACTACACTTAAAGCAGATGGCCCCATCGATTGAAACCCTTGAAAAAATCCACGTAATAAGCTCATAGAAGGAACAATTAGTAAAGCAAAGCTTACAATTTGAATATTATATGTAACAGCTGTTACACTATTACCTGTTTGATCTCCGCTATCTATAACACCCTTTGCTAGATAGGGAGCTAAACAATATAACAATAAAAACGATATTACTCCCATACCTCCCATAAAAATAAGCCCGCTTTTTAATACTCGTTTCACCGTATAATAATCGTCTAATTCATTATATTTAGATACCATTTTAGAGACAGCTAAAGGAAGTCCCATCGTTGCGATACTAAGCATAATTGTATAAGGACGGTAAGCATATGTATATAATACATATCCTCCCGTTCCAACCATCGCTGTAAAAGGAATAACATATATAAAACCTAACATTTTCGAAATCATAGTTGCCATTGTTAAAAAGAATGTTCCGCGTAAAAACGGTGATCCTTTCATGAAACTCCTCCGCTATACTGTTTTACTACACAATATGGACAACTTGCTTCTTTTAGAACTGATATAAGATAAAACTTTAATCACTCAGAACCTTAAGTTTGCATCTTACTTCCCGCAAATAGCGGGACAAACAAAGAAAAAAGCCAATGAATACTCATTGACTTTAACGAACTGTTTTTCTTTTTTTCAATAATTTCATACCTATGTATACAGCAATAAAAAGAATCGCCCCTGCGATGAAATAATGCGTGTAATCAGCAGCATATTCTTTAATATGACGCCAATTCCCACCAAGTTTTTCACCTAAATAAATAAACAGGATAGACCACGGAATAATCGCGAGTACTGTATATACTGTAAATCGTTGCAATGACATTTTAGCTAGTCCTGCTGGAATCGATATTGCATGACGTACAAATGGGATAAAGCGCGCAGAGAAAATTACGCCTGCACCATATCGATTAAACCACTCTTCTGCTACATCTAAATGTTTCTTATTAATCAATATATATTTACCATATTTTTCAACAAATGGACGTCCGCCGTAATATCCAAGCCAATACAAGAAAATTTGTGCTAACGTTCCACCAATCGTCCCGGCAATTACTGCCCCAACGAAATTAATTTCTCCCTTAGCAACTAAATAACCCGCATAAGATAATACAATTTCACTCGGAATAATTTCGATCATCAGCCCTAACGCAATCCCGGAATAGCCTAAACTTATAAAAAATTGTAGTAACTGTTCAACCAAATTTGCTAACATTCTTCATTATCTCCTTTTTTCTACGCACACACACTTTCTTATTATTTCATAAAAATCTACCCTTGCCAATATGCTACTACTTTATAGTATAAAATTATGCAATAATAAAAAAACATACTTACCTTTTCTATTTCAAAAGGAAAAAGTGCACGATGGAATATAGATTACTAGAAATCATTCCAAAAGACAAGCAAGTTATCAAAAATTTACTAATTCTTCACAAAGAAATATTTTAATCAACCAATCTTTCTTTATTCGGATCTTTCATATAAGCAAACATTTGTCGGATTTGCCATTCTGTGTTTCTTCCTATTGAGAGTTCTGGCAATTCTTCTTCTCCAAAAAAGCGAACATCTTCTGTTTCAATACCGATTTGTCTTTCACCACCTACTATTTCACAACTAATAAATATTTTATATACATCAATTGCAGAAGGTGATGGTTGATGTTTCTGTTTATCAAAAATAGATAACAAACGAAAATTGTCTACTTTGTAACCTGCTTCTTCAAAAACTTCTTTTTGCGCAACTTCCGTAGGTGTATATCCAATATCAGCCCACCCACCTGGAAGTGCCCATTTCCTATCACTTTTTTCTTTTACAAAAAGTAACTTTCCTTCTTGAAACACGACTGCTCGTATATCTACTTTTGGAGTTTGATAACCCGTTTCACTTGCAAATAAACTCTCGACTACTTCCCAATCCGTTTTTGTATAATGTGACATCATTTCAATCGATAATTTTCGAAGCTCTTGAAAACGTTCTATATCATATACATCTTTTGAATATGCTAATCCCGCCTGCGCGATTGCCTGTATTTGTTTGACCCATTCGATCCACTTTATTTCCATCATTTCACCTTCTTCAATTTAGATTATTCTTAATTATATAACAAAAAAGAGATTGATCGTTCAATCTCTTTTTTTTTCGCCTTCATAATTCATCTAAATGTTCTCGTATAAATTCATGACGCTTTTCTATATATTGAAAAATCAAACTTGCCTCACTATCAAACACATCTATTTTCGATTTCACATACGGATCTTGCAAAATATGTGGACGAAGTTCTTCGTACATTCCTTCTACTTTCGGTTTTATATATTCTACTGTAAATTGATGAGAGAGTATATCTTCCAAAATTTTTCTATATTGCTTTCTAAATACATCAACATCAAGTAATCTAGCACTTAACGTATTAAACCCTTGAATACGAACATAATCATGATCCATCTTTCGGCCTTGTACATCTCGTCCCCACGTTGCATCATAATCCCATGGAATCATTTCAAACAACTTTGTGTCTTCATTATGATAGAGCGCATAATTGTGCACAAATCCATCGAAGTTTTGTGTGCATACAACACCCGCTAACCATCTTAAATATTTATCAACATCCACATATTTTACAATTTCTTTTTCATAAGCTGCTCTGGAAATCGTATTCAGTTGATAGATAAATTCGCTAATGTGTTCTTCACTATGTTCATTTCCATACTTCACCTCATACCCTAAGGACAATTTCGCTTTTATATCTTTATCTAACTCACTCACTAATGAAAAATTCGCATCATCATCGACTGCATAGTAAATCGAACCATTTGGTAATTTTCGTTTTCGCAAAAAATCTTCATCTACCGATTCTAACTGTAAATAAACTCCTTCAAATCGATTATTAACCTTCACAAGAACATGTTGCGCCTTTGGCGATAACGTACCAATGTCTGAAAAAAAATCTAGTGATAACTTATTCCGTATTAAAGAAGAATCGTTAAACTCCGAATTAAAATGCAGCTCTTTCACACCTTGAAAAAATTTTGGTTTATAGAACTTCACATGATATGATTTTTTCTTCAATTTTCGAATATGAGAGCCGCGATATACGATATCAACATCATACTTTCTTTTATTATATGTTAACTTAGCTGGAACAGGATCATCAGACCAAACATCTTTTCGTAACTCGACAATATACATTGGATGAATAAAAAAATCATAAGAAGGTATCATTTTCTCCCTTCCCCTCTCTTTCATCTACAATCAATGTATGCTTTTTTTTTCCGATTGTCACATCCGCCATAATTTCATTTTTATCAGCCATATATGCTTCTCCGATGCAAAAAAATAAATTCTTCATTATGTAATAGTACGAAAAGAATTTCTTTTTCAAATTACTAAAATAAGGAGGTATTCTTTATAAACTGTGATATTCAAAAATCTGTAAATCTTCTAAAACCTCGTATCACTCCTGCAGGTCAAAAAGATCAATATACTAATTCATAAATAGTTGGCTACCTATCACAGTCTGTTTTCTTTAGGGTATAACACCATTTTTCAAAAAGAACAAACACAATTTATCTAGTCGACATACCCTATTTATAGAAAGTTCATTATTCAAAATTCAAAAATAAATAAAATCTCATTTTTTATTAAGGAGGCTTTTCATAAATGTATTCAAAAGACGACATTCAAAAAGCAGTGGAAGAGATAAAAGCGACAGGAATGGAAACCTTTCTAAACCAAGAGCCTAAATCCAACCGTAAACGTTCTCGTTCTTGCCGCTCCGATCGTTCTCGTTCTTGCCGTTCTAAACGTTCTCGTTCTTGCCGTTCT
>NZ_KN050815.1:48611-85644 GCF_000746135.1 Bacillus sp. UNC322MFChir4.1
GGTCGCTCTCGTTCTTGCCGTTCTGGTCGCTCTCGTTCTTGCCGTTCTGGTCGCTAATATAATATATAATTTAATCCAACTCTATAACATAGAAAAAATATCCTTCGCTTTTTCAAAAATGCAAATAGACCGCTTTAAGCGGTCTATTTATCTATTAAAACAGATTACTTCTCCCAAAAAGAATGGGAATTTCTCCTTATAAACCTTTACACTTCTTCAAAATGCGCAATATCAGCAAATAAATGAACTGTACTTTCTCCCTCTTTAACTTCAATCATACTTAAACTTGTACTGTGCATAAAGGGACCATCCCATGTTTTTTCAATAGAACGTCGCTCAAAGTGTCCCATCATAAGTAACGCTGTAACAGCATGAGAAACTATTAAAACACTTTCTCCCTCATGCTTTTGAAGAATGTATTTGAGCCCCTTTAATACACGCTCTCTCGCGGCATAAAAACTTTCACCTGAGTTAGATTCATATTGATGTGGTGCATTCCAAAATAAATCTAACTCTTTCGGATATTTCTCTTGTAATTCAACTTGTGTTTGCCCTTCCCAAACTCCCATATCAATTTCATATAAATGTTCATCTGCTACAATTGGAATATCTCTGTCTCCTTTAATTAACTGAGCTGTATGCATTGTTCTTCCGCTTGGACTGCTGTAAATAACATCAAGCTGCATATCTTGCATACGTTTCCCTAATTGTTTTGCTTGTAGTATTCCAGTTTCCGTTAAATTTGAATTTTTTCTGCCTTGCATTCTTTTTTCTACATTCCATTCTGTTTCCCCGTGACGCGTAATATATAACATTGTTTTCATCATCATTTTCTCCTTTACCAACTCGGTCTAGCATCCCATGGTTCTAATGTTCCGACAATCCATTCCCGTTGTTTGTGTTGAATTCCGGCTATAACACCACTCGCAATCTCATCATGTGTTAACCACCTCGAACGTTTTTCTTCTACTATAAAACCTAATATAATTCGATAATATCTACATAAAGAAGAGCATCTTATTTTTTCTCCTGATTTATAAGCACTGCTTCCAATTATATGAAACAATTCCCATTCTTTCGAAAATGTTTCAATCTCCTCACTAATGATTTGCAATGCATCTACAGCTGTTGAATGAATCCAAGCAACTACAAGCGTGACTGGTCCGTTTTTTTGAATTGAATTTTTAATTTTAACACGCAACTCATCACTATTATGATAATCAACCTCTAAACATGTAACTCTTTCAGGAGTATCACATGAATTCCGCATCTCCTTTAGGCGTTTTATGTTTCGACCGATTACAGAAGTATGAAGCTCTTGCTCAGTAAACCACTTTGATACTTTCTGTAACATACCAGTTCCACCAACAACAAGTACATGTATAGCCCTCTCCCCCTTTTCTATATTTAGTAAAACAACATATGCGGTTTTTCTTCTTTATAATATTGCAATCTCTCTTGCAGCGTCCCTGTATGAAATTCAAATTTATGTCCATCTGGGTCTGTAAAATAAATAGAATGGCAATCTCGTACATCACGCTCTCTTCCTTGTAAAATATGTACTTTATTCACTTCAAGACGATGTAATAAAGCTGTAAAATCTTCTTTTTCTATCGAAAACGCAATATGTGTATACGATTGATAGATTTCCCTTCTTGGAATATCCTTTTCTTCATTTAATGCAACCCACATTCCGCACAGGTCGAAATAGGCAAGTGTTCTACCTTTTACAAGTAACTTCCCTTCCAACACTCGTTCGTAGAATTGTATAGATTCCTCTAAGTTTGAAACAGAAAAGCAAAGATGATTCATTCCTTTTATCATTCTCCTTATCTCCTCACAGTAAAAAAGAGATGCGCAATATTCGCGCATCTTTATCGTACTATTCTTTTGTAATATATGTCCATTTATAACTAAAATCTCCTCCAAATGTATGCCTAGCAGTTCCTTTCACCTTGGATTTCTCAAGAAAAGCAACGCCCTGCTGATAAACCGGAGAAATGGCTGCATCATCAAATAAAATTTTCTCTGCTTCAGAAAGAGCCTTCCATCGTGCTTTCTCATCGGTTAACAACTCACCTTTTGCTTTCGCAACTAGTTCATCATATTTCTTATTAGAATATGCCATTTCGTTAAATGCACTATCTGTAATAAACATATCAATAAATGTCATTGGATCTGGATAATCTGGGCCCCATGCTGATAAAGAGAACTCATATTCTAATTTCTTTTCTAAATCTAACTTTTGTTTAAACGGCTGCTGTTTAATATTCACTTTCAAACCAGGTAAGTTTTTCTCCAATTCTGCTTTAATATATTCTCCAACTTTTTTCAAGTTATCCTTATCATAGTTCAACATTTCAACTGTAATTGTATCTTGCCCTAACTCTTTTTTCGCTTCTTCCCATAGTTTTTTTGCTTTTGCTGCATTATCTTTACCATCATGAAAGTTTTTATTTGTTTCGCGGAAGTCTTTTCCATCTGGTCCTTTTGTAAATTTTTGTGCTACTAAGTAATATGCAGGTAATGATCCATCGTTTAAAATCACATTTGCAATTCCCTTTTTATCATATGCTAAATCAATAGCTTGACGCACTTTTTTATTCGAAAAAAACTGATTTTTCTGATTAAAACGAATAAAAAACATACGTGAATCTAATTCCGATTTAAATTCATCACTTTTCTTATATTTATCAACAAATTCCGAACTTAAAATAACTCGATCTACTTGGTTGCTATCATATAAATTTACAGCTGTTGATGTTTCTTTTACAACGCTTACATTAATTTCCTCTAACTTCACATTATCTTTATCCCAATAGTTTGGATTTTTCTTTAACTGATAACTTCGTTCATGCTTCCATTCACTCATCATAAATGGTCCATTATATAATAACTTATCTGATTCTAATGCGTATTTGTCACCTTGTTCTTTTACAAATTTTTCATTCAATGGGAAAAATGTTGGGAATGTTGTAAGATCTAGAAAATACGGTGTAGGTTTCTCTAACTCAACCACTAATGTTTTATCATCCTTTGCCGTAACACCAAGCTGTTCAAGTGGCAATTCTCCCTTATTAATTTTCTCAGCATTTTTAACATCGAACAAAATAAACGCATATTCTGATGCTGTCGCTTTATCAACAGCACGACGCCAAGCAAATACAAAGTCTTGTGCTTTTATGGGTTCTCCATTCGACCACTTTGCATCGCGTAAATGAAATGTGTATGTTTTCTTATCCTCACTTATTTTCACGTCTTTAGCCATACCAGGTGTCGGTTTGTTCTCTTTATCTAAGCGGTATAATCCTTCCATCGCGTTTACAAATACCCGAAATGATACTGTATCAGTTGACTTTGATGTATCCATAGAAGGAATTTCTGCTGTTTCAAGTAAATTTAATACTTGTTTATCAGCTAGTACTGCATTCCCTTCTTTTCCCTTTTCAGTTGTTGATGCTTTCTCCCCACTTCCACATCCTGCAACCAACACACTCGTAGAAAGTGCAAGTGCTGTAATAAGTGACACCTTCTTCTTCATAAGCCATTTCCCCTCTTTCCCTATATAACAACTAAAAATAAGATCAAGTACTCTTGAATAGTATTATACATAATCTTCTGATAATTTAAAATACTATCTTTTAAAAAATAAAAAAGGGACATACGCCAGCTTTTTCTCTATCTTATCATTTGCATGATTCTATTTTAATTTTCCGACATAAATGTCGCTGTTACGCAGAGCATAACATGAACTATACTCGCATGTGGCAGAAAAGGGACCTGACCGCTTCTAGGCACGGCCAGATGCTCTCGTCTCCCTTAAAAAGAAAAAGAGTATTATATCGCTTTTTAACTTAAATAATTCAATTATCTAAAAACCCTTCATGTTTTAATAGCCACTCTTTCCGCCAAAGTCCCCCTTCATACCCTACTAATTTCCCGCTCTTTCCTATAATCCGGTGACAAGGCACAATAATCGAAAGCGGATTTCTACTATTCGCTCCGCCAATTGCTCGTACAGCCTTTGGGTTGCCAATTTTCTCTGCAATATCAAGATAAGAAGCACTTTTTCCATACGGAACACTGCAAAGTGCGTTCCATACTTGTTTCTGAAATGGAGTTCCATTCGCTTGTAACGGGACAGTAAATTCCGTTCGCTTCTTATGAAAATATTCATCTAGCTCCACTATACATTGCTCAACAATTGGATGAGAAACATCTTCTTGATTTTGTTCTACAAATAATATAGAAGAAATACCGCTCTCATCCCCTTTTACTTCAATCCATCCAAGTTCGCTTTTATAATATGCTTGATACATAAAAAATACGTCACCTCTCCTTATATTTATTATTAAACCTTTCATTATAAAACATCGAAATCACAGTCATTCTCTAAACATAGACTCATCATATCATTTCTTAAAGCATTTTGTTATGGAAAAAGGGAGCTAGGTGCTACAATAAAATAACACTTCTATAAGTTAAGAAATTATCATTGAAATATGCTCATTTAACAAAATTAAGGAGGATTCTTATTTTGAACAATCAATTATTTTCACCATATACAATAAAAGATGTTACACTAAAAAATCGAATTGTGATGTCACCGATGTGTATGTACTCCTCTGAAAACGAAGACGGAAAAATAACGAATTTTCATCTCGTCCACTATGCATCACGTGCGGCTGGTCAAGTAGGGCTTGTCATGCTAGAAGCTACAGCCGTAACATCAGAAGGCCGCATTTCCCACAAAGATTTAGGCATTTGGGACAATGAACATATAAACGGTCTACGTCAAGTCGTCGATATGATTCGTGAACACGGAGCGAAAGCAGCTATTCAAATTGCCCATGCCGGTAGAAAAGCTGTCCTTGATTCAGATCCTATTGCGCCGTCACCTATTCCTTTTGATTCCACTATGAAAACTCCAATACAAATGAGCAAAAAACAAATTAACGAAACAATTTCAGCCTTTCGTAACGGAGCAGAACGTGCTAAACAAGCTGGATTTGATATTATTGAATTGCACGGTGCACACGGTTATTTAATTAACGAATTTTTATCTCCGCTCACAAATCATCGTACAGATGAATATGGTGGATCTTGTGAAAATCGCTATCGTTTTTTACGCGAAATTATTAATGCGGTAAACGAAGTATGGAGCGGTCCATTATTTGTTCGTATTTCCGCTCATGATTATCATTCCGAAGGTTTAACTGTAGAAGATTATGTAACGTTTGTACAGTGGATGAAAGAACAAGGTGTTAGTCTCATTGATTGTAGTTCAGGAGCTGTTGTACCAGCACATATCGATGTGTACCCTGGTTATCAAGTTCCGTATGCAAAACATATAAGAGAACACGTTTCAATTGCTACAGGAGCTGTTGGCCTTATTACAAGCGGCGTACAAGCAGAAGAAATTTTGGCACAAGGAGCTGCTGACTTAATTTTTATCGGCCGTGAACTATTACGGAACCCATACTTTCCAAGAACAGCGGCGAATGAGCTAGGTTTTGAATTAGCTGAACCATTTCAATATAGCCGTGCTCCAGGAAAACTTAAACATACTTCTAAATAAAGAAACTGCCCGAAATAGTAATTTTGGGCAGTTTCTTTATTGTATACAATCAATATTATCTATAAGAAAAACATTTCTAGTAAAAACCACTTTTATTTCATTTTAGCAATTTCCGAAGATTCATGTATATGAACCCCAGCCTCTTCTCGCAGCGCTGTTACATACATTCCTTTCGCTACTTGCTCTGCTGAAATCGGCTTATATTTTGAAAAAGAACCCTTAAATAAAAACGGTATAATTCCCGAAATTTTTTCTCCCATTCTTTCTCCAAAACGAAACTCGTCTCGTTCTCCAAGTAAAAGGGAGGGTCTAAAAATATGAATGCCTCCTATGACTAGTTTTTTTATATCTTCCTCCATCTGTCCTTTTACTTGTGAATAGAAAAATAGCGACTTCGGATTTGCCCCTAACGAAGAAATAACAAGAAAATTTTGTACCCCTTGTACTTCCGCTACACGAGCTGCTCGTAATGTATAATCATAATCAACCTTTTTAAAACTTTCTTTCGTCCTTGCTTTTTTCATTGTCGTACCAAGACAATGAAACACATCATCTACAGCAAAAAACTCTTTATATTGTTCCAAAATCGAAAAATCTACCTGTTTTTGTTGAAGCTTTTCATGTTCCCAGTCTAGTGATTTTCTCACAAAAATTGTCACTGAATCATAATAATCTGAATCAAGCAATAACTGTGTCACTTCTTGTCCAACTAGGCCACTAGCTCCAAGTACTAAGGCTGTTCTTGTTTTCATCCTCTTCCATACCTCTTTATCTTCTAATCTTTTTCTCTATCATAAGCAAAGCATACTATTGTATGCAAGCGCTTTGTTTATTCTTTTTCTTCTTTTGGCATCTCAGTAATTTTACTTGGATCCCCTAAATTACGAATAAGTCCTTTTAAAAAGAATAGTACACATGATAATGGAAAAATGACAGCCAATATTAATAAAACCGCTTCACTTATATATCCCATTCGCTCATCTCCTTCTCTGCACCCTCTATCACACTATATGAAGCGACTAGCAGGATATATGCAAAAACAAAAAAAATAAACCAAAGCATTGTGACAAATTTATAACAAATTATAAATCGTAATCATTATTATTTATTGCAACATTATCAAAGATGTATTATACTAAATCAGGAACATAAAGCGTAATTATTACGTTTTACAAAAAGGAAGTTATCCTTTCTTTTTATTGTGGAGAAAATATATTTTAGAAAGTAAAGAAACGAGGCAAACAAAATGAAGAAAAGATCAATTATATTTTCATTCGTTCTAATGTTTACCCTTATATTTGCTGGATGTTCAAACAAAGATAATACAGCAAATAAAAAAAATGGTAAACTTTCCGTCTATACAACTATTTTCCCTTTAGCTGATTTCGCAAAAAAAATCGGTGGTGATTATGTAGAAGTAACATCTATGTATCCACCAGGTGCTGATTCTCATACGTATGAGCCAAGCCAAAAGCAGACTGTACAAGTTGCCAAAGCTGATTTATTCGTATACAACGGAGCTGGATTAGAACCATTTGCTGAAAAAATGGAAAAAACATTAAAAAATGAAAATGTTAAAGTTGTGAATGCATCAAAAGATATTCAACTACAAGCTTCAACTGAAGACGAACACGAGGAAGGTCATAAAGAAGAACATCATCATGATAAAGATCCTCACGTTTGGCTAGATCCAACACTTGCAATGAAACAAGCTGAGGCAATTAAAAATGCACTTGTTGAACTACAACCAGAGCACAAAGCAGAATTTGAGAAAAACTTTGCTGCATTGCAAACAAAATTCACAAGTTTAGATAATCAATTTAAAGAAGTTACTGATCATGCAAAAACGAAAGAAATATTAGTTTCTCATGCAGCATACGGATATTGGGAACAACGTTACGGTTTAAAACAAATTCCAATTGCAGGTATTTCTGCTTCTGATGAACCATCCCAAAAGGCACTTGCTTCTATTACAACAACAGCAAAAGAGCATGGATTAAAATATATTTTATTTGAAACATTCTCTACACCAAAAGTAGCAGAAGTTATTCAAAAAGAAACTGGAACGAAAATTTTACGTTTAAATCATCTTGCAACAATCTCCGATAAGGATGCGAAAAAGAATAAAGATTACTTTACACTAATGGAAGAGAACATTAACACTTTAAAAGAAGCAACAAATTAATATAACGATTCATTTCTGACCGCTGAAAAATGTTTCTGCGGTCTTTTCTTATGCCACCTCTTTCCAGATTGCCTTGACTTACAAAAATCGTATAGTAAAATTATCCATAGTAGTTTGTAATTATAAGAAAGTGAGATGGAACTATGAATCTTCACATTTGTGAAGTAACAGCAACGAATTGGCGTTCAGTAGCTGCCTTAGACGTAACAGCGGAGCAACGACAATTTATTGAAAGTAATGCATTTTCTTTAGCCGAATCGTTATATGAAAGAAATGCAACATCACTAGCTTTGTATGATAGCGATACACTTGTTGGATACGCAATGTATGGATGGTATTCCGAAAAAAATGAAAGTATATGGTTAGACCGATTTATGATTGATCACAACTTTCAAGGAAACGGCTACGCGAAACGATTTCTCCGTTTATTAATTTCATATTTACAACAAAAATATCAATGCAAAAAGATTTATTTAAGTCTTCATCCTAACAACAAATTAGCTACGAAACTATATGAATCGTTTAGCTTTCATTTAACTGGTGATATTGACGATGAAGGTCCTGTTGTTGGCGTTGTGATGGAGTTACTTTTAGATAAAGTAAAACTTACATAAGGTAATATAAAATAAGCCTGCAAATGCAGGCTTATTTTATACATTCTTGAAAATGTTGTTGAAACCATTCTTTATTTAAATTTTTACCAATGAAAACAATCTCACTGACCCGCTTTTCCCCTTCTTGCCACTCTCTGTCATATGTAGCTGCAAATAACGTATGTACGCCTTGGAACACAACGCGGCGATCTACTCCTTCAATAGATAATATACCTTTATAACGATATAAATACTCTCCTAATTCTTGTACAACAGCTGACATCCATTCATTTATTTTTTGTAGATCAAGAGGACGTTCTTCTCTTAGTACAAAGGACTTTACCCCTTCTAAATGATGCTGTTCTTTATGCGGATAAATTTCTAACTTTTCACGTGTTTTAAATGTTTGGATATCTAATAATGAAGGGATATCTACTTCACAATTTGTTGTTGGAATTAATTTTGCTGTTGGATTAATCCCTTGTAATTCAATAAGTAAATTCTCCATTTCTTCCCGCTCAACTAAATCTAATTTATTTACTAATACCATATCAGCAAAAGCAATTTGTTCCTTTGCTTCTAACCCTTTTTCAAAGTGTTTCTGTATATGATAGCTATCTACTACGGTAACTACACCATTAATTTGGTATGCCGACTGAATAATAGGGTCTAAAAAGAATGTTTGAATAATAGGGCCTGGATTTGCGAGTCCAGTTGTTTCAATCACTAAACCTTCAAAATCCATTTTCCCTTCCACCTTTACTTCTAGTAAATGCTTTAATGCGACAAGCAAATCTTCACGTACTGTACAACATAAACAGCCGTTTGTCATTTCCATTATTTCTTCTTCTACATTCATAATCAATTGATTATCGATACCAATTTGCCCAATCTCATTTACAATAACCGCAAGCTTCTTACCATGTTCTTCAGATAAAATACGATTTAATAACGTTGTTTTCCCTGATCCGAGAAACCCGGTTAATATTGTTACTGGAATCACGATTCTACATCTCCTTGTAATGTGTCTAATTACATAATTATATCATAGGTTGTCTTTTGATTTTCGAATATACATATATCCAAGTTAAAAAAACAATATAATAACCACTTTCTTTTTAGGTGGGCGAGAGTATGTGGTCATGCATAGGAGCGGTCAGGGTCTTTTCCTGCCACATACCAGGTTTTAAAACAAAGGGAGCAAGCGAGTAGCCCATGTTGTATTCTGTATAGCAACGACTTATATGTTGGAAAATTAAAATAGATTTATAGAGAACATATTAGTTGTAGGCATGTCTTCACAAATATATAATAATAGTAAATAAGAAAACCTTTTCATACCGAATCAGTTCATACACATCAACAAGGGGGACCTACATAAATGGAACGAATTCAAATGGCCCAAAACCTAGAGTTTTCTCGAATTATTCAAGGATTTTGGCGTTTAGCAGAATGGAACATGACAGATCAGGAATTACTCTCTTTCATTGAATCATGCATGGAGATGGGCATTACAACGTTTGACCATGCTGATATTTACGGAGATTATACATGTGAAACTTTATTTGGAAAAGCACTTCAATTAAAACCGAGTTTACGTGACAACATGCAAATCGTTACAAAATGCGGAATCGCTCTTCAATCACCTAAATTTCCAGATCGCTATGTCGGTCACTATAATACAACTACTGATCATATTATAAAAAGCGCTGAACAGTCACTACAAAACCTAAATACTGACTATATCGATGTATTGCTCATCCATCGCCCCGATCCATTTATGAATCCAGTAGAAGTTGCAGAAGCTCTTTCTCGTTTAAAGCAAGAAGGAAAAGTACGACACTTTGGTGTCTCAAACTTTCTGCCTTCCCAATTCAATATGTTAAGTTCGTATTTAGATTTTCCGCTCATTACAAATCAAATCGAAGCATCTGTTATGCAACTTGAGCATTTCGAAAAAGGTACGATTGAACTGTGCCAAGAAAAGCGAATTTCTCCGATGATATGGTCTCCTCTTGTTGGCGGTGAAATTTTCAAAGGAGAAAGTGAGCGTACACTTCGCTTACGTCACACACTAGAGAAAATTGCTGCTGATTTTGACATTGCTGGCATTGATTCGATTATGTATGCGTGGCTACTTGCTCATCCAGCTAATATGTTACCGATTGTTGGCTCTGGTAAGCTAGAACGTGTCAAAACAGCTGCTGAAGCAACCAAACTCACATTGGACCGTCAGCAATGGTTTACCATCTTTGAAAGCTCAAACGGTCATCCTGTTCCGTAAGTACACAAAAAGGACATGAGATTCATTCTCATGTCCTTTTCACATCTGTAATTGATTAATTTCTGCTGCACTTCGAATTCCTGATTCAATTGCCCCTTGTATCCAGCCATGATACAACGTAGTATGATCACCTGCGAAATATATTCTCCCTTCTGGTTTCACAATGTGAGGCTGCAATTCTGATTCTTGCGTTGCCTGAAAGATTGCAAACCCTCCTAACGCGTATGGATCTAACGTCCAGCTCTTCGATATACCAGAAATAAATTCATCATACACTTGATTCCCAAGTATAGTACCTAAATTTTGCAAAGTATGATAAATACGATCACTTTCAGATAAACCATCCCACAATAGTGCATCATACGACCATGTATAACTCCCCAGTACCATACTAGGGCCTTTTGTACCAATTCCATAGCTTGGATAATATGCATAACGAATAGGCAAATCCGTAATAATACGGCCACCACGTTGACCTTGTTCTTCCCAAAAACGACTTTTAAATTGGATTCCAATTTTCGTCGCAGCCATGTAATGTAGTTCTCGAATCGCTTTCCGCTTTTCATGAGAAACCGAATCAAACGGTTCTATTTCAACAAATCTCATTGTTGTAAACGGAATTGTGACAATGACAATATCTCCTGTAATACTGCTATATTCAAACGTTTTTTCATTACGACAATATGCGGTAACTCCTTTTTCGTGCTGCACTAATTTCATTAATTTTTGCTGAAAGATAATATCAGCTTGCAATTGTGGTAAAAAAGACTTTGGCAACGCGTCATTGCCGCCTTCAATTTCATAAAACCCTGTAGATTGCAGTAAAATGTAAATAAAGCGCAATGTTTCTACAAAAGACCTTTCTAAAAATCCTTCTAAATCAAGAAGTACCCCTATCATTTCTACAGCAGCTGGTGAAAAAGCTAACTTATATTGATGAGGATAATCCTTCAAGAACTCTGCTGTAGAATACCGACCGAAATCTTTCTCTACAATACTCCAATTTTTTTCTGGGTCCCTTTTAATAAAATCAAGAATGGGTTGTATTGCTAACATCAACAACTCTTCTGATGACTTTCCTTCTTCATTCACTGCAACTGGATAACGCAAAATACTCGGATTTTTCTCATATTGTTTCAATGTAATTTTGCGACCATTTGCGTATATAATATCCCTTTCATTTCGATTAATAAATGGATTTAACTTCAAACCAAACTTCTTATTATAAGCAAGTGTTAATTCATGTGTATAAGGAATCCGCATAGCTCCAACATCTAGATATAAACCTGTTTCTGGCATTCTCATCGTATAAATGCGCCCACCAATGCGATTATTTGCTTCTAATATTTTCACACGATGACCAGCATCCTTTAATAAGGATCCTGCCACTAATCCAGCCATGCCCGCTCCAATAATAATAACATTTTTCGGTACTGTCGTTTTTGGTAAGCCATTATCAATGATAGATACCATCTTTGTTGTAAGATGGGATTGCATATTCAATCGCATCAGCCCCACCCCTACTTATAAGTACAAATTCATAGTTCAATGAATTGTATTCAGGAGAAGGATGTATCATACTTTTGTTTTCTGAATTTTCACGAAATCTTCAAAGAGATATGCACTTATTTCTGTTTTTTATCCGTATAATAAAAATGAAGGTAGAAAATGTAAGGAAAGGGATGGTAACATGAAACGCTCTTACACCTATCATGAGATTAAGAAACAATTAGAAAACCAGAAATCTCAACTATGTAAACGATTAAGAGATGTGAAATTAACAGAAAGCGAACGCAATGAAATTATAAGAATGGTTGATAATTACGATTACATTCTTACCTTAGTTGAAATGAATCATTTTGAAAGAGGAATCGCTCACTAAAACAGGTATATAAATTTTTAAGACATAAAGTAAAAATTCCATCAGTCGGTTTTTTCTTTCCTCCACTGATGGAAACCTTGTCGATGCCGGCACATATTAGCAGATGTCCCCCGCCTCCTTTGTTTCTCTCTGCATCTTGCGGGGACCTTACTGCGAGTTAAAACGAGTATATATGTTTGAATAAAGCATTCAAAAAAGAAAAAGGCCTCACCTTTAATGAAGCCTACTATATAAATCCATATTAATTTTTCGACATATAAATCACTGCTATGCAGAATACAGCATGACCGCTACTTGCTCCCTCACTTTGTTTTAGCAGGAAAAGGCACTGACCGCATCTATGCACGGCCAGCTGCTCTCGTCCTCCCTTAAAAAGAACGAGGTTTTTATGTCGTTTTTTAATTTGTATTTATATAGTTATTACTATTATCCTTTTTTAACTCCTGAATTAATTTAAGCGTGTCATTATACAAACTTAATTGATATCTATAGGGCTCTAATTCTGGTGAGATATTAACTTGGACAGAAATCGAAGAAAGGTCCAGTAAGTCTAGAGTATATTTAAAGTTTTGATGATTCTCTGAACTTTTGTTAAGTTGCTTTTCTATGTATCTCCCCAGCATTTGCAATTGAACAGTCCATAGTTGTTGATCAGCTTTTGAAATGATATTTGTTTTGGACCAGTCATTGAATGTGTTTTGTATGCCAGAAATATAGGTATACCCTGTCTTTAGCTGTGAAAGGAGTTGTTCGTTTTGTTTTAAAATTTGTTTTTTATTTTTAGTAAATGGATTTAATTTTAAACTTTTTTCTGCTAGCTTAAAATCTTTTTGAACATCATGTAGTTCCTGGAGTAGAGTTGCTGTACTCTCTCTTAATTGTTGTCCTGTAACAGGATCGCAGTTAATAGTTACCCAAAGGGCCGTCTTTTCAAACAACTGTACAAGATGCAATCCAAATTGATTTAACGTCGAACGAGCTTCTTTCACATAATTAGGTGGAAAAATTACCATATGTACGATAATGGCGATAAGCGCACCTATGATCGTATCTCTAATTCGATCTGACACATAATAATTCGTTTTATGTACAAAGACAAACACTAGTAAAATGGTTAAAGCTACTTGATGTATGATGGTTTTATGAACCCTAAATATAACTGGAAGCAACATACCGCCTAACAGTAAAAATCCAATCGTCCATCCATTTACTTCTAACTGACTAATAATAGAAACGGAAACAGTAATTCCAAAAATCGTGCCGATAATTCTGTAAACAGCATACGCGGCAGAATGCTGGACAGTTTCTTGCATGGAAAGAATAACAGTTAATGGTGCCAAATAAGGGTGTTTTGATCCTAACATTTTTGCTAATTCCCATGACACACCAGAAGCTAAAGCTATTTTTGTTATGAGCATTAACCCTTTTAGTAGTCCTTTATTTTGTTTATCCGTTTTTTTCATAAAAACTCCCTTGTACAAAAAATAATCTTACATACATTTTTAATCTGCTACAGTTATTTCACCCCTATATTTACCATAGATATCATGATTACCTCTGCACTGCTCTATACTTTTTATGCCCTCATTATCGTATAGCTTTATCTTTTCCAACAGTTGCTCTTCCAATAACATTAATTATCTAAAAATGATATACATACAAGTGTATCGAATACAGTAACTTTTCTTTATGAATTCTAATGCATTTCTCATTGTTATTCTCCATTCTAAAACAGACAATTTATGCATATCGTTATAAAAACATTCTCTTTTTGGAGTGTTAATTAGAAAAAGGACAAAACGGTGTTTAACAAAAATGGTGACACCTCTTTTTTCATCAAAATTCCCATTCCGTTTAATAGAGGAGGGATACATTTATGCACAACATTAACTTTCTATGCGAACAATTTGCTACAATTCTGAAAGGGAAAAGTAAAATCAATCAAAATTCTTGTTCAGTATCTTTCCATCGCAATTTTAAGGTGCTTGTTCAAGGAAAACCGAGTATGTCTGTAATACCTGTCGGCGTAGGCTTTGAATCTTTGGATCAAAGTGGTAATGCGTTGAATTTAGCTGAAATTGCTGTTTTGCAAGAAGAAATCCCCTCATTTATGCGATCAATCACTCAACAAGGAATTATTGTTAGCGCCTTGCATAATCATTGGTTATATATGAATCCATTAATCATGTATATTCATGTTCAATCAGTAGAACCGCCATTACTTTTCGCAAAAAAATTGGCAAATTCTTTTTCAGTTCTTAGTAGCTACCCTATCGCTGATGAATGAAGTAAATACCTTAATATATTTTTAATAATTTGATATATAATAATGCTCAAACAGAAAAAGAGAAATGCCCTATAAAAAAAGGTATTTCTCTTTTATATTTATTTTCATATCGCCAGGCTTACTCATTCATTACTTTGCTTACTTTAATGTCCTTATTTTTTAACAGCTGAAACATTGCATAATATAAAATCGCACTCAAAAACGCAAGTACCGCAATGATATAGAATGTATATTGATAACCTATCCAGACTGTTAAAGGAATCGCAATCGGCGCAATTGTTCGGCCAATAGACCACCGAAGTGTTGCTGCTGCAAAATATTGTCCTCGCATATGTTCAGGTGCTAATTTAGAAACGAAACTATTTTGAATTCCAACAACTAATAGCTCTCCAAACGTGAAAATGAGCATCGCAATAACGAGGCCCCAGACTGATATAGTGTGAGGAAATATAATCATTGCGATTCCATATGCAAAAGAAGATAAAACAAAGATAGTCCTCTCAGAAAAGTAATTTGCTAGCCTTGTTACATATACAGTAAATAGTGCAACCAAAAATCCATTTTCCGCAATAATCCAACTAAATAATTTCTCTCCATTTATCATTAGATTAAAAAATTCTTGCGTAGGAACATTTTCTTTTATGTATACAGCTAACAATAAATCCATCTGTGTAAATGTTTGAGCAACAAGAATACCTGCAACGATGAACAACAGAAAGACACCATCTTGAAAAATAATTCGATAATTCTTTATCTGTTCATTCACAACAGTAAGCCATCCGCCTTGCTTTTCCACTTTTATTTTATTCTCTGGTAACGTTTCTTTTATAAACTTAAGTAATACAAATGCTAATATAAAATTAATAATAACGCTTGCCATTAACAACTCAAAACGATAAGAAAAAAAGAAAAACGCTCCTAAAATCGGTCCCAATACAACATTAATATTTATCATTGTATAAAAAACCGCAAATACTTTACTTTGCTGTTCTTCAGGTACTAGATCTGCAACCATCGCTGCACTCGCTGGATAATATAAAGAACCCATAATACCAATAAGAGAAAAAGCTACAAATGTTAAGAGAGGCGATTGCAACCACGGTGAATTTGCAAAAGCAAATAGTACAAAGGCAATACTTTGTACAAATGTAGCAATCACCATCATACGTTTACGGCCGTACGTATCCGCTAAATAACCGCCTATTAAATTAGCAAAAACAGATAATACTTGCGATAATACAAGTAATATTCCAGCAGTAGTTTTCCCTAGTTCTTCCGCAAAATATATTGCCATAAACGGAAGAAGCATCCAAAAGAAAAGTCCGAAGAGCCATTCCCCTACTAAACGAATCTTTAAATTTAAATCCCAATCTTTTAAAACCATGAAGTTTCCTCTTCTCTACACCTTCCGCATGATGTTTATAATAAAGAAACAGCAATACATCATTGTTATTTCTTTATCGTACAGTAGTTGTACTTACTTTATCAGGTTTACTTGTCACTAAATAATGTTTCTCTGATACATATAAATTTCGTTTTAATCCTCTTTTTAAGTATGGACCTAACTTGATTGAACAAATAAGGCGATTTTCATTTCCTTCAACGATTGGAAAAACTTCTTTTTCCGTTACATATTGATCTACAGCACGTTGTACATCATCAATTTCTTTAACAAGCGTAAGGTTAGCGTTTGTATCCTCAAAGACTTCTAGAGTCTCCTTTGTAATAATAAATGTATTCGTAGGAAAAGCAGGTAAATAAGGTTTTAATAAGTCATAATTAACCGTGTAGTCATCATTTACTAACACTGTATATACAACATTAGCATTTGCTTCAAGAAATTTTGCCATAGCAAGTTCTAATTCATCTTTCGTAATCTCTCTTTCTTCCTTACCTTTTTTAAAAAAGCGAAACATCTTCTCCGCCCCCCTTTTCTTCATTATACCATAAATTGCTAGATAAATATGAATTATGGAAAAACACATCTAAAATCTACCGATAAGCCCTTCTACTTGGCTCATATTTTAAAAAATTATGTGAAATTCTCACTTTATCGTATGTTTGTCCTCACTCATTCATATGTATGAAATAAAGTAAAGTTTTCAATAGGTAGTGAAACTTCTTTTATCTCAAAATTCAAGAAAAACGAAAAAAGAAAAGCAAGAAATAACTGATTAAAGTTTCACTTTATCTTATTTTCAAAATCTAAGTAACAAATAAATCAGCTCATAGCATAAGAAAGAGGGATCACATGGATAATCAGCAATGGAAAATAGCTAAAAAAATTGCTGCTACTTATATAGGAACTGTCGTTGGAGCTGGATTTGCGACCGGAAGAGAAATTGTTGAGTTTTTTACAATACATGGCACATATGGAACAATTGGCATTTTAGTAAGCGGCATTTTCTTTATTTGGTTAGGTACAAAAATGATGCTGCTTTCTTCACAAATTAAAGCGTTTTCCGCACAAGAATTTAACAAATATTTATTTGGTGATGTCTTTGGGAACGTTGTAAATATTTTATTACTCCTTGTATTATTTGGAGTAACAAGCGTTATGCTCTCCGGAGCTGGAGCGGTTTTTGAAGAGCAGCTTCGCCTCCCAAGACAACTTGGCATCTTTATAACGATACTCGCTTGCATTATAATTGGCAGCCGTGGATTACAAGGGGTATTCGAAGTCAATTCACTCGTCGTACCAATTATGATGATCTTTATCGTGGGACTATCTATTACAACACTCTTTCATGATGTATCCTCTATGTTCAACATGACACCTTCTGAAAATTGGAATATGAAATGGGTTACAAGTCCAATTACATATGTTGCACTAAACCTCTCCCTCGCTCAAAGTGTACTTGTACCATTAGCAAGTGAAGTAAAAGACCAGAAGGCCATTAAATGGGGTGGTATGTTAGGCGGGGCTGGCCTTTGCTTAATTTTATTATGTAGTCATTTCGCCATTTTAACTGTCGAACAATTTTATCAATATAATATCCCGCTGGCAGAAGTTGTCCGTCGCTTCAATGCTACTTTTCATTTCTTTTTTGTATTAATTATTTTTGGAGAAGTATTTACAACGCTTGTCGGTAACATATTTGGTATGACGAAACAACTTCAATCTATCACCGGCTGGAGAAGTAACATTATTATTTATTTTATTTTACTTATTAGTTATTGTTTTAGTTATATCGGTTATAGTGAATTACTTCATATGTTATACCCTATGATTGGATGGATTAGCTTAATCCTTCTTCCAATTATCGCATTCAAACAACAGCGAAATACATAAGTTGAACGAATTGAGCCTTTATCAAACTAAATCGAAAAGCACGTGAATCATCTTATTCACGTGCTTTTTTTATTACACCTTAAATCTCACAATACTAATTTCTTAGATTCCTACTTAAGAACATATTCACCGTTATCCCAACTTATTTTCTTTGAATTCCGCAAATCCTTGAGGGAGAAATCCCTTAATGACTACAAATGACAAAATAAAAAACATCCGTTAATAACTAGATGTTTTTTACTCGCAATCTTCACACACTTCCCAATACAATCCCATTTCAACTGCCAAAAACGGTTTTAACTGCAATCGAATCATGCGGCTTGGCATACGATCTAGTACAAATTGAATGCTTTCTTCTTCTTTTATAATATCAATCTTTTGGACAGCAATACGTTGAAACGTTGTTATCGCCTGACCATCTTTATATAAAACAAGACGAACCTCATCTTCTGTATTAAAAAACAATTCTATACTTGTACCTGTTAATGAAATTGTGTTTGTTATTAAATATGTACCTTTTTCTTCTTGAATATAATACTTCCATCCTCGTGTTCCGTCTTCTTGTGGAAGAACCTTAAAAAATGATGCAATCTCCTCGTGCAGCATAAAATATCCCCTCTCTTACCACTTGCTCAATATACCCTATGGATATTTATTGTATCACAAACAACAATAACAGCTGTATTTCCCTGCTCAAAACTATATCTTACACATTATACTTTTATATTGTAACATTCAAATACCGTTGTCCACCCATAAAAAAACTCCAAAAGCGCATATACGCCTTTGGAGCTTTTTCTATTTTTTCTGTCTCATTTGTTTTGTGACATCTTTCCATTTATTACGCTCTGCACGAGCTAAAAGAGCATCTTGCTTTCGCATCGCATAAGCAATTTCTTTTTGTAGTTTTCTATAACTGAACAATCGAGCTTCTTCCAATGTTCCCTCATCAATCGCAGCACGAATTGCACAACCAGGCTCATTTTCATGCTGGCAGTCTCGAAAGCGACATTTCTGAGCAATTTCTTCAATATCGGAAAAAGTTGCGTGCATTGCACCGCTCCCCTCCCAAAGCTGAAGCTCTCTCATTCCCGGTGTATCAATAACAAGTGCACCAGTTGATAATTGGAACAATTCTCGATGTGTTGTTGTATGCTTTCCTTTACTATCACTCTCACGAATTCCCCCTGTTTTGGCCACTTCATTTCCGATTAACGCATTCAGTAGCGTGGATTTCCCTGCTCCCGAAGAACCAATAAGCGCAATCGTTTTTCCCGGTTGTAAAAATTGTTGTAATTGGTCTATCCCTGTTTGCTGCAAACTATCAACTGCAAAAATAGGTACGCCAATTGCAACCGCCTCTGTTTCCATTATTTTTTGCTCTACATCTTCACATAAATCACTCTTTGTTAAAATAACGACAGGCATTGCTCCGCTCTCATATGCTAACAATAAATAACGCTCAATTCGCCTTACATTAAAATCAGCATTTAACGCATTAACTAAAAAGAGATAATCCACATTTGCTGCAACAATTTGTTCCACTGTTTTATCTCCAGCTACTTTTCGAGAGAAAGAACTTTTTCTTGTAAGCACAGTATGAATCAGCGCTTTTTTTTCATTTGGCAATTTTGTTATACTTACCCAATCTCCTACTGCGGGATAGTCACCCTTCTCAATTGCTTCATAACGAAATTTCCCTGTTAACTCAGCTACATATTCGCCATCTTCGCATATAATCCGATACGTATGTTTATGCTCTAATAAAACACGTCCTACTTCATATTGCTCTAATAATTGATCTTCAAAATGTGTATCCCATCCAAATTCCATTAAATAATTACGATTCAATCTTGAATCCTCCCTATTATATTTACTGCGGAAGGATATAACGAATCTTTAAAAAGCTTCGTCCATTCCTTCCTTACTTGTATTAACTGTATACATCTTCTTAACGTTCGCCATAATACATCACTCCGCTCTTATTGTATTTAATTACATTATATGAAATTTCAAACAAAATATCCATAACTTTCGACAGAATTATCAGATTAAATCTTATATAACAAAAATATTACCCAAACAAACTTTCTCAATACACACATCTACTATTTAAAAAGGAGTAAGTACGTCAAAAACAGAATGGTATTTACTAAAAGGAGTGAGTTTGATGGATATGTATTCGTGGCTAACTGCTCTTCTCGTTGGTGGAATCACCGGTTTTGTTGCCCACCTTATCAATCATCAAGGAAAATTATTGCTTCCACGCCGCCTAAAGACATTTTTCCATCTTGGCTTTTTAGCTGATATCATCACTGGCAGCCTCGCTGCCCTACTCGGCCTTGTTTTATTTGATGCGACAACAATAAAAGAGATCATTAAAGTTGCAATCGTTACTGCTATTTCTGGTCAAACATTTTTACTCCATCAAGCGCTTGGAGGAGAACAAGCAAAGAATACACAAATGAATAAAGCAAATGAAAAAATACAAGAAATTGACAAATTATTAAGGCGTTAATATGTACTACAATTTGCAATTTACTGATATAATGAAAAATAAAAATGCTGAATGAAAGCGTCTGTCAGAAGAGAGGGTGTTTCGTATGGCAAACAAAAAAACAGAAGATTTCTTAACAGACTCTGAAAAAGAGGAGCTGATAGAAAACTACAAATGTTTACGAGAAGCCCGCACAAAGCGAGAAGCAAACTATTTTGGCGAAGCAGTAAACGATTTGTTAGATAAAGCTAAACAACGTATTATTAAAGAAGCTGGTATTAAAGATGAAAATGCTGCAACAATTCAAGCTAAACGAAAAGCACTGTTTTAGTATATACATGAAACAGTGCTTTATTTTTAATGTTTACATAATATATTTTATGTTTTGCACATTCATTATGAAACTATTTTCTGTTTTGTTTCAGATTCTATATTTTGTATAATTCCTGCTCGTTTAAACATGAATAAAGAAAAAATATACATGCTAGCTGTAAACATTCCGATAGCAAAAAAATTGTGAAATATTACATATAAAAAACCCGCTAAAGCTGCTCCAATCATTTGTCCAATATACATTGATGAATTAGTAAGTGCTGCAATAGTACCTCTTGCTGATTGTGATAGTGTTTGTAATGCACTCATCATAATAGCAAACAATATACCTGTTATAAAAAATATAATAAAGAAGAATACCTCTATAAATAACACATATTTTAAGTGAGGCAATATCAAATACAAAGCAACAAGCACAGTAATCCCCCCATAAAACGAGCAGGTCTTACCAAACTTATTGACAAGTTTAACCCCAAACAAATTACCTATTAAATTCCCAAATCCTAATATAAGCATGGCTATTCCGATTTCATTTAATTTTAATTGAAACTGATCTGATAACCATTTTCCCAAAAATGAAAAAGCTGCAAAGTTTCCCGTTTGAAATAAGAAATAAGCAAAAAATGATGGTACTGTTTTTGATATTTGTAATAACTCGTTATAACGACTAAAAATTGTTTGTTTTTCAAATTCTTGTTGCAGCGGTCGTAAATGAGGCAGTGTAAAATATATGAGTATTCCCAGTATAGCGGAACAAATTCCAATTACAAAAAACGGCGTAGAATAATGGACAGATGCAAGGTAAGCTCCGATAGGTAATCCCAACATTTGTGACAGAGATAACCCAGCTGTAACAATTCCTATACATTTCATTATATGCTGAGGTGATACAAGAAGCGGAATAGACGCCCATACTTGCGGTGATACAAACGCTGCGCTAACACCAGCTAAAAAACGAAAGGTGATCATCCACCAAAAAGTAGGAGCTATACCACATAAAAATGTACTAATTGAAAAAAACATCATTCCCCCTACTATAACCCGTTTTCTATCTATGCCATCAGAAATAGGACCCGCAATTAACACCAATAGAGCATATCCTAATGCGTATGCACTTACCATCCAACCTGATATTTCTGTAGAGACATTATATAATTCTTGCAGTGTAGGTAAGAGAGGTGAAATTAAAAATGTATCTGTTCCTATCATAAACATGATTAAAAAAAATAAAAATATCGTTTTCCTCACTATAATCACCCTTTCTACTTATTCATAAAAGCAACACATGCAGTTTTTATCTTATTCCCCTACTAAAATAGATTGAATTGTTCGCAAATCACTCTTAAGTAAAGTAAAATCATTTATTTTCACATTTTCCCTTACTTGCTCTACGTGTTTGCCTCCTGGAATGACAACATCAATCCCATCTTGTGCAAGCAACCAAGCTAACGCTAAATTCGGCATATTCGTACTTCTTTCAGTTGCAAATTTCTTTAATTTTTCTACTTTCTCATAATTCTTCTTAAATACGTCCTCTTCAAATAAAGAAATACCTCTTCTCCAATCCCCCTGGCTCAATTGCAAATCTTTTGGATACTTACCACTTAAAATTCCAAAAGCAAGAGGGCCATATGGAATAAATGAAATATTTTGTTCCATACAATACGGAATTAATTCTTTTTCCGCAGTCCGCTCTAACATGTTATATGGTGATTGCAAAACAGCTATATCCCCATGCTGATTCGCTTCTTTTAACTGCTTAATATTGACATTTGAAATGCCAATCGCTCGAATCTTTCCTTCTTCTTTTAAACGTACTAGTTCTCCAACTGACTCTGAAAATGGAGTTGTTGGATCTGAAAAGTGCAAATAATATAAATCTATATAATCTGTTTGTAACCGTTGTAAACTATTTTCTACCGCTAATCTTATGTAATTAGGTTTATTATTTATACGAGTATTAGCTCCTAATAACTTTTGAATCCCCCCTTTCGTAGCAAGTACAATATCATTTCGTTTGTTTCGTATCACCTCTCCTAACAACTCTTCTGAACGTCCAAATCCGTATACATCTGCTGTATCAAAAAAAGTAACTCCTTGATATAAAGCTTCTTCTATCATTTTCGTTCCTTCTGCCTCATCAATATTTGAGAATAAGTTATAGCCACCAACTGCATTTGTTCCAAAACCAATTTGTGAAACTTCCAACTCCGCCTTCTGTAAAGTTACTAATTTCATTTTTCTACCCCCTTTATATTTCTATTGTTCGAACATATTCGAACAATAGAAATATATCATGATAAATGTTATAATGCAAATAGAATACATCTTCTCAAACAATACAAGGCTCTTACCAATTGGGCTTATCATACTTAATTTTTAATATTGTGGTGTGGAATTTTCTATCCGCAAATTGAACATAAAATACGTTATGAAAAGCAGGTGAAAAAATGCGTACTCTATATCATCCAAATCGTGAGGAAATCCGACTCTCCTCTGTGTTATATGCACTTAGTGATCAAATTCGATTAAAGATTGTAAATGACTTACTAACAAGCGGTGAACAGTCTTGCGGTGCTTTAAACATCCCTATCGCAAAATCTACACTCTCGCATCATTTTAAAGTATTGCGAGAGTCTGGTGTTATGTATACGAGAATCGAAGGAACACAGCGTTTTATCTCTATTAGGACAGAAGACTTAAACAAGAGATTCCCAAGATTATTAGATGTTATTTTACAAGCAACAGAACCATATTAATAACCATATAAATCTATTTTAATTTTTCGACATATAAGCCGCTGCTATGCAGAATAACGCATGACCGCTACTTGCTTTCTCCTTATGTTTTAAACTTTGTATGTGGCAAAAAAGGCCCTGACCGTTTCAGCCATAGCCAGATGTTCTCACCCACCTAAAAAAAGGAGCTTTTATGTCGTTTTTTACTTGTATATAAAAAGAGCATCTTCATTAAGATGCTCTTTTTCGTTATTAATATGAAAATGTAATTGTTAACAATGAATATCCATTTTGCGCCTGGTAAGGAGCTACTTGATATGACACTCGTTTTGCCCCTTTTGGCCAGGCAACTTCATTCAGTACTTTTTTAGCATCATTCATCGTATTATTGACTGGTTGATGATAACGTAATTCTACCTTTTCCTGTTTCGTTTTGAATTTTTGCTGTAGTTTTTGTTTTAATTGGCTATAATTTTCAGCTCCAAATTCTGCTGCTAAATAAACAAGGTTTGTATCTTTTAAGATTTGTTTATATATAAGTGCTTTCTTATTTCCTGCCTTAATTTTATTTGTTAACTCATTATAATAACTTGTATTGGCAGCTGGATATTTACTACGGTCCCACTGATGATCTTTACTCATTTGTTCATCGGACATGTTAAAATAAGAATATGTAACACGTCCTTGTTTATCCGGAATTGGATCATCGAATGTCGTATCGAGGTGATACCATTTCCCATCAATATTTACTAAATTCCACGCATGAGACTGCCCATTTCCAGTTCCTGTTACAATATGAGATTGAATTCCCGCTTCTTTTAATAACTGATAAGTTAATAGTGCATATCCTTGACAAACTGCCGAATGTTTCGCTAATGCGTCATATGCAGTATAAGAACGCAGTGATGTGTCATATGAAACATTTTTCACAACGTAGTCATGAATCGCTTTTACTTTTTCATTTTGATCCATTCCGGCTTTAACTATTGAATTTACAATTGATTTTGCTTGTTTCATCACATACTGTGATTGTTCTTTCGTTTCTCGGTATGTAATATTCATAGTAAATGAATAATTCCCCGGTACACCACGAATTGAAAATTTCGTACCACTTACATTATATTTTAAATATTCATTCTTTTCTAACGTTTGATTATAAGCTTGCACCAGTGTATTCAAAACTTCTTTTATGTTTGCATTCTTTGTCTTATAACCAATTGTAATATTAGTTTCATGATTATTTAAACGCTGTTGTAGCTCTTTTTGGAATGCTGCAATCAGTTTCGCATCGCTTACAGAACTAGTATCAGTTACTTGTTTTGTAGCAGCATATGATACTGAAGGCATATGAAGAGTGCCACTTATAATAGACGAACAAATTACAATAGTTGATAAACATTTTACAGATTTCTTCATTTCACCACATCCTCTTAATCTAAAATAATTATAAAACACATTTATTATATATAAATTTGAGTTTTATTAAAAAAGGAAATACACTTTTTATATTTTAACGCATTTTTGAAAGAAATCCACATAAAAATAAGGTTAGACAACCAGAAACTGTTGATATCACCTAAAAATCTATGTGCCTATTAGTAATTCAAACATTATTAAACTATTTATTCGAGTTTATATTAAACCTGTATGATCTAATCAACTCAATACAATTAGAAAAGCAATTTCTGTTCACACGTGAAACTGCTTCTTCTTCAACTTATAAACTTTGTAAAATACAACAAACATTTTCAAAACGGCGTTGCTTTATATCTTCGTTTGCAATACAGAAATATAACATTCCCATATCTCCCCACATCATGTTCAAATGTTGTTCATCAGAATCTACTTGAAATAACAATGTCATCTCCCTATGATGCACATTCATAAATTCCTGCGCTTCTTCAAATACTTCTGTTTGAACGGAAAATGGTGTACCAAAAATTTGATGATTGTCATAGTGATCCGGTATTAATTCCTCTAATAGTTGTAAGAAACGGTCTGAATCGTCTTCGTTTTCAATAAATAACTCAGGAAGTTTTTGCACCTTTTCAAATGTAATTCTACACTGAGAATATTGCTCTTTCATTTGATGCGTTTTTTGTAATTCCTCTATTGTTCCTTCATAATATAAAACACGCCAGCCTTCTTTTACGTTCGAATTTCCATACACTTCATAAAAATCTTCCTGCTTTTCATCAGCAAAATAAAAGAAATATAACATTCCCTTTTCGGGCAAATCATTTTTTATACCTACAGCTTGAATTTCAGCTAAATTAAACTGAGCAACAAAGTGAAGAGGGTTTCCTTTATAAGTAGGGTATGCTAACTCTGCTGGTAAATCAGGTGATCCCCCCATTTTTGAACACCCTATCGGTAATATCGCTTCTTGTGATGGCACTACTTTTATACATTCAAACGCCGCCATTAACAATTCATCCTTTATATGATTTAAGTGATACTTTTCAATTAATGATTCAATATGTTTCATCAAACAAACCCCTTCTTCTACATGATTATCTACATCATATCATGATATTTTATAAATCTTCTTTCATTTTCCCATCTATCTCTACTGCCCATTAAAAAAAAGGGCTTGTTCATTATAATCGAAAAACCTTTCTAAGACATAATATACAGTGTTCCTACAAACATGCAAACTTATCATCCTTTGTAAGACATCTTCATACTTTCCACTTTGTTTACCCAAATTTTTATATTAAGGAGGAAATAAATATGGGTTATGGATATGGTTACGGTTGTGGAGGATTTGGCGGTTGTGGATTTGGCGGTTTTGCTTTATTAATCGTTTTATTTATCCTTCTGATCATCATTGGAGCTAGCTGTTGGGGCGGCTTTGTCTGCTAAGTAACCTTTAACAACTATTATAAAAAAGCACGCGTTTATCGTGCTTTTTTATTTTCGTTTACTTTATAAATAATACATTGAAGGGAGGAACCTTTATGAAAATAGACGGTGTCTTTGAAGGAGGCGGCGTTCGAGGAATTGCACATGTTGGAGCAATTTGTACATTAGAAGAACACGGTTATGAATGGGAGCGAGTTGCTGGTACATCAGCCGGTGCTATAATAGCCGCACTGCTTGCATGCGGCTATACAGGAAAAGAATTAAAAATAATCATAAATAACGCTAATTACCCCAACTTTCTAACAAAAACATGGCTAGGGAAAATTCCTCTTATCGGAAAAGGAGTAAATGTATGGTTCAACATGGGTATATATAAAAATGACTTTATAGAACAATGGTTAGAGAATTTATTATCAAAAAAGGGCGTCTATTGTTTTAGTGACTTACCTAACCAGGGCGGTTTAAAAATTATTGCTTCAGATATTAGCAATGGTAATATGGTAATTTTCCCTGACGATTTACCACAATATGGCTTTTCAAACAAAAAATTTTCTATTGCCAAAGCAGTAAGAATGAGCAGTACGATTCCTTTCTTTTTTCAACCTGTAAAATGGAAAACTCCTAAGTGGAAGAACCCTTGCTATATGCTTGACGGAGGTATTCTCAGTAATTATCCGATATGGATTTTCGACGCACCAAACATTCCACGCTGGCCTACCTTTGGATTTCATTTTGTGAAAGACGAAATTCAAGCTGAACCTGTGCATTATGAAGAACCTATTTCTATGTTTAAAGGGCTATTTAAAACAATGATGCAAGCCCACGATTTACGCTATCTCAATACAGAAACAAGGGCACGCACAATTAAAATCCCTACTGGGAACATTACGAGTACCAACTTCAATTTAAGTGATGAAGAAAAAGAATGGCTTTATCATTCTGGTTATCAAGCAGCTGAAAAATTTCTAAGCTCTTGGAATTTTAATCAATATATACACCGATACCGTCGTGATTCTTCTGATTCAAATAACCAAAACCAACCGTAAAATTGTTAATTCATCCTCTTCCATTTAAAACTTACTTATTCACTTTCAGCCTTTTTTCTTACACAAAAAGTAACTGCTTTTGTCTTTAATAAAACAGGCTGTTCATCCCTAACAATCTGATACTCTAGTGGCTTTACTACTACATGTAATTCTTCCCACCCTCTATATATCTTTTGTAGCATACAAAGCATTTCTTCTGTTGAAAGATTTACTTCAAATAAAGGGTCCAATCTTACATGCGTGTTCATATCAATTTCTTCCACACTAGAATTTATTACAATATAATTAGCTCCTTTATCTTTCGTCCCAATTTTCATATTATGCAATATTTCTTCCAACGCAGTTTTGGAGGATACATGCTCTAAACTAGATACCGCGACAATATAATCGTATTCATTCACCGTTATTGGATAATCTTCTATCGCACTTTCTACTGTTTGAATCCGATCTGCAACATGAAAATCATCACTATATTGCTGCAATTGGTGCAATGCAAAAGAAAGCAAATCTACACATACCACTTTCCCTGCTTTCATTCTTTGCGCAATCGGTATGCTGTTTCTGCCGATCCCACATCCTAAATCCAGTGCAGTAACACTTTGTCGGTCTTGAAATAAATTCATCATCTCAATTACATCCGAAACCGGCTTATATAGCCATGACCCTTCTTCAAATAATTTATGATTAGCATAACACTGCTCGTGATATTCTTTTTCCTTCTGTCTTATATGTTGAATTCGGTTCATTTTTCTCCTCCTTCGGCATTTATTCTTCTATGGATATATACTATCTCCATCAAAATTCAATTTCTCTTCATACAAAAAAATTTATTCATGGTTTCTAATTCATTTTCACTGAAGAAAACAAATATCCAAGCCTACTAAGTAATATCATGGCATTGGGTTTATCATCCAAGCTAACATAAATGAGAAAAAGATAAATATAAGCATAAACGCATATAAACTAAACGCCCATATCGCACGGTTCCGACTCTTTTGTTTTGTAATCATTCCTGTTACTGAACACACTAATCCAACTAGTATCATTACATAGGCATATTCTCCTATAAATACATCCTCTAACATCATAGTAATATTTATATATAATAAAGTGATTAACGCTAGCAACAAGGAAAATGTTCCTAACCACGTTTCTTGTTTATATATGTCTGTTTTTCGTTTTCTTAAGAATGCCAATTCCATAATCTTGTTTCACCCACTTTCCACTTTCTCACATATTCATTTTCTAATATTTTTTCAATTTCTTCCTTCGGTCCAGTAACTACCGCTCCATACGATTTAATTCCATTCTTTTCAATATAAGCAATGCGCTTTGGTAATTCTAGCGTTTTCGCTCGCGCAATTTCCCCTGCTAACTTCTCATGTTTCTGTAATGATTTTAAAATAGTAACAAACTGTTTTTCATGAGGTACTTCATTCGAAAAAGGGCCCTCAAGATTTGCAATGCTGTCTGCTGGAAAACCAATTGGAGTAACGTAATATCCATCATGCTTTCCTCGTTCTTTTTCTAACCCTGTATCTACCGCATACCAGACAACATCTACATTTTTAAAAGTTTCATTAACCGTTTTAATACTAAGTAACTCACGAAAAGACACATACACTTCTACAACAGATTCTTTCGGTAGGCCTTGTAATACCTCTCGTTCGTTTCCACTGTTATACGATGTATAATAATTATCTGGATGAAACAGCACTTCATTATCTTCATACTGCACTTCTGGAATTGGTTCATCGATTGAATAATTTCGATTTACTTTTGTTGGCACACTAAATAGAAAATGTATATTTTCTGTTCCGATACGAACATCTTTCTTTCCCACTCTTTTGGATAGATCAAACTGTAATTGCAAGCTAAATGGCAACAATTTTTGTTTCATGTATCTTTCCTTCATATAAACATTTGGCTCAGTAATACTTAACGTTTGTTTTGTTACTTCACGAATTTCTGAAGCATTTGTTGAACTAAAATTATAGTAAATCATCGTTGCAATATACAAAATCGGTTGGATACATAATAAGAACGTAAGAACTAAGCATATATTTGTAAATCTTGCTCGACTTCTTCCTTTTTTCAACGCTTGGTCTTGTTTTTCCTCTGCAAGAGGTGTTACCGTTTGCTGAAGTGCTTCATTTAAGAATTCTTTATATCCTTCTTGCTCAGAAGGCGGTCTATCTTTTGTCATTGTGACTATTCTCCCCCTCTATTAATTTCTGAAGTTTTTTTCTCCCTCGAAACACATGGCTTCTATATGTATTTAACTTTATATCAAGTACAGAAGCTCCCTCTTCATACGTTAACTGATGCACATCACATAACAAAATGCACTGTGCTTCCATAATTGGTAGTGTATGAATAAATCCAATAAGCTTTTCATAACTATTTTTCGCCACAACATATTCCTCAGTCGAATCACTTGCCTGTAATGTCTCTAATAAGCTTTCCCCTACACAAGATACCCTTTTCTCTTTCCTTATATAGTCGACAAAAGTATGATACGCCACTTTAAACAACCAAGACTTTACGTTTTGATTTTCGTAATCTTCTAGATACAAATAAGCTCGGTAAAATGTTTCTTGGACAAGATCTTCTGCCACATGATGACTACGAGAAAGAGAATACAAATAGCGGTATACATCATTTATATACAGCTTATATATTTTCTCAATCGCCAATTCCATCCCCCTTTCACATATAACACGTTCTTACACTTTAAAAAGTTGCAGAAAATACAAAAAATTATATACGTAACCTTCCAAATAATAACTATCTATTATACTATCAAAAAATATGTACATAGAGGCAAGGACGCTTTCGTTAATAAGGATTGTACGGACAATTGTTCCCTTCTCCTTTCAACATAGGAGTCTTACTACACACAAATATAAAAATGGTAGCCATAATAGCTACCATCCCTTTACGGATATTGCAATCCCTCTGCTTCTTCCTCCGTAATAACAATATAACGCGCTCCCGTTCTTAACCCTAACAGTTCTGCTTTTTCAATCGCTTCTTGCTTTGTTTCTGCATAAGCAGCTAAATATTTTGTTCCATTTATCACTTGGCAAATGACATAGCGTCTCATTTTCATTCTCCTTTTATTGTTTTATTTCTTGTATAATTCGAGCAAGCTTTTCAATTCCTTTTTCAATATCGTGTAGTGATGCATAAGAGTATGAAATTCGCAAATGTTGCTCAGCGTGCCGATCATACAAATTGCCTGGATTCAGTAAAATGCCTTCTTGTAATGCTTTATAAAATAGTTTTTGCATAGAAAATCTCAAATTTATATGTAACCAGATGTAAAAACCGCCTTCTGGTATATTCCATGTTGCAATATGCGCAAAATGTTTTTCCAATGCATGTAATGCAATATCTCTACGCATTTGTAACTGTCGCCGGGTACAATCTAAATGTTCTTCGTACAATCCACTTAAAAACCACTCAGCAACAACTCGTTGTGACAAAGAACTTGATCCATAATCTGTTTGCATTTTAATATCTGCTAATCGATTAATAACGGCCTCTGGTCCTACAATCCAGCCAATTCTCAATCCTGGACTAATTGTCTTAGACATACTTCCAATGTAAAGTACACTCCCACTTCTATCATATGCCTTTAATGGCTTTGAAGATGGAGATCCGAACCACAAATCTTGATACACTCCATCTTCTACTATAGGTAGACCAATTTCATTACAAGTTTCTACAACCCCCTTTCTTCTCTCATGATTCATCAAAGTCCCAGTTGGATTATGAAAAGAAGGAATCGTATAAAGCAGTGAGCTATCAAATTGCTTTGTATATTTTGAGATAAGTGTTGGTTGTATTCCATCTTGATCCATCGGAATACCAATTAAACGCATCCCTGCTGACTGAAAAATATTAAGTGAATATAAGTAAGAAGGTTTTTCTACAAGAATTGTTGCTCCTTTTTGTAATAGCCCCATAGAAATTAACTGCAAAGCCTGTATACCGCCAGAAACAACTAAAATAGCTGATGTTGACGCCTGTATCCCTAATGTTTGTAAATACTTTGCTAGCTGCTCGCGTAGTAAAATATCCCCTTTTGGTTCTTCATACCCTAAAGGTAAACTCTGCTTCGAAAGTATATTCATAATATGTTTTGTTTTCTCTTGCGGCAAAAGTTCTGACGAAAGTTCACCTGTTCCTAATCGAATGATATTGGGATCAAACTCTGCTCGGTTAATTTCTCGAATTGTAGGTAAATTAGGATAATGCATTCCAGTATCAACATATGAACTCCAATTCAGAGGTGCCGAAGAAGTTAATAGCCCCCATGTGTTATTTATTACTCTCGTTCCTTGTCTTCCTTTTCCTTCAATTAATCCTTGAGCAGCTAATTCATCTAATGCAGTAACAATTGTACTTCTGTTCACTTTAAAGGCATCAGCTAACGTTCGTTGAGACGGTAATTTCGTACCGATTGTCCACTCTCCATTTGCAATTTTCTCTTTTATATAGTCTTCAATTTGCTTATATAAAGGAATTGGAGACAAAGTATTAGGTTTCCAATCAAGCTGTTCCATAATATCACTCCAATTTTATTTCTACAATTACAGTATATACTTTGGTTGGGTCATCATCCATCCATATGGATGGATACAATTGATATTTCGCTTTATATACTAGACACCAATAAGTAATTATTGCACCAAAAAACGCTTTTAAATAGGAGGTGAAAAAATGAGTGAAGCATTTCTTCACGGCATCATTCTTGCATTTGGACTTATTATACCTTTAGGTGTACAAAATGTGTTTGTTTTTAATCAAGGTGCCAGTCAATCTACATTATTTAAAGCTGCTCCAGTTGTTATCACGGCGGCAATCTGTGACACTATTTTAATTTTAGTTGCTGTACAAGGCGTATCTCTTGTACTATTAACATTTTCCTGGTTAACAACTGCACTCTACACAATTGGATTTTTCTTTCTTCTTTACATGGGATGGGCAATATGGAAAAGTGAACCTACCGCATCCCAAAATGAAGAACAAACAATTTCAATAAAAAAACAAATTGTCTTTGCAGCTTCTGTCTCTTTATTAAATCCACATGCTATTTTAGATACGATTGGAGTGATTGGAACAAATTCTATTCAATATATAGGAACTGAAAAATGGGCATTTACCTTCGCAACAATTTTCGTTTCTTGGCTATGGTTTATCGGATTAGCGATTGCTGGACGGATACTAGGGAAAGTTGATGCATCCGGAAAACGAATACAACTATTAAATAAAATTTCTGGTGTGATTATTTGGACCGTTGCGTTTTATATGTTGGTGAAACTATTCACTTAGTTACATTCGATTATTTAAAATATCCTGATATAAAGTGAAACTTTAATCAGTGGGGGGTTTTCTTCATCCCCCACTGATTATCAGCCCTCACCAATCGGGCTTTTACGGGCAGTTTATCTCCCGCCTAACTTCTTAAGAAAAGCGGAAGCGGCTCGTTCAGAATCGCAGGACGCCCACGCCCCTGACAGAGAGGTACTTTTTGCCTCGTCCGAGGGGGCGAAACGACCGGAGATTCTAGCCGCTAGAGCTGGACAATGCTTTCGCTGAATTTTGAGGTGGGAGTATTACTGCCCACAAATAGCGGGATAAATGCAGATAAGTTAGAAAACCGATATAAAACCTCTTTCTTTTTTATAGGAGTATACGAGAGCATCTAGCCATACATAGGAGCGGTCATGGCCTTTTCCTACCACATGCGAGGTGTTCAAACAAAGGGAGCAAGCAAATGCAGATCATGATGTTTTCTGTATAGCAGCGGCATATTAAAATAATTTTTAAATAGCTAAGAGACAATCTTTGTAATTTAAACAGTTTCTCTTAGCTATTCTTTCAAGTTAATTTTTTCCAACAACTTTCTTTAACAATGTGACCATTTCTTTAAAAACAAATATGCCTAACTTTTTTCACAGGCGGAGTTTGATAACTTCCGTTTAAAATACGAAAATTCGGTTGATAGTAACGCATAACTAAATTGAAATTCCCTTTTGGAACTGGTAACCAATTTGATTCTTTCCCCTTTGGCATTTCATGTTGCATATAAATATCTAAAGAACCATTTTCATTATAAGTTAATCCTTTTGTCCGATCTCCGATTGCATAACGGTGGAGAATATTTTTAATTAAATAAAAATCCGCATTATATACGGTTACTGACCAAAACGCATCCACTTCTGGAAGATTGTCTTTTTCAAAATGTAAAATATATTTCTGTTTCCCGGTTAATTCTTCTCCCATATCATCTATAAATGATCTTTGATAAATGGACTCTTCCTTTACATTCGCCCCAAGACCCGAATAAGCAACAACAGCTCTTACTAAAAAATCTGCACCATATACACCAATTTTATTTGAGTATAGCCAGCCATTTCTTGCTTTTACAAGTTGATTACTAGATTTAATAATATTCGCTGCGTCCTTTATCGCATGGTTCACTCCTTTTAAAATATCTAAATTTATGTTTTGAAATGTAGTTGATTCAAAAGGATTAATTCTAATATATTTAAAAGTCTGAAACAACATTTGCTCTTCCAGTGGAGGAGGATTCTTTCGTATCTCTCTATTTAGTATTTCAATAAATTCAATAGCTGATAAATCTTCTATCGCAGTTGTAGATAATATTTTGTCTTTATGTTCTTTTACTATAGGACTATTTCCACTTAAAGTTGTAAAAATAAACTGTTTCTGCAGCTCTCGAACTCTAGAAATGTCTTCATCACCTCTCACTAATATACGTCCTAAAGCCCATACAGTGTTTGTTGGAGCTGTAATTCTTATTATTTCAGAAGGTAATATTCCTTTCCAATAAGGACCAACTATAGCAAAACGTCCTTTTGCTGTACCTGTTTTTCTTCTTCCTATATTCGCGAATGTGTTCGTCCAAGCATCTAATAACTGCACTGTATAATACCGATCATGCGTATTCGGAACGTGTAATATTACAGGTTGCTCTGAAACATCTAACCAAGCGTACATATACAAAGTATCTACATTAGGAGACACGATGAATTTTTCAGCTGGATTCGCTAATTCTTCTTTGTATACAAATTGATTGAGTACTAATCCATTTTCTATGGGGGCGGTGAGTTGTCTCGTTCTATTTACTACTAACAAGGGATATCCATAAATATAAGCTTGCAGCCCGATACTATAAGCTAAATTTTCGATTGAGGACATGGTCCCCCTCCTCATTTTTTACAAATATGTCCTCCTAAACGAGTTTGCTTTGCATCCTTTCTATCCTTCTCATTCCATACCTACAAAAATATATTGCTTGCGATGCAAAAATAATCATGTCAAAGCTGGTTTTTCTAAAAAGCATTTATAACCGAATAGTAAATAAGAAAAGGCTAGCAATAAGCCAACCTTTTCTTATTTATTAGATTCTGATTTCCCAGAAATTCCAAGATGATCATTCAATTGTTTCGATATTCCTTTTACATTTTGCTCGTCTGGTTGATAATAATAAATACCTTTAATACGTTTGTCTGTTCCTTGTACTTGTATCTTTTCTAATTTTAAGTTTGTTCCTGCCATATTTTTTGTAATTGCTAGCATATCATTGAATGTTAAGTTTGTTTTCAAGTTTTGATCCACTGCATCTAATAATGAACTAAGCTTTGTAATGGAATTAACTGATACTGCTTTTTTGATAATTGTTTCAATTACAAGTTGTTGTCTTTGACCACGCATTGCATCGCTATCGATTTTCCGTGTTCTAGCTAGCGCAAGCGATTGTTCTCCATTTAAATGTTGGTACCCTTTTTCAAGATGGATGGCACCAGCTTGGTCTTTACTATTTTGTTCTGTAAAAGTAACCGGCACATCCAAATCAATTCCACCAAGTGAATCTACTATTTTGATGAACGATTCAAAATTAAATTTCACATAATAATCAACAGGTACATTTAAAAAACGTTCCACCGTTTCGCGCGTACTTTCCACTCCACCAAATACGTGCGCATGTGTAATTTTATCTACTTTCTTTCGAGACGGTATATATACGCGCGAATCACGAGGAATGCTCACTAATTTTACCGATTTATCATTTTTATTAATCGTTGCCAATAATAACGCATCCGTACGAACCGCTTCACCATATTGGCTTTTTCTTTTCTCACTTTCATCAACACCCATTATTAAAATAGAAATATTATCTTTTACAGGTGCCACCTCTGTATCACGTTTATCAGATTTATTTATTTCTGCATAAGAATTACTTACAACCGCTTTTGCTTTACTATATATAAAGAAACTGTAACCTATTCCTCCTGTGACGAGAAACAGCACAGAAATTATCAAAAGCCATAAAAAAACTCTTTTTTTAGAGCGTTTTTTTTTCAATTCACTTCTACTTGTTGCTTCCATGTCTGCTTTCATTTCACTTCTCCTTTCAGAACATCTTCTTTTAGTTTAATTGAAATGTAACATTTTTTGTATCGAATTATATTTCAGCAACCTTACGTTTTTGTAAGGTTTTATCATTTGCCATTCATAATTTTTTGCTACAGAAAAATGACATCAACTGAATTTAAAAACAAATATTTTAGAATCGCAAGTAGTCTTTTTCTTATGGGTATAATTCTCAACAGTCTTTTATGAATTTATTTCTACCTTATGAATACTCCCTCACTTAGCAAAGCTTGAAGTGAGGGTTTCTAACGTTTCGACCTAACGGACGATTAACGTCAGTGGAGTTAACACACTAGCGAGCTGTTCCACGCCTAACCCCTCTATCCCGTTTGTCCATGCATTCGGGACTACTTTTCGTAAAATATTAGCCGCAGCGTTTACATCTGCGTTGATTCCGATTCCTTTTGCAGAACGATACATACCACGCTTCATTCGTTTTCCTGAAAAAGTTGCATTTTGGTCATTTGTTCCATACGTTGGAATAAAATCATGATCTAGAAAACTTGCTTTTGATGTGTAAGATTCCTCGGTTACAACAACTTGAATGCCTATCGCATTTGCTTTGTATGTAATCATTTGCATCAATAAACTATGCGAGATATGGCAAAATGTTTGGTTATTTTTCTTTCCCATATCAGCTTCTTGTTTCCAACTTTTGTTTTGACCAATAACGATTTTGCAAACACTCTCTTCCTGAGCTAGTTTTACAATATGATGACTCGCTTTATGGAAGATGTCTTTTATTTTCAGATAACGCTTTTGATGAAGTTTTTCTATTCTTTTAGAAGTAAAAGAGCCTTCATTTGTTTGTTTACCTTGCCTTAAAACACTTGTAAAATGGCTCTTCATCTTATTGTAATATTGATTTATGCTTTTGATATGTTTGCCCTTAACAAGTACAGGCTTCATACCTGTGTTTGTTACGATGGTTGCAAGGTTATCAATCCCTAAATCAATACTCATATAACGACCATTCTCTTCAAC
>NZ_JQKQ01000028.1:0-76184 GCF_000746135.1 Bacillus sp. UNC322MFChir4.1
GTTTGTCTAGCATCATAAATAAAAATTGACGTTTCACGTTGTTTGTTTCGTTCAGTTTTCAAAGAACTTGTCCGTCGCTCATTTGCGACTTTCTCATGTTAACATCTTTGTTTTTCGATGTCAACATTGTTTTTTACTTCTTTTTTTCATTTCGCTTTCTGCTTTCGTGCATCAGCGACGTTTATTAATATAGCATGGTGATTTTCGAAATGCAACACCTTTTTTCAATATTTTTTATAAAAAGTGTCCATCATTCCTTTCTTGTACCATATACTAAAAATATCAGTTTATCTATTACATCAAATTACGGGGAGGAATACAAATTGGAACACTTCGATTTATTACTAAAGATAGGCCTCTCTGCTATTTTAGGATTTGCAATTGGTTTAGAACGTGAACTAAAACGAAAGCCGTTAGGTTTAAAAACTTGCTTAGTTATTTCTATAATAAGTTGTTTGCTTACTATTGTTTCAATTAAAGCAGCTTATAATCTACCGAGTTCTGTCTCAAACAGAATCACTATGGATCCTCTCCGCTTAGCAGCTCAAGTTGTATCAGGAATTGGTTTTTTAGGAGCAGGAGTTATTTTACGTAGAGGTAACGATAGTATCGCAGGTTTAACTACTGCTGCTATGATTTGGGGAGCATCAGGAATTGGCATCGCAGTGGGAGCTGGTTTTTATTTAGAAGCTATTTCTGGCATGTGTTTCCTTATGATTAGTGTAGAACTTATTCCTTTTGTTATGAATATTTTAGGCCCAAAATCCCTTAGGCAGCGCGACATTGCGGTGAATCTTGTCGTAAATAGTATGGAAAATATCCCTATCGTCATCGATGATATAAAAAAGATGGATATAAAAGTTAAAAATATGAAACTTAAAACATTAGAAAATGGAGCTCATTTTCTACAAATGAAACTCTCTGTTGATCAAAAAATACGTACAGCTAATGTATACTATGCAATTCAACAGCTTGATAGCGTCCAAAAAACCGAAGTAGAAAGTATCTAGGAACCGCCTCATGAATGAGGGGGTTTTTCTTTATTTCATAATGGCAACAATATAAACATCAGTGGGTGTTTTACATAACTATTATTGATGCGGGAGGAGCTACAAACATTGAATGCAAGAAGCAGTATTCTAGATACATTTCGCAATTCTATTATTTTACGACTAGTCACATTAATTACCTTATTCATTCTCTTCTTTGGATTTCTTATTCACAAATTAGAGCCCGTTCACTTTCAAACATGGTTCGACGGTATATGGTGGGCACTTGTCACAACATTTACTGTTGGATACGGCGATTACGTTCCTCATAGTGTACAAGGAAGAATTCTCGCAATTATTCTCATTTTGTTAGGAACCGGATTTGGTTCTTATTATATGGTTTCATTTGCTACCGAAATGATTAGTAAACAATATATGAAAATAAAAGGTGAGGAGGCCGCCTCTTGCCATGAACATATGATTGTTGTCGGCTGGAACGAACGAGTAAAACACGTAGTAAGCCAAATGCGCGTATTACAACCAAATCTTGATATCGTTCTTATAGATGAGACACTCCCTCTGCTGCCAAAATCATTTCATCATCTACAATTTATTAAGGGGTGTCCTCATCATGATCAAATTTTACTCAAAGCAAATATTCGTACTGCACATACTATTTTGATTACAGCTGACAAAGAAAAAAGCGAGAGTTCTGCTGATACGCAGTCTATTTTAACCATCTTAACGGCGAAAGGATTAAATCCAAATATATATTGTATTGTTGAAATGTTAACTTCGGATCAAATTCATAATGCGAAACGAGCCGGTGCGACAGAGATTATTGAAGGAAATAAATTAACGAGTTATGTATTTGCCGCTTCCTTATTATTTCCTTCGATTTCAGAAGTACTATTTACAATTTACAATGAAATTACTGCGAATAAATTACAGCTCCTGCACGTTCCAGAGCAATATGATGGTGAAACATTCGAATACTGTAACTGCGCTTTATTAAAACAAAATATACTCTTACTCGGTCTACAGCGTGACGAGCACTATCATATAAATCCTGTCCATTCATTTACTCTGAAAAAAACTGATTTACTGATTGTCATTAAACATTAAGAAGATATGCTTCCAATTCCCGAACTAAAGCCTTTCCAATATCAATATATTTTGCTTGAATATCTCCATCTGGATCTTTCGGTTCTGCAAACTGATCAAAAGACGTCATCCCTGCTGCAAATGTATTCACTCCATCATCTAATTCGTCTTGATACACATGCGAAAGAAGATACGGTGTATCAAGGCGAACGATAACTCCATTTACATCAAGCTCCCCTTCAACAGCTGTAAAGGGCAATCGTAAAAATTGATATCCTTCCTCTTCATCTATTTTATAATCGAAACAGCCTTTCTCATAATCCCAATTTCCACCGATTGTATAGCCAAGCGGCTTTAATGTTTCTTCCAATTGAAAAAGTGCGAAAGTCTGGCCTTCTAACTTCGAATGAATCCGAATCAAATGGATCATCCTTTCTAATTTTTTTTAGCATACCCCATTCGCACTCCATATATCGGCGGAAACACAGCATATATCGGCGACTTTTCTAATATATCGGCGCTTCGACATGATTTAAAGATTCCTCGACACGATTCGACGAGAATTCATCACAAAAAAGCTGTTGGGATGGTCCCAACAGCTTCGTTTTTCTTATTTCAAACGCTCTTCTAATTCTGCTTTTAGTTCTTCGAATCCTGGTTTTCCAAGCAATGCAAACATGTTTTTCTTGTATGCTTCTACGCCTGGTTGGTCGAATGGATTTACGCCTAGTAGGTAGCCGCTCATCGCACATGCTTTTTCGAAGAAGTATACAAGATAACCGAATGTATACTCATTTAATTCAGGAATGTTTATGATTAAGTTTGGTACGCCGCCATCGCTGTGTGCAAGTAATGTTCCTTCGTATGCTTTTGTGTTAACGAAGTCTACTGTTTCACCAGCAAGGTAGTTTAATCCATCTAAATCGTTCTCATCTAATTCAATTTTTAGTTCATGTGTAGATTTTCCTACTTTTAGAACTGTTTCAAATAGGTCACGACGTCCTTCTTGAATGTATTGACCTAAAGAATGAAGGTCAGTTGAAAAGTTTGCAGAAGCTGGGAAAATACCTTTTTGATCTTTCCCTTCACTTTCACCAAATAATTGTTTCCACCATTCAGAAAAATATTGAAGTGCTGGTTCGTAGTTCACAAGCATTTCAATTGTTTTTCCTTTATTATATAAAGCATTACGTACAACTGCATATTGGTAAGCTGGATTTTCTTCAAGCTCTGATTTTGCAAAATCATCATGACCTGCAGCTGCACCTTGCATCATTTCTTCAATATTTAAACCACTTACAGCAATCGGTAATAAACCAACTGGTGTTAATACAGAGAAACGGCCGCCAACATCATCTGGAATCACGAATGTTTCGTATCCTTCCTCATCGGCTAATGTTTTTAAAGCACCACGTGCTTTATCTGTTGTTGCATAAATGCGTTTACGCGCCTCTTCTTTTCCGTATTTCTCTTCTAATAACTTACGGAAAACACGGAATGCAATTGCAGGTTCTGTTGTTGTACCTGATTTGGAAATAACGTTAATCGAGAAGTCCTTACCTTCTAATACATCCATTAAATCTTTCATATAAGTGGAGCTAATGTTTTGTCCAACAAATAGCACTTGTGGAGTTTTACGCTGTTCTTTAGACAGTATATTGTAGAAGGAATGATTTAGCATTTCAATCGCTGCTCGTGCTCCTAAGTAAGAACCACCAATACCAACAACAAGTAAAATGTCAGAGTCATTTTTAATTTTCTCCGCACACTTTTGAATGCGAGAAAATTCTTCTTTATCGTATGCAAGGGGAAGTTCAATCCAACCTAAGAAATCGTTCCCTGCTCCTGTTTTTTCATGAATTGCATGATGTGATACTTTTACTGCATCACGTAAGTATGTTAGCTCGTGTTCATTAATGAACGATAATGCTTTTGAATAATCAAACGTTACATGTGTGCTCATTTTTTTTGCCTCCAATACAGTATGTATATGTATTTCTGTCTTCACTTTAGCGAAACCACCGTTGTAAATCAAGCGAACTACGAATTGTAAGCGTACTCATTTCGTTTTTTTTACAAAATTGTCATAACTCCTGTTTTTTCGATGAGAAATTAAATTTTTTTGTATAAGAAGGACAAAAGGTATCCATTCTATAAAGGAAGCTTGATTAAGCGAGTAAGCATAGCTCGTTTGTGCTTCATCATTTAAGGAGGGACTGCTTAAAATGAGTACATTACAACGCATCGCTTTAGTATTTACGATTATTGGCGCAGTAAACTGGGGACTCATTGGTTTCTTTCAATTCGATTTAGTAGCAGCTATCTTTGGCGGACAAGATACAGCACTTGCTCGAATTATCTACGGCATTGTAGGTATTTCAGGTTTAATTAACCTTGGTTTATTATTTAAACCTTCTGAAGAGCTTGGAACACACCCAGAAGCACGTCAAGTTCGATAACTTATGATATTATAAAACACACGTCTCCGCTTATTTATAAACAAGTGGAGATGTGCATACCTTCCGACATACGGACGTTTCTTTATTTCGATTACAATCTTAGTAAAAGAAACGTTTGATTACTTCATATCATAATGTAATACGAATAAAAGCAGGGAGCATAACTCCCTGCTTTTATTTTGTAATCTGCGATTCTTCAATCCACTCTGTTAACTTGTCTCGTAATGTGTTAAATCCATTTGCGGACAGATTTGGAATACGTACTTTCCCTTGTTTTCGCTTGGCAGCCTTCAATGACAAACTCATCTTTCCGTTCTTCTCATCAACTGAAAGCACCTTTACCTCCACTTCATCTCCAACTTTTAAAAAATCATGAATATCTTTTACATACCCATTTGTAATTTCAGATATGTGTACAAGTCCTTGTGTTTCTTCATCTAATGCAACGAATGCTCCGTAATCTTGAATCCCTGTTACTTTTCCCTTCACAACCACTCCAGTTGTATATTGATTTAACATAAGAAACACTCCCATATGTTTACCTTTTGTATTAGTAAATTATACCACCTAGTTGGGTTTCATTCAAAATTCATGAAAAAAATTCCTTAAAGATGTATAAATCTTCAAATACGGGGATAAAATACTAACACATGGCTTTCTAGTATTCCCCCCCTTTTATGGACAAAACGTATTACGTTTTGTCCTTTTTTCATTCTCTACAAACCGCTTCATACGTTTCATCGCTTCCATAAGCTGTTCAAGTGACGTTGCATACGAACAGCGAATAAATCCTTCTCCGCTCTCACCAAATACACTTCCAGGTACAACAGCGACTTTTTCTGCTAACAATAAACGTTCTGCAAATTCCGCTGAAGATAATCCCGTTGAACGAATCGAAGGAAAGACGTAAAATGCTCCGCCAGGCATATGACAATCTAATCCCATTTCATTAAATGAAGTTGTCATAAAGTTTCGGCGTTGTTTATAGCTCTCACGCATCCGAATAACCTCTTGTTCTCCTGAGCGCAATGCTTCTAATGCTGCGAATTGAGACATCGTCGGCGCGCACATCATTGAATATTGATGAATTTTTAACATAATAGCCGCAAAATGCTTGGGAGCTGCAATTAAACCGAGGCGCCAGCCTGTCATCGCAAAGCCTTTTGAAAAACCAGAGATTAAAATCGTATGATCCCGCATATGTTTCACACTTGCAAAACTTGTGTATGTTTCATCGTAAACAAGCTCAGCATAAATCTCATCTGATAAAACAATTAAATTGTATTTCTCGACAATCACAGCAAGTTTCTCTAATTCTTCTTTATTTAAGAGTGTTCCAGTCGGATTGTTTGGAGAACATAATAAGATTGCTTTCGTATTCGATGTAATCGCCGATTCAATCTGCCCTGGCTGCACTTTAAATTCATCCTCTGAAGATGTAGACACAGGTACCGGTACTCCGCCCGCTAACGTAACAAGCGGTGCATACGATACAAAACTTGGTTCAATAATAATGACTTCATCACCAGGATTAACAATGGCGCGCATTGCCACATCTAACGCCTGACTCGCCCCAACTGTTACAATGATTTCTTCTTGCGGATCATAATCGACCGAAAATTGCTTGTGTAAATATTTTGAAATTTCTTCGCGCAGCTCTAATAACCCAGCATTCGCTGTATATGCTGTATATCCTTCTTCTAACGAACGAATACATGCTTGTCTTACATTCCAAGGCGTCACGAAGTCAGGCTCTCCAACACCTAATGAAATAACCCCTTTCATACCGGCAGCCAAATCAAAGAACTTACGAATACCGGATGGTTGTAAAGATTGTGCTACTTTTGATAGTTCAAATTTACTCATGGAGTCACCACAATTCGTTTATCATCATCTTTATTTTCATATATAATTCCCTCATGTTTATACTTTTTCAAAATAAAATGTGTTGTCGTTGATACGACAGATTCAATTGTTGCTAACTTCTCTGCTACAAACGTTGCCACTTCAGCCATCCCTTTTCCTTCTATTGTAATAGAAAGGTCATATGTCCCTGACATTAAATACACAGACTTCACTTCTGGATATCGATAAATTTGTTCCGCTACCGCATCAAACCCAACACCATGCTTCGGTGTAACTTTCACATCAATCATTGCCGTTAGACCTGTATGTTCTTTCACCTTTGTCCAATCAATCAGTGTTACATAATCGACAATCACTTTTTCTCTTTCTAATTTCTCAAGGATTGCTATTACTTCTTCTACATCTATGTTTAACATTTTGGCTAATGTTTCTTCAGATAATCGGCTACTTTTTTCAAGACAAGCTAACAATTCTAATTCTTTTTCTGTCATCACAATCTCCCTTTCCTTTTTGGATATTTCTAAATTATACAGACAGCTTTTCCGATTTGAAAAGAAGATTTTTTTAAGGAATTATGTGACAATACATTTAGAGAGGGGCTGGATCTATGAAACAAAGAGTCTACATTGCAGAAAAAGTGCCTAGATTTGTTGAAGAATATATTGGACAGCATTATGAATACGAGAAGTGGGATGGTAATGAAAAAATCCCGCGCCACATCTTATTAGAGAAAGTAAAAGATAAACAAGGACTATTAAATTTTGGGGCTATTATTGATGATGAACTACTCGAAGCAGCTCCGCAGTTGAAAGTAGTAAGTAACATTTCTGTCGGTTATGATAACTTCAATACCGAAGCCATGAAGCAAAGAAACGTAATCGGAACGAATACACCATACGTATTGGATGATACTGTCGCTGATCTTATCTTTGCGTTAATGTTATCGGCATCGCGCCGCGTTTGTGAACTCGATCGTTACGTAAAATCAGGAGAGTGGAATGGGGAAATTGGAAAAGAACATTTCGGATTAGATGTTCACCACCAAACAATCGGAATTATCGGTATGGGGCGCATCGGTGAAGTCGTTGCAAAACGCGCAAAATTCGGCTTCGATATGGATGTTTTATACTACAATCGAAGCCGAAAAGAAAAAGCAGAACAAGAACTCGGCGCAACATATTGCGAATTAGAAACGTTACTGCAAAGCGCAGATTTTATCGTTCTTCTCACACCATTAACAGAAGAAACATATCATCTAATTGGAGAAAAAGAATTTGATTTAATGAAAGAAACAGCTATTTTTATTAATGCATCCCGCGGGAAAACAGTAAATGAAACTGCATTAATTGAAGCATTGCAGCAAAAGAAAATCTTTGCGGCAGGCATTGATACATTTACACAAGAACCAATCGAAAAGGATAACCCATTGTTATCTTTGCAAAATGTCGTAACGCTCCCTCACATTGGTTCGGCAACGTTAAAAACACGCCGGACTATGGCAATGACAGCAGCAAAAAATTTAGTAGCTGGACTGCAAGGGCATACACCGCCGAACGTTGTGAATGAACTAAAATAATGAGAAACAAACTGCCCCCAAAGGCACATAAGTACCTTTGGGGGCATTCCTTTTTCCCGTTATCGACCGTTCTTTTTCAATATATCAGCGCTTTTCACAATATATCGGCGCTTCGACACGATTTAAAGATTCTTCGACGATATTCAACATACTAGTAGTCGATTCATACTACTTTTTTAATAGGAATATACAAGTCAACCTTAGCCTTCCCTTCTGGATCAGTTGCCGGGTTATTCATACAAAATTCAAGGCACGGTTTATCATCTGCATCGTACTCACTATTAGGGAGCCATTGTCCAAAAATGCTTTGATAAGCAAGAGCAAATTTATCGAGAGTATCATAAAACTGATACAAAGCATAAGTGCCGCCTTGCAAAGTTTTATATTGTATAACATCGTGATCTTCTTTGCGGAAGTCTTTCGGAATTGTTACGCATGCATCATAGCGACAAGCATATTCATCAACAAAATTAGGATCATCCAATGAAATTCCAATCGAATATTTTGTTTGATCAATTCCATGTTTATGAGCCCATTCTCCTAATTTCCCCCATGCATGAAAAGTTTCTAAATAACTCCCAACGTGTCTCACATACGCTACTTCATAATCAGGTAATTCCTTAATCGTAATGTTCATAGTCCATATCCTCCTTAACAAGTTATTGTTGCTATCATTAGCGTAGCAAACCGAGGTGGACATCTCTTCTTGATTCTTGCTCATATATAACGAAATATTGCTATGATGAAAATTATTTTTCCTAACATCAGTAGGAACGACATGAAAGTGTTTTTTAAACAATGCATGAAATGTCGAGGCTGATTCAAAACCACAGAGACTGCTTATCTCTAATATTGATTTATTCGTTTCTGTTAAGTAGTATATCGATTTTTGAAGACGTTTTTTATTCACAAACGACATCGGGGTTTCACCGATAATCGCTTTAAAAATCCGGCTAAAATGATACTTAGAAAAATGTGATACTTGGGCTAATGAATCAAGATCAATTTTTTCAGCGTAGTGGTCTTCAATATATCTTATAACCGTTTCCATTCGTGTTTGATAATCACTGTTCATTATGAACTCTCCTTTATTACAAAAAACTTTTTATTCCCCTATAAAAAATTCCGCATTACTACCGCTTTTCCTTCGCGGTCCTCTAGGATAATTCCTACCTAAAAAGGAGATGATATGAACAAAAAACAACGGAGTGATGAAGATGGAAAACGAAGTTCAACTCCCTCACTTCACCTTTTCTACAAGAGGGATGACGATTCATTATGAGCTCTACCAGTCTTTCAATGCCGAAGAAAGGCCAACATTTGTTTTAATTCACGGATTTCTCTCTTCAACATTTAGCTATCGGCGTCTCATTCCCCTTTTAACAAAGCAAGGGAACGTGATTGCTCTGGACCTACCGCCATTTGGAAAAAGCGATAAATCCTATCATTTCACATATTCTTACCAGAACCTCGCAACGATTGTCATTGAACTTATGGAACATTTACAGACAAAAAATGTTATTTTAGTAGGACATTCGATGGGGGGACAAATTGCGTTATATATAAACAAATTGCGGCCTGACTTCATTCAAAAGACGGTTCTTTTATGCAGTTCTAGTTATTTATCAAGAGCGAAACTGCCGCTTATCTATACTTCTTATTTACCGTTCTTTCATTTATACGTAAAGAATTGGATTGTAAGGCGAGGCATCATCCATAATTTAATGAATGTAGTTCACGATCACTCTTTAATCGATGAAGAAATGATGCAAGGTTATGCAGCGCCTTTTTATGATAATCGCATCTTTCCGGCACTAACCCGCATGATTCGAGATCGCGAAGGAGACTTAACGTCAAAAGAGTTACAAGCAATCACAACACCTACTTTGCTCATTTGGGGAGAAAAAGATCGTGTTGTTCCTATTGAAGTTGGACACCGTTTGCACAATGATTTGCCCTATTCACACTTTATTTCTTATGAAAACACAGGACATTTATTACCTGAAGAAAAACCAGAGCATGTATGCGAAGAGATTATGACCTTCCTAGCAAATTAAGAAAACAAAAGGCGGATATCAAAAAGTTCACATTCATAAACTTTTCGATATCCGCCTCTACAGAAAAAACTATAAACTACAGCTACCGCCGCCTTTTAATAATAACAATTGTTCTGCTAGCCATTGGCATTTTTCAATCGGTAACGTCCTATCAAATGATATTAAATAAACGTGCTGTATTTTTTTTGCGATATATTTTGCGTCATCAAATGTACTTACAATGTAGACGATGTCACTTGCTTCTGTTTCATAAAATTCCGCGCCCATTTGAAACGGATCCCACTGCTTCACAAAGTCTATCATCTTCTCATATGTTCCCATACGCTTCCCGCCTTTTTCTTATTTTCCACTTTTCTTTATCGTATCATATCAGCTATGCTAGAAGAAATGGAAGAACATTCAGTTTTTTTAGTTATTATTGAAAGGAGTAACAAATATGGGGAACTTTAACGAAATGATAAATCGCCGCGGAACAAACTCCGTTAAATGGGATACACATAAAAACGAGGAACTTCTTCATGCCTGGATTGCAGACATGGACTTCCCTGTTCCCTCACCAATTCAAGATGCTTTAACAAAACGTTTACAACACCCTATTTTCGGTTATAACACTACAAGTGAACAAGTAAAAGAAGCAATTTGTCATTGGGTACAAACACAATACAATTGGGTCATTGAAAAAGAATGGCTTGTCTTTAGCGCTGGCATCGTTCCTGCACTTAGTACTTCTGTGCAAGCTTTCACAGAACAAGCAGATTCCGTAATCGTGCAGCCGCCTGTATATCCGCCGTTTTTCGAAATGGTAACAGCGAATGGACGCCAAATACTCGCCAATCCATTACAGATCGAAAACGGCGTTTATAAAATGAACCTTAATCAGCTAGAACAACAATTTCAGCAAGGTGTAAAATTAATGCTTCTCTGTAGTCCGCACAATCCGATTGGGCGCGTATGGACAGAAGATGAGTTAACAAAACTCGGCAAGCTTTGCGAACTGTATGATGTGACCGTCGTTGCAGACGAAATTCATGCTGATATTATCTTCAAAGGACGTAAGCATATCCCACTTGCTTCTTTATCATCAAGCTTAGCGAAGCGAACTGTAACATGCATCGCGCCAAGTAAGACATTTAATATTGCCGGACTGCAAGCATCAGTCATTATTATTCCAAATGAAAAATTGCGAAATGCTTTTACGGGTGTACAAAATCGGCAAGGTTTTCATGGCTTAAACACATTCGCTTACGTAGCCATACAAAGTGCATACACAGAATGCACGGAATGGCTATCAGAGCTATTACATTATATAGAAGAAAATGCAAAATTCGCATGTGATTTTATTAAGAAACATATTCCAAATCTATCTGTCAGCGAGCCAGATGGTACGTTCTTACTTTGGATTGACTGCTCCAAGCTTGGACTCACACAAAGTGAACGAATGGAATTATTAGAGACAAAAGGTAAAATCATTGTAGAACCTGGAGAAAAATTCGGTGCTGGCGGTGATCATCATATTCGTTTAAATCTCGGCTGTCCGCGCTCCGTATTAGAAGATGCGCTCCGCCGCTTACAATGTGCATTTGCGTGTAATTCTAAGGAAAAGCTATCTATGTAACTTGAATATAAAAGAGCTGGAAATGTTCATTCCAGCTCTTTTATTTATCAGTTGTTTTGACTTTTATTGGTATCCAAACTTCTTCTTTTGCGTCCAAATCGTCCGGGCGATAATTATCATCCATAACTTCAAAATGCTCCCTTACATCTAAGCTATAGTTTGAATTCGGTAACCACTCTTGAAAAATATACTGGAATGTACTCAAATCAGAAGCTGTTCCTTGATGGATGAAAACAGCATATAAGCCGCCTGCTAGCGTATGTGTCGATAGTTCTGAAACAGTATCTGTTTCGAAATGTTCCACCTCAACAGCAGCCCATTTTTCATAACTATAGTTTATATCATTCAAATTTAAAGGAGTGTTTAACACCTTTACAGAAAGAAAACACGAGTTACTTCTGTAAGGGATACGATTTCTTAATGGCATAAATGTCTTCCATATCCCCATTGTAACTTCAGGATCTTTTGCAAAAGTTGTTTCTTTCCTAATTCCAACAATTTTTTTCGCTGGAATACTTATTATTTTAGGTTCCATTCTCTTCTTTCCTCTCATCATTACGATTTAACATAACTTCTAGCTATACTAGAAGTTCGATTAGGATTTATCCCGCTATTCGTGGGCAGTAATACTCCCACCTCAAAATTCAGCGAAAGCATTGTCCAGCTCTAGCGGCTAGAATCGCAGGCCGCTTCCGCTTTTCTTAAGAAGTTAAGTGGGGGATGAAGAAAACCCCCACTGATTAAAGTTTCACTTTATAGCTTCGTATGTATTCGAATTCCTTTTGCTTTCTCTTTTTCACCCTTCACACATACACTCAATTCATATGAGCCAGGTTTCGGTGCTTCAAAAGAAAGCAGACCTTCTTTTTTGGAAGTGATTTCTTCTTCCTGAATAACCTTATCACCTTTTATGACTTGCAATAAAATTGTACCTTCTTCAACGGATGCTTCATAAGGAATTTCCACATTTCCATTTTCAACTTTAATCGTTTGCACCTCGTGAGAACCTTGCAGAGAGCCAATTTTCAAAGTAGTTTCGCCGTTGTTTTGAACCTTTGTAACTTTTGTTGCTACATTGCATGCGCTTAACAATACAACAAGCGTAAGAATAAGAAGTGAACGTAATAATTTCATAGAATCCCCCTTTTGTGTATGTACATGTTCTATTATAAAGGGTTTTCAGATAATTGTTTCCAAAAATCAACTTAAGGATATACAAGCGAGGAAAATTAACCGTAATTTAGAAAATATATGACGTATATCCTTTCATGAAAATCCGCTGCTGCGCCAAACCAGAATCTGTATGATAATAGATTCATAAAATGTTCGACGCAGTAACGGCAATTAAAATTTTCCAAAGTCAAAAATTATAGCGAACACCGGAGACTTGCTCATAATTAGTTACTTTGTTCCTATTCATACAACTCCCTTTTTCTGTCTCAATTTTGATCGTCTCTTCCACAATGCGTACACTTACCACGCCGGCGATAATAGTAAGCAATGGCAGCAAGACCAAGTGCTACTCCCCATGGCACCCAGAAAATCATGGGTCCAATCGTTCCCCATATCTGACTGAGAAGGAGGATATCAGCTGGCATAAAGTGTAATATCACAGCAAGAAAATTAAAGGTAAAGACAAATCCAGCCGCAGTTACCGCAATGGCTACAATAGAAGCTGGAACTACCGCGAGCATGATAGGAACTCTTTTACCGCCAATGAATGGAAACCAACAGGGAAATATTTCACCCCATTTTTGAATCAAGCCAAGTGTAAGAATTCCTCCACCTACGCAAACAGACCCAAATACCCATTCTGTTATCTGTGCCATAGAATTAACCTTTGAAAAATCGTGAAAGAACTGCTGATCCACCCCTAAAGGGATATTAAGTGCCCACGCAAAACGTGTCAGGGCATAAGGAATAGGCGCAAGAGCCGCGATAATGGTTAGCCATCTTCCCCAGCGCACCAATAAGAATGTGTTTCCGTTCTCTGTCCGCCCGCAATATTCACAAGCATCACGGGTCCTACGTTGATATGCAATAGCAGTCAAGATCCAAAGCAGAGCACCTATAATACAAATAATCTGATTGAACATAATCCAGTTAAAAGCAAACTTAAATAAAAAGGCATAAGCCATAACTGCGATTAAGCTAATATCAGGAATAAAAAGAAGCAAGACAACAGCAAAACACCAAGCAAAAGTAAGGAATAGCCACCTAAGAAGAACACCTCTCCACATTTTTTGCATAGCTACACCAATCACTGTTCCTAATAAACAAAAAATCACAAAAATGAGGCCACCAGCTTTAGACGGAAGATAAGTAACCATAGCCGCAAACAAGTCCATTTCAGCATGTTTGAAGGGATACCCCGCCCCTCCAAGTAACCAGTAGAGCTGTACAACGCCGTAAAGCAGTGACCACCCCGCAGCGCCATATCCAATCCATAAGGGCCATCGTTTAAAGCCTTTTCCAATCTTTTCTTCAATTATCGGCGATGAAGTTTCCATTGAAATTCTCCTCTTTTCTTTACTATTTTAAATACCTACGAAACGAAACGAATGGGGTATTGGCACTTATTTATATTTCAAAATTCAACCCCACCATCATTCTAATCAGTGAAGATTAAAATAACGGTGGGGTCTAGTTTAAATTTCGTTTAACTTTTGTCAGGCGGGCTAATGTATGTACAGTGCTTATTTCGTTTACAGTCCAACTTTTTCATATAGATAAACGTGAGTGCCGTTCATCGAACTTGTTATTTTCCAGTCAAGATTCATTTCTTGGAGCATCAATGAAACAATCGATAAACCGATCCCGGCTCCTTTTTCATTAGAGATGCTATCCATTCCGGGGCCCTTGTCCTCAACAACAATAGCGATCCTTCCATCTAACTCTTCCAAACTTACACCAACATACCGTCCTGCTTTTGCGTGTCTAACAACGTTCTGGAATAGATTATCTAATATACGGGTAAACCAGTGCGGATCAACATTCCACATGAAAGCTTTTTCTGTCAAATGAACCTCTACTTCAAATCCTTCCTTTTCAAATACAGGAAACCACCCTGCAACGGAAGTCCGGGTTAAGCGGATAATATCTGTCTCCTTCTGTTGCAAAGTATATTTCCCCGCCGATAATAACGTGTAGGAAAGAAGATTTTCGAGCAATTGGCTAAGAGCATCTACCTTTCTTTCAATCAAGTGAAGCGATGCCTTCCCTTTAGGAGATAAAGTTTCCTTTTGCAATGAATAAGCATGCCCACGGATGGTGGTGAGCGGCGTCCGCAAATCATGTGATATATTAGCAATCAATTGTTTACGAAGAGCTTCCTCCTCCAGTTCACGTTTCCTACTGCTTTTCAACTCGTCAATCATATGATTGAATACCGACCCTAGTTGCGCGATTTCGTCCTTTTTACGAACGAGAATTTTCTTAGGAATGCCGTCCTTATCGACTTCGGCCATTGCGGTTTGTAGTTGAACGAGACGCCTGCGAATTTTCGAGAAAAATACCCAAGATGCAATTAAAAAAATTGCAAAGACAAGCACACTATATACTAGCAAAAACTTATCATCAATGAAGGAGAAACTGGGTGGTTGTGTAACGAAAAGAGGGACTTGAAAAACCATAAAGCCTTGGCTCTGATCACCGCCAATAAAGGCAACAATTGTGAACAGGTCATTATCAACATTTTCTTTCATAAACTTAGCGCTTTCCTGAAACGTCCATTGGTCAGGTATACTCTTTTTTTCGGGAAGCTTGATCTGTGTTTTTCCCGCGGCGTCAACCCAAAACATTGTCGCCATTGAATATCGTTCTTTTAACGAATGAATTCGTTTGTCCACTTGATCTGGTGACGCCCCGTCCAACTTTTCCGCCTCATCATTCCACATTTGTTCCAACTTTTTTGTATCTATATACTTGACTTTTTGTTGCATCTCCTTGTCTAGGGTATATTTCGGTAAATAATAAAGAGGTAAAACAAACGGCCATAAAACGAGCGCAGCCGTAATAAGCAACAAATATCTAACTAACAGCGAATGGCGGAATTTCATTGTTTCACCCTGTATCCAATACCGCGAATTGTCTCAATTATTTGTGGTTTACTTGACTCCTGCTCTATTTTTTCACGTAAATGGCGGATATGTACCATTAAGGTTTTATCTCCTTCGATATATGGATTTTCCCATACGGCCTCATAAATTTGTTCTTTTGTTAAAATTTGGTTTGGATGGCGGAGTAAATAGGTGAAAATTTGAAACTGCTTAGCCGTAAGTATGATATCACCATTCGATCTGGAATCCACAATGCGGTTCTCGTTCAAATAAATGCGGAGATGTGATAGTACAATGAGTGGGGCACATATCTTGTCAAACCGTCTGAGAAGCACTTCCACCCGTGCCGCGAGTTCATCGGGGTGAAAAGGCTTTGTCATATAATCATCCGCGAACTGCAGCCCTTGCAATTTATCATCAATCGATGATCTGGCGGATAGCATTAAAATAGGGGTCTTGGGAAATTCCTTTTTCAACCGCTGTCCAACTGAAAAACCATCCAATCCTGGAAGCATAATATCAAGGATTACTAGATCGATTTCCGCCATATGTTCAATAGCACCTTCGCCTGTGGTAATCCAAGTTACCTGATAACCCCGTTCAAATAAATCTTCACACACCCAAGCACCAATTTCCTTATTGTCTTCAATATATAAAAGCTTCTTTTTCATGTAATCCCCTTTCTTAATCCGCTATCTTCTTCTCTTCTCTCTGAACCTTAAGGTGAGGGCCCTGCCGTTCATAAATTTCGGGATAAAATGGTAATATCGTATATTAATAGGTTATAAGAATACAAACTGAGGTATCAAGTAGTAAAACAAATATTTTCAGGTGATAAAATTATAAAGTAAAGCTTTCACGTTTGTTCTTCGGCGGCTACTTATCTTCGTAAACTTGTCCATACTTTAGCAGATGTCGCACGCGAATATGAGTCACCTTACACAAAGGATCAAATTTTATTGAAACACTTTGTGCCCGCATCCAAGAACTTGTATCGGTAATTTTAATATCAAAATATACAAAGGCCGCCGAGACTCTCCTGGCAGCCTTTAAAACGTGTGGTTTTCTTCATTTCCCTTTTTCCTTCTCTTTTTTTAGCTCCGAGGCTTTTTTCACAATTACACCGCATACCATTCGTTTCCCCGAATTTCCAGCTGGTTGTGTCATCCCATCGTCTGCATTTTCTGTAATAATAAGCGACGCACCGTCTTTTCTATTCATCGTTGTTTTTCCTTCTTTTAAAGCCACTTGCGGCGCCGTAATATTCACCTTAATCTTCCCTTCGCCATCCGCAATCACATTCGGCAAATCTCCGTTTTCAAATCCTTTTGGATTTAATAACCCATGCTTCTTGTTATTAGGATTAAAATGATTCCCGGCAGAAGTAAAGTCCGGCGCTTGGCATTGCCCTACTTCATGAATATGTAATCCGTGTACACCAGGTGTAAGCCCCTCTGCTTTAATCGAAATCTTTACTCCACTTGATTGCTGGGCAACCTTCGCCGTGCCTACTTGATCTCCAGAAGCATTATACAGCTTTACATCTATTTCTTTTGGGTTCTCTTTCGCACATCCAGCAAAGAGGATCGCTGCAAAACATCCCAATACGAGTTGCTTTTTCATCCGTGTTCCCTCCAAACTCATTCTGTTCTTATATTGTCCGAGCCTAGAAGGAAACATACAAAAGCTCCTGTACGAAAGACAATTTCAGCTAGCTAACTTTTATCATTTTCTCATAATCCGTTTTTCCATCTCTTTCAAATTTTTCGCTTCTCGCTCTGATGATTTAATAAACATACGCCACGTCGCAATTGCACCGATAATAAATAGTACACATACAATGGCAGGTATAATATATTCTGTCTTATCTTCTGGAAAGTATAAAGGCATCATAATTGATCACTCCTTTTGGTTTTACTATCTACAACCTTGCCTTTCCTCTACTAGCCTTACTCCACTCTATTCATCTGAACATTCTGTCATTTCACTGTAAATTATAAACTTCTACAGATTCACAAGCAACCTTACATAAAGTGAATTTCTAACAAATGATTTCTTTGACTCACCCCTTTATATTCCTTACTATAAAATTGAGGTGAAAAAATATGAACGAAACATTCCGAATCGGTGATGTTGTAACAGGGATTTATAAAACAGGGAAGTACATCGGAGAAATTACAAACGTTCGTCCGCAGCATTATCTTGTGAAAGTGCTCGCTGTTGTGAAACACCCTACGCAAGGCGACCTCCATAACGTAAAACAAGCTGACGTACCTTTTTTCCATGAACGCCGTGCCTTAGCATTTCGCGAACAAACGAATATCCCGCAGCCAATGGTGAAGCGTTATGATGGTGATGTGCCAGATTATAAAGAATCACTGCAAAAAGCATTAACAGAACAAATAAAGCAGTTGCAAGAAGACGATACTCCATTCGCGCAGCGCAGCTTACAAATGCTCGAACAATTACAACGTGATTATCAATTGTAAAAACAACAAAACGACCAAACTACAATTAAAATTGTAATTTGGTCGTTATTGTGCACTTACTCTTTTTAATACTTTTGAAAAGTCTACTAGCTCACCGAGTGTCGGCGGAGCTGGTTTTACTAAATATTGTTTATCTTTCTCCACAAGTTTAAAAATATTATATGTCGTCATCGCATCATCTAACGCACAATGATGCTTACCTGTCCCGACCTTTCCGTACGCTTCAATGGCTTTCCATAATCCGGTTTGATTTCGCTCTCCAAAAAAACGCTTATACTCTAATGATAAGTCACGACATTGTCCTGCAAATGGATAATGGATATTCGCTACTTCGCAATTTTTCTTCAGCACTTTCATATCCATATTCCCCCATGTCACAACTGTTGTAGCGCAACGTTTTTCATAGTTTGCTAATCGTTCAACAAGCATTTCAAATGAAATCCCATTGTCCACCGCTTCTTGCTGAATGCCTAAAAATGTTTTGCATCGCTCTGTTAATACCGAAAAAGTTGCTGGTTTTACATAAGAAGAATACGTATCAACTACAACATGATCCACAACTGAGACAATTCCTACTTCAATAATTTCTGGGAAAAATCCTTTTGGCTTTTTGCGATTTTGAGGCATTGTGAACTCAAAATCTAAAAATAAAAGTTGTTGTTCATCCATACGATCCCTTCCTTATAAAGTGAAACTTCCATCAGCGGAAGTTTTTTCGTTCCCCACTGATGGTTAGCCCGCAAATAGTGGAATTCATTCTTCCATATCCATCCAGTATACCATAACAACTAATGACGAACACTTTTGAATTTACAAATTTTAACACAGAGACCAAATCCAACTGAACATTCCACTTCATACATTCCATAAGATGTATCTTATATATATGTCAAATAGCAGCAAATATTTTCAAAAACAAGAAAATAGCTTAATTCATTTTTGCAGAAAATATGACAAAACAAGGGCTTTCATTTACATCATACATTTTTCTACTTTATAATGGCTTTAATTGTGTTTATTTCGCAATTGTATCAAATAATAAGAAAAACTACTGAGAGGAGATGAGATTTTTGCACGAAACAACACAAGAAATTGCAAATTGGCAATATTACTTTGCAATTGTGGTCTTTTTGGTTACATATGCCATTATCATTTCTGAAAAAATTAATCGTGCTGTCATCGCGCTGCTCGGTGCAGCCTTAATGGTCATTGTAGGCGTTGTTGATTTACACAACGCTTTTACAAAGCATATTGAATGGGGAACAATTACCTTACTTATCGGTATGATGATTTTAGTTAACATCACAAGTAAATCGGGAGTCTTTCAGTACGTTGCGATTAAATCCGCTAAGAAAGCAAAGGGAAATCCAATTCGCATTTTAATTATTCTTTCCTTACTGACTGCAGTTGGTTCTGCCTTTTTAGACAACGTGACAACTGTACTTCTCGTTGTACCAGTTACACTATCTATCACACGTATTTTACAAGTGAATCCTGTTCCATATTTACTATCAGAAATTATTTTCTCAAATATCGGAGGAACAGCTACACTTATTGGTGACCCGCCAAACATTATGATTGGCTCATCAAACAAACATTTAGATTTTAATGCCTTTTTAGTAAACTTAGCTCCAATTGTAATTATTATTATCGCTGTAACAGCGGTTATGTTGTACTTCATATACAGAAAACAATTGGTAGCTGATCCAATTCAAATTAAAAAATTAATGAGTTTAAATGAAAAGCAATATATTAAAGATCCATTGCTGATGAAAAAATCGTTAACAGTACTTGGTCTTACAATCGTCGGCTTTATGACGCATTCTATTTTTCACATTGATGCAGCAGTTATCGCCTTAACAGGAGCAACGGTATTAATGTTAATCGGCGTGAAAGAACATGAAATTGAAGATGTATTTGCACATGTAGAATGGGTTACGATATTCTTTTTTGCTGGTTTATTCGTTCTCGTTGGTGGTCTTATTGATATCGGTTTAATTAAGTCGTTAGCACAGCAAGTATTAAGCATAACTGGCGGTGATATTTCCTTTGCTTCTGTACTTATTTTATGGGTATCCGGTATCGCTTCTGCAACGATTGATAACATCCCATTCGTTGCAACAATGATTCCACTTATTAACGATATGGCAGTTGGACTTGGCTTAACACCATCCGATGCACAAGTTGATGTACTTTGGTGGGCATTAGCACTCGGTGCTTGTTTAGGCGGAAACGGAACATTAATCGGGGCATCTGCAAACGTAATTGTTGCAGGTATCGCAAACCGTGAAGGACATGGCTTTAGCTATATGGAATTCTTAAAAGTCGGTTTCCCAATTACCATTGTTTCATTAATCATTTCGAACATTTACATTTATTTACGTTACTTAATGTAACAAAAAAACGGAAGGGGGAGCCCCTTCCGTTTTTTCGTTCTTTCAATATCTCGGTTCATTGTTTCGGATTACAAATAAATGAATCGGAAGAAAAATAGAACATGTAATCACGTGTAAAACCGTATATAGTACTGCATTTGTTGTATATCTTTCAAATAATAAATATATGATATAAACCCCTAACGCAAATAAGAGAACTGAAGATATGAAATGTAAAAAAGGAATCCATCCAATAATAATACAGGCTGCATATACACCAATTAACTTCCAGCCTGATTGCGGCTGCATAAATTGCGGTAATTTCTTCCCAATTAAATCTCCCCATGTTTTACAATTTAAAAACGGAATAAATGCAAAGAAAGCATCTTCCACCCCATCCGCTTTTGCCATGTTATACAGAGCAAATGCTGTTAACAAATACGCCACCACAGCCCAAACTAAAAAGATAATAATAAAAATAAGTCCTAGCGCTAAAAATGCAGCGATAATCCCATCATTCGGTACACCGTCTATTACAATTTGACTATCCATTCTAATACCCCCTTCTGTCTTAATTCCGTTCTTTTTCTATATATTCGCCACGGAAAGTTTTAAGAAGCGGCTAAAAAATTTTTTATCCCGCATTAACGGGCAGTAATACTCCCACCTCAAAATTCAGCAAAAGCATTGTCCAGCTCCAGCGGCTAGAATCTCCGGTCGTTTCGCCCCCTCGGACGAGGCAAAAAGCGCCTCTCTGTCAGGGGCGTGGGCGTCCTGCGATTCTGAGCAAGCCGCTTCCGCTTTTCTGAAGAAGTTAGGTGGGAGATAAATTGCCCGTAAAAGCCCGATTGGTTCAACTAATAATCAGTGGAGGATGAAAAACCCCCCCCACTGATTAAAGTTTCACTTTATCTATGCTACACTTAAATTGAAAAATATGAATGTGGAGTGAGCCTTATGCATCCTTTTACCGTAAGCATACAAGAACACTTTGAAGCACATCGAAACCGTGAAAAAGCAGAATCAATGGAACGTTATATGAAAAACCACTTTCCCTTTCTCGGCATTCAAACACCAGAACGAAAGCAATTAATTCGTGAAGTACTGCAAAACAATGAAGCACCGAAAGCAGCAGATCTTCCCGTAATTGTTCGCGAACTTTGGGCACTGCCAGAACGAGAATTTCAAATGGTTGCTTTAACGCTACTGGATAAATATCGAAAACATTTAGATGAAACTCATATCCCGCTTTTAGAAGAGCTCATTACGACAAAATCATGGTGGGATTCCGTGGATATGCTCGCAAGTCATTTTGTCGGCCTTATTTTAGCAGCACATCCACATTTAATCGAACCGTATGTCCAAAAATGGATGGCATCTCATAATATGTGGCTCCAAAGAACATGCCTGCTATTCCAGCTCAAGTATAAAGAAAAAACAGATACGAAACTTCTCTTCTCATTCATCAAACAGCTAAGTCACTCTAAAGAATTTTTTATTCAAAAAGCAATCGGCTGGGCACTTCGTGAATACGCAAAAACAAATCCTCCAGCTGTATGGGAATTCGTCCAAACACATGAGCTCGCACCGCTTAGTAAACGTGAAGCTACTAAACATATTAGAAATGGATTTGCGCAATAAGTTTTGGGCTATACTACATAACAGACACTGCATATACTAACCTAAACACACGCTCTCTATTGTGAATTAGAAAAGAACATGATAGAATATGGTCATCTATTTTTTAAATATGGTAGCGATGAAGGACAAATAAGTACTTGTAAAGAAGAAGCGATTCAGGGATGGTGCAAGCCTGAAACTGCAAGGAAACGGCAGTCCCGAGCAATACAATATAAAGTGGACATACACTTTTGTGTGTCAACTAGGGTGGAACCGCGGGCAAACGCTCGTCCCTAGGCAAATAAGCCTTGGGATGAGCGTTTTTTATTTTGAAAAGCGGAAGCGGCTTGCTCACCTAATCGCTTCTCCAAGTACTACACTATCTTTCATCGCCAATACGTTATCTTTTAAGGAGGAATTAAAAATGGCTTCAATGGAGCAAATCGTAAACTTAGCAAAACATCGTGGTTTTGTTTTCCCTGGTTCTGAAATTTACGGCGGTCTTGCAAATACTTGGGACTACGGTCCACTTGGTATCGAATTAAAAAACAACGTGAAAAAAGCTTGGTGGAAAAAATTCATTCAAGAATCTCCGTATAATGTAGGTTTAGATGCAGCAATTTTAATGAATCCAAAAACTTGGATAGCATCTGGACACGTTGGAAACTTCAACGATCCAATGATCGACTGTAAAAAATGTAAAGCACGCCATCGTGCTGATAAATTAATTGAAGATGCACTAGAAGCAAAAGGTATCGAAATGATCGTTGATGGTCTTACTTTCGATCAAATGGCTGGATTAATGAAAGAACACGAAGTAAAATGCCCAGATTGCGGCAGCGAAGACTTCACTGAAATTCGTCAGTTCAACTTAATGTTCAAGACATTCCAAGGCGTGACAGAATCTAGCACAAACGAAATTTTCCTTCGTCCTGAAACAGCACAAGGTATTTTCGTAAACTTCAAAAACGTACAGCGCTCTATGCGTAAAAAGCTTCCATTTGGTATCGGCCAAATCGGTAAAAGCTTCCGTAACGAAATTACGCCTGGTAACTTTACGTTCCGTACGCGTGAATTCGAACAAATGGAACTTGAATTCTTCTGCAAACCTGGCGACGATTTAGAATGGTTCACATTCTGGCGCAGCACTTGTAAAAACTGGCTTCTTTCACTTGGTATGAACGAAGAAAGCATGCGTCTTCGTGACCATGGTGAAGAAGAATTATCTCACTATAGTAACGCAACAACTGATATCGAATTTAGATTCCCATTTGGCTGGGGCGAGCTTTGGGGTATTGCATCTCGTACTGACTTTGACTTAAACCGTCATATGGAACATTCTACTGAAGACTTTAACTATGTAGATCCACAAACGAATGAGCGTTACGTACCATACTGCATCGAGCCATCTCTTGGCGCAGATCGCGTAACATTAGCATTCTTATGTGATGCATATGAAGAGGAACAATTAGAAAACGATTCTCGTACAGTTCTTCGTTTCCACCCAGCATTGGCACCATTTAAAGCAGCGATCCTGCCGCTTTCTAAAAAGCTATCTGAAGGTGCTGGTGAAGTGTTCGCAGAACTTGCGAAAGACTTTATGGTAGACTTCGACGAAACAGGCTCTATCGGTAAACGTTACCGCCGCCAAGACGAAATCGGTACACCATTCTGTATCACATATGACTTCGATTCTGTTGAAGACAATGCAGTAACAGTACGTGACCGTGACACAATGGAACAAGTACGTATGCCAATTAGCGAACTAAAAGGATTCTTAGAAAAGAAAATTCAATTCTAATGAAAAAAACGACTGCTTCAAGCAGTCGTTTTTTTATTGCCCACCGATATATCGGCGCTTTTTGCGATATATCGGCGCTTCGACACAATTTAAAGACCACTCGGCGGTATTCGACACGCGGATAGTCCATTTCTTCACATTTATCTTTTCGCTTTCACCGCAACTGTACATCTTGAAATACAAATTAAATTATTGTCTTCATCGATAATGCGAATGTCCCATACCATTGTCGTTTTCCCTTTATGAAGCGGCGTTCCAATCGCCGTGACGATACCGTCTCGTTTAGACAGCAAATGATTTGCATTAATTTCAAGACCGAAACAAATATATTTCTCTTGATCAATTAAATTGTATGTACCGACACTAGCAACTGTTTCTGCTAAAGCAACAGAGGCTCCTCCGTGTAAATAACCCAATGGTTGATGCGTACTTCCATGTACTGGCATCGTCGCTACAACTTTATCATCTGTCATTTCTAATAATTCAATACCTAACGCTTCCATTAATGTTTTAGACATACGGCTGTCCCCTTTCAATTTACCAAAAAACGCATAATATAATCTATTTCTTTTCAAACTATTAGTAATATCATATATGGAGGTCTATTATATGAAGAAACTATTATATATCATGTTACTTTTTTTCTTCTCAATTGCTATTGTACCAAAAGAAACAATAAGAGCCCAAACATCTAACATTACAATTGAAATTCATACTGCAACCCAAAAAGGTAAGAAACCATATTTTGAATATCAAATCAATTACCCGCAATTTCGTAACATTCCAGATGGACAATTTCAAAAGAAGTTAAATACGTATTATGAGAAAAGTATAGATAAGTTCAAAAAGAAATTAGAAAAAGATGCAAAAACGTATTATGAACAATCGCAAGAAACTGATGCTCCGTTTCATCCATATGTTGCGAATGTTGACTACAAGGTCCCATTCAATACATTTCCATTACTCAGTCTGTATGTAAATTATTATCAATACACAGGCGGTGCACATGGCATGTATGAATGGAAAGCAAATACGTTCGATCTTCGGCAAAATAAACCGCTTCGCTTAGCAGATTTATTTCAAAAAGATAGTCCATATGAAAGCATTATTAAGACCGAGATCGTTAGACAAATTGAACAAAATAAGGAGAATTACTTTCCAGACGCTGCCGAGAAAGTAATGAATGAAAAGAATTTAAAATACGTTTTAGAACAAGACAATTTAATGATTTATTTCCCGTTGTATGAAATTGCACCGTACGTCAGCGGCATTCCACAATTCCGTATTCCGTATACGCTACTTCGGGAAGTATTAGAACCGAAATATCAAACTATTTTAATTGACAATGCCTAGATGAATTCAGTACTATAATGTTAACTTTTAATAACGGGGGGTTAACATTTTGAGTAAACTTCGTGCATTAGACTTAGCTTTCGCCGCGATGTTTGTCGCACTTATGGCGATTGGTGCCAATATTACATCTTGGGCACCGTTTCTACAAGTTGCAGGTGTTCCGCTTTCTATGCAGCCATTTTTCGCTATTTTAGCTGGTCTTCTTCTTGGAAGCCGCCTTGGGGCCTTATCTATGATCGTTTATACATTAGTTGGAGTTGCCGGAGCACCTGTATTCGCTGGATTTAAAGCTGGATTTAGTCAATTATTAAGTCCAACTGGCGGGTTTATCATTGCTTTCATTATTGTTGCTTATGTAACAGGTAAGATTGTTGAGCAAGTGAGAACTCCCAAATTCGGGACATTCTTTACAGCTTCTACTGTCGGCATCATTCTTACCTATGTGATTGGAACAACTTATATGTACTTAGCTATCAATTACTGGATGCACGGCAACATTAGCTATGCAGCTGCCTGGAAAGTTATGATGTGGTTTGCTGTAAAAGATATTATCTTTACAATTATTGGTGCAGTCATTGCACCTCGTATATACTATGCAGTTCGCCGTTCTGCGTATCAAAATAGTCGCCTTGCATCATAACCATCAGCAGGGGCTTATTTCTCGCGAATCGTATACTGTTGTTTTGCTATAAAAGACGGGAATCGTTATTGTCTTTTATTACGAACTAAAGAGGATATTCTCCTATTGGATGATATCCTCTTTTTCATAGGAAACATTTTCTGTTGCTAAGATATATATTTGATTTTTACATACAAATAAATTATGCTTGAAAAAGAATTAAATTAAAGTAAGGATTTGATTAGAAATGAGTAGGGAAGCCTCTCAAGATCAGACAAAAAAATTTCTCATTGTAACACTATTTTTCACACTTGGGACAGCTTTAGGAAAACTACTTGGATTCGCAAAAGAAGTAACACTTGGAGCTTATTTCGGTACAAATTATGCAGTTGATGCATACGTTGTCGCTTTAAATATACCTACGATTGTTTTCACTGGTATTACAGGGGCTTTCGCCTTTTCTTTCATTCCAATTTTTATGGAGTTAAAGGGAAAAGATCCGGTTAAAGCATATCGATTCATGAATAATTTTTTAAACATTGTTCTACTTATTTTTTTGATTCCGCTTTTGCTCATTGAATTACAGCCCCGCTTCTTCATTTCACTATTTGCGCACGGGCTTCCTGAGCAAACAGCTTTGTTATCAGCTTATTTAATACAAATTATTTTTCCGACCGTATTTTGTACATTCATGATTGATATTTTTAATGCTTATTTAAACAGTTTACATAAATTTCGTATTACAAGTATGCAATGGGTTGTATTAAACGGAATTACCCTTATTATTTTTGTGGCCCTTGTACAATGGATTGGAATTTATGCACTTGCACTCGGTGTTATTATCGGAAACATCGTGCAAAATATACTTGTTTATGTCGCTTCCAAGAGGGAAGGATATCGTTATCAATTTATAATCGACTTTAAAGACCCTTCTTTAAAAACGATGATTTCTTTGAGCATCCCTGCTTTTATTACAAGTACGTCTGTTCAAATTAATCTACTTGTTGATCGTACACTAGTCTCTGGATTAAATGAAGGATCGATTGCGGCGCTTAATTATTCCCAAAAGCTATACTTTATTCCGCTTGGGTTAATTGCTGCTCCTGTCTTAACAGTTATGTATCCTAAATTTGTTGAATACGTCAATCAATCGAACTGGAAAGATTTCGCAAAATTAATGGAAACAAATATAAAAGTGCTCTTATATTTATTTATCCCTGTCTTTATTTATTTCACTTTTTTTACAGAGGAAATTGTTAAAGTTATTTATAACTACGGGGCATTTGGGAAAGATTCTATTATGATGACCGCAACCGCATTGCAATTTTATGCGTTAGCTGCCCTTATGCAGCCATTAAAAGACTTACTTGATCGTTTGCTTTTTTCTTTGAAGCTAAATCGATACATTATGTATGCATCGATTATATCCATGATTATAAATGTTATATTATGTATTATACTTGTTAACCAGATTGGTTTAGCTGGTGCAGCTCTTTCCACTTCAATAGCATCGGTGAGCACTGTACTGATGCTATTATGGATGCTCCAAAAATTCATGAAAGAGAAAGAACAGGTGAACTTACGCTACGGTGGCTTTTTATTCAAATGTATTGTTGCATCTTTTGTAAGTTTGTATACTTCCAAACTGCTGCTTCATTTCTTACATGATACAAAGTTGCTTATCTTATTAGCAATAGCAATTGGTGCCATCGTTTACTTACTCGTCACTTACACATTAAAGATAAAAGAGCTACAACAATTGCTATCGCTATTTTTAGGTAGAAGGAAGGATATAAATGAATAAAATTATGTACCTTTTAAATTATATCGGGGATGGAGGATCAGAAAAATATGTTCTAGATTTAATGGAATCTATTGGTCCAGAGCACTGTATCCTTGTATACTCTATCCCTGGTCCTTTCTTAAAAAAATTTGAACAACTAAACGTACCAATGTACCGCATTAACATGCGTCATCCTTTTGATATACAAGCTGCTATGCAATTAAAGAAGATTATAAAAAAAGAAAAAATCGATATTGTTCATGCACAATTTTTACGTGAAAACTATATTGCGATTTTAGCTAAACTATTAGGTGCTCCTGTTCGGGTTATTTGGACATATCACGTCAATGTGCCGATGCCATTTCACCTAAAGTGCAGCAATTCCTTTTTTACTCGCTATAACGATGCAATCATTTGCATCTCTCAATTTATGAAGCAGGAACTATGCCAAAAGGGCGTACCAGAAAAAAAGATACATGTTATTTATAACGGCGTTGCCGATCCATATACAGATGCCCCTCTTTCTCAGCATGGCCCGAGAAAAATTGCTGTGATCGGGAGGCTGAGCAGAGAAAAAGGACAACCGTTCTTATTAACAAGCTTGCAAAAATTAAAAGCTTTGCACCCATCTTTACAGTGGCACTGCGATATTATCGGTGAAGGGCCATTGAAAACAGAGTTATCAACTATGATTCAAGAGTTATCACTAAATGAACATGTATCATTAAAAGGATTTCGAGACGATATTATAAAAGAGTATACAGAACATGATATTATTGTGATTCCATCAGAAAATGAAGGATTATCCTATGTCGCAATTGAAGCAATTGCTATGAAAAAACCTGTGATTGCAACAAATGTTGGCGGCTTGCCAGAAGTAATTGTTCATAATCAGTCAGGGCTATTAATACCGTACGGAGCGGAAGAAACATTAGCTGCCTCCTTAGCAAAATTATTACAAGATGAAAAATTATATCATTCCTTAGCAGAATGCGGGCGCGAGCATTACTTACAAAACTTCACTTTCTCAAAAATGGTGAACGAAGTTACAACAATTTATCGCATACCATCATCATGTTAAAGGAGAATATATATGACACATTCAACTCGATTCTACTATATATGGGCAAGTATCTTCTTCATTATATTGGGCTTACTGTTTCCATCAGTTTATACCGGGCTTTTCATTTCTTTCGTACTAGCATGTGCTACTTTTCGAGATGAAAAGCTCGGTATTGCTTATTTATTACTATTTATTCCGATGCGCCCTTTTCTCGTTGCTTTTAATTCCGGGTTAAAGTTTATCGGTCTATTTATTATCATTGCGCTCTTAGTGCGTCTGTTATTGCAATATCGAAATAATATTTCAAAGCTTTTTTCATTCCGTTACTTTGAAATATTATATTTTATTTTCTGCTTGTTTGGCGCTGGGGTCGGTCTATTAAACGGCGTTTCAATCATTGCAATTGCTATGCAATTACACACATTGCTTCTATTTTATTTTTTATACTATATCGTTTCGCGCATCACTATTCAGCATGAGGATATCACATTTTTTGCGAAGATTACCTTTATAGCGTCTAGCATTATATCCGTGCAAGGTTTAATTGAAAAACTATCACTACGCACCATTTTATTACCAGAAGCTTGGAAAGATCTTGTGCTTGCTCCGACAAATAAAATCCGGATATACGGAATGGCAGGCGGTCCAAATGAATTGGCATTATATTTGACGTTAGCTCTTCTTATTTCTTTATACGTTCTTCAACACGTATCAGGGAAAATGAAATATGTCACATATATAGGGCTTACACTTATAGCCACAACATTATGGCTTACGTATTCACGTGGTGCCTTTTTAACAGTTATCGTCTTTGGGCTTATCTATCTATGTATTCACCGAAAGATTCCAATTTGGAGATCATTGCTAGTCATTTCCCTTTTGTCATCCCTATGTGCGGTAGGCATCTCAAAAATGACGAACTATTTAGAGGGAGACCAAGTAGGCGTAAAACGATTTACAGAGGCATTATCAGAAGACACAGTTGAACTTAGTAAACAAGACGGACGCATTTACTACGTCAAAAAAGCTGTTGAAATCTTTCAGGATAAACCAATTACTGGCTATGGATTCGGGACATTTGGGGATGCTGCTACGCAAACTTTCTCATCGCCTATTTACAAAAAATATGAGATTACATGGAATTTTTATTCTGATAATCAATACATTCAAATACTCGCTGAGACAGGTATAATCGGCGTGCTCTTATGTGCAGGATTTACCTTTGGATTCCTTTCTCTTCTTTGGAAATATAGGAGAAAAGTACCGTTCGCTCCTCTTACTTTATATTTAATAGTTGGAGCGATTATTGGCAGCGCATTTTATAACATATTAGAAAATGCTTCATTTATGATGTATTTCTTTTTAACAGCCGGGTATATACAGCATGCCACGAAAAAAAGCTACTGAGAGTTCAGTAGCTTTTTTCTTTCTTATATTACTTTTTCCGTAACGTTCTTACCTGCACAATCGTAAACAATATCGTAAGGATGATGCTCACACCAGAAATTATCATACCAAGTTTTAATCCTGGCGAATGATAAGAAAGTACAACTTCATGATTACCAGCTTCCGCCTTCACTCCTAGCAATCCATCCACAACTGCTGTAGTAGGCTGCTCTTTCCCGTCGATTGTAACTGACCAACCAGCATCATAAGGAATCGGGAATACGAATGTAGCATCATTCTTTAATGCAATATTTCCTTTAACCATTTTTCCGTGATTTTCAGTAACCTTCATACTACTTTTTTGTAATGCTTTTATTGTCTCATTAAATTTGTCTATGTCTAATCCATAGAACTGTAAACCTCTCAATGAAAAGACATCTTCCTGTTCAACCTTGATTTTCATCGTTGTGACCCCATTTTTGGGGAAGTACCCAAAATCAATCAAAGTTTTTTCGATATCTGGTGGTAAATAACATGGATACTGATCATTCACCATAACGTCTTTCCAATTTTCAATCCCTGTAGCTAATCCGTATAATTGAACCTCTTTTGGTATATTTACTTGAACCGTAATATATCCCGGTTTTTCCTTGTTAACTCGTTCATATTTCCCTTCTTGTCCTGAAATAGCCGCCATGTTTTGAAGAGAAATTTTTGGATCTTCTAGCTTTTTAAAGAGTGTTCCCTCTTTTATATTAATCAATTTTTCCTGGAAAACAAAAGGATTTTCTTCTTTTTTAGAAGGTATATGTTCGATTGGATAACCAAATGGAATCATATTGTTAACCTTAAACACATTCGCAATACCAAATTGATTTATTTTTTCATGTCCATATTTTGGTACGATGCCTTCTTCAATTTTATATCCAATTTTTAAAATCGCATCCATGAGCAACGTATCACCATGGTTATTGGCTACTAAAAAGTCCGGAGACGTTGAATAGCCCGTTAGCTTTAAAAAGCGATGAAATGATCCATTTGCCATCGAGTTAAATGTTTGGAAAGATGGATAATCATATTGCAGGGAATCATTTAGCGTTCGCTGATATTTAGAACTTACACGATATCGCTCTGTATTCATTTCATTTACATATTGAATAGCTTGTTTGGCATCTTTGTTCACTTCGTACTCGTCACGCTTTGTATAAGCCATTTCTCTATGTAGTCCATGAATATATTTTCTTGTATTAAAACCTATATCGCATATTAAACAAAGAAGTAATAATCCTGTCGTTATTTTTGTTAATGACGGTTTCATCATGCGAATATGCAATACGACTACAATAAATGTAATCAGGATAGCGTTTATGATCAGTATCTTACTATGAACTACTTCATAATGTTTCACTGACAATGCATACAATAAAATCAAATGGATGATATAACTAATCCATAACGGCAATACATCTTTTCGACTAATATGTTGAAATACTCTCGCTGCCATAAACACAGCTAACATCACAAAGACGAACGCAAAACGATATGGATATGCATTTGGCCACTTATTTCCATGCCATGCTAAATTTAAAAATGGAATTGCAAAACTACAAATTAAGAACAGAAATACAAATATAGATAAGAATTTTTCTCTTTTGTTAATTTCTTGATTAACAAAGTATACAGGTAATAGTACGAGTACTAATATGGATGCATATACATTTGGTGTACCAAATAAACTTGAATCATATCCACCAGATAATAGCTTCCAATAGAAAAGAAGTAAATCAAGTTTCCATTCTAATTTGAATTCCGTTGAACCGATACTATACGGATTACTCTTTAATGCTTCAAAAGTCGGAAGAATAATCACCGCTCCTATTCCAGCAGCTAGTCCCGTTCCGATGCAGAAAAGAAGAAAATGTTTTCCCCATGTTTTTATATCTCGAAACTCATATTGTGTAAAGAGTCGAATCATAAAATAAAGGAAGGTAAAAATCCCAAACATAAAGGAAATATAGAAATTTGCGATAAACATAATTGCTAAAGCAAACGTAAAGAAAATAATCTTTTTATCTCGTAAAAGTTTTTCAACCCCTAGTAAAACAACAGGTAAAAACACAATGCCATCTAGCCACATTACATGAAACGAGTAGGCCATAACAAAGCCTGATAATGCATAAGCAGTTGAAAACAATAACAACCCTTTATGCTGTTTTCCTATCACATAACGTAAAAACAAGCCGCATGTTACTCCCGCGAATCCTACTTTTAAAAGAGTAATAAGAAAAATAAATTCTGGAAGGTTTCCTTTATTAAAGAAATAAAGAAGAACAGAAAACGGACTTGATAAGTAATAAGCAAATGTTCCAATAAAGTTAAGTCCCCCGCCTAACTCTACTGTATATTGTAAACTGTTACCTTCTGTAAATACGCTATGTAAATAAGAATAAAATTGAACATATTGTGTGCTTAAATCACTAATTAATACTGAATAATTCCCAAACGGATACATACCAAATATGGCATAACTTAAAAGCAGTATCCCGAATGGAATAAAAAAGAACAGAATCCCATACAACCCTCTTAATTGTTTCATTATTTTATGCTCCTGTTTTATTTTTATTTTTGCATATTTTCTATTTTCTCACATTATTGAATATATGTAAAAAAAATCCTCCCTAAACAGGTTCTGTTACCCCTGCTTAGAAAGGATTCTCTTTCACATTACTTCCTCTTCTTTGACACGATAAAACAAAGAACAATCGTTGCCAATAAGCTAATAACAGAAACGATGACCCCTACTACAAACCCAGGGGATGTATACTTCAATTCAATTGTATGTGTTCCTTTTGGTAGTTCTACTCCAAGAAATGCATCATTCAATTTCAGTACTTTCCCATCTTTTCCGTCAACTGTTACTTTCCATCCTTTATCATATGGGATAGATAAGAAAAGAAGATTATCTTGTTTTACATCAATCTTTCCTTGAACACTGCGGCCAGTAAAGTTTGTTATGTTTAGTGGTTGTTGTTTTAATTCATCTACACGCTTCTCAAATGTATTTATGTCAAGTCCATAGAACAACTGTTGATCTAATTCAACGGACTGACGTTTTACCTTCACTTCTACTTCTACTTTTTCATTTTCAAAATAGCCTAGATCAAGAATACCATTGTTCCAATAATAAGATGGATAATCAGATACGTCGCTGTCTGGTCCTTCACCAATTGTTTTACCTAATGTTTTTCCATTTACGTAAACCTTTGTTACACCAGTTGGTTCTACACGTAATTTTGTGTATAGCTGTTGTTTTCCTTTAACGTCCAACACGTATTTGATGCTCGCTGTCTTATCATCTTGTTGTCTCACTAACTGAATTGGCTTTTGGTTTGTAAGAGCCTCTTTTTTCTTCTCGGCAGCAAGTTGCTTTTTACTTTTTTCTGTATCTGCTACCACCAAGTTATTATATTGAACAGAAGTTGGTTCAAGCGGTTTATAATAGCTAACAGGTTGTCCATTTAACTTACCAATTAGTTTATTTTGCTCTTCAAATGAGTTTGTATAGTTCGTTTTTTCAACCTTTAATTTCGCTTTTCCTTTTGTATCAAACTCATCCTTATTGACCATATATCCAAACGGAAGAGCATTTTTATTCTCATATACGGAAATATCGCCGACATTATCGACTTTTTCAAAACCATATTTATTTAATGGACGATCTGAAATCATATACTTCATACCAAATAAGGTATCAGTTGAAACAATTCCTTGACCGTTTTGCAAAATTAATGCGTCCAAATAACCGTAACCTAAATCTTGCATATATAAATTCAAGTGCCCATTCGCAACAGAATTGAAATGAGTAAGTCCTTTATACCCAAAGCGCATTGCGTCATTCCAAGTTCTTCCCATTGTCGTTTCCATGCGATATAGCCCTTTGTCTTTTTCAGCTACCTTTTGAATTGTTTCTTCATATCTCGGATATGGAGATGCATATTCCTGACGATTAATGTAGCCATACTCATAACCCATTAACTTAATCATATATACTGTGTTGAGTGCAATATCTAACGAAGCGATAGCTACTAATGCGAAAGATATGAGCGCTTTGTTCTTTTTCACTCGAACTTTTGCATATAGTAACAGCGCATACACAACAACGAAAAAGATGTTTGCCATCATTTTGTTGGATTGCATATAAGAAGGTGCTACTTTCCCAAGTAAAACAATCATAAATAGGTTAAAGAAAACAACCTTTTTCAATGCCGGTAACAATTCTTCTCCAAAGATCATAAACGTTCGAACAGCCATATAAATAAGTGAGAATGACAATACAAACGAATAACGATATGGGAAATTTGTTGGTGGTTCAAAACCATGCCAAGCAATATTTAAAAACGGTATTTCAAAAGAAAGAACTAAAAGCAGCATTACTGCCCCGTACACAATTTTTTCTTTTAATGAAATTTTCTTTGTTACAAAGAACAATGGAACAAGTAATAGCGTTAATACACCAGCATACACATTTGGCATTCCATTAACTGTTGTATCGGTAATTCCATTAAAGAAACGACTATAAAAATCAAATGGATCGAAATTAAACGCTGTAGAAAATGGCAATTTCGTACGTTCTGCAAAGTTGCTCTTTAAGTCCATATATGTCGGCAGTACAATACATGCTGACATTCCAGCTGCTAAACCTGTCCCAATGCAGAACCATACAAATTTTCGCATAAATTGCTTTACATTACGAACGTCATACAGGACACAGAAACGCGCCACAAAGTAAATAAATGTAAAGACCCCTACCATATAAGAAATATAGAAGTTTGTAATAAACGTAAGAGCTAAACTAAAAATAAACAATCCATATTTTTTAGTTGTCAACAACCTCTCAGTTCCAAGCATAATGAGTGGCAGTAAGTAAATTGCATCCAACCACATAACACAGAAGGAATACACTGTTACAAATGACATTAATGCATAAAAAGTTGAAAATGATACGATTGTAATCTCACGACGCTTCATCATATGACTTAAATAATGCGTCATTGTCACACCAGCTAATCCAACCTTCAATAATGTCATAACCATAATTGCTTCTGGAATATGAGCACGATCAAAAAAGAGAATTAAAATAGAAAACGGGCTTGCTAAATAGTAGGCAAATACGCCAAGAAAATTTAGTCCCATTCCGCCTTCCCAACTATAAAAAATGCTTTTTCCATTTTTTATAACATCATATAAATACGTGTAAAACTGTACATACTGTGTGTGCAAATCAGTAATAAGAATTGACTTTTGTCCAAATGGAGCAATACCAATCAGTATAAACATTACACCATAAATAGAAAACGGAAGGAAAAAAGCTAATGCATATAAAAATTTCTTTTTCTTAAATAAATCTAACAGCTGTTGCATTACACTCCTCCATATCATTCCTAGTTCGAAAATATATATATAAAAAACAATAGCCGGCATCAAGCCAAGCTATTTGTTTTTTATGCATTTTGGCCTTGTTTCACGTCGACCTTCTTTTTAAAGATTATATATTTGCTTGCAAAATAGTTAACAACTACAACAATAACATTTGCAATAATTTTGGACACTAAATCATTGATACCTAACCATTCAATTAATACAACCATGGATGCAATATCAATAAAATATGATAATACGCGGAAACCCATAAAATAGAAAAATTCTTTCAGCGCGTGGGCAAAGCTTGTTGGTTGACTGTTAAATACGTATTTTTTATTTGTAAAATATGCAAACAACACAGATACAATCCATGCAATTGTCGTAGCAATTTTGTAATCCATTCCTGCTAAAGTTGCACAAACAAAATACGTAACGATATTAACAAGCGTCGTTAAACCGCCAAAAAGCAAATAGTTAAAGATTTCTTTCGTTTTGTTATTCACGTTTCTAATCCCCTAACGATTTGATTTTACTTTATGGTCTTCTACGCGATATAACTTTGCTGCCGGTTTTTCATCTAAATTTGTTACTTTATCATCGTTATACTCATCTACAAAATATAGTGGACGATTTTTCGTTTCGTTAAAGATACGCCCTAAATATTCACCGATAATTCCAACTGCAATTAATTGTACACCGCCAAGGAATAAAATCGCTGTCATCATTGATGGATATCCGCTTACAGATTCCCCATGCATAAGTGTCTTAATAATAATCCAAAGCATGTAACAAAATGCACCAAATGATACGGTGAATCCGAAGAAGGATGCAAGACGTAATGGAGCCGTTGTAAAGGATGTGATTCCTTCAATTGCTAAATCGATTAGCTTAAAGTAGTTCCATTTCGTTTCACCAGCTGCACGTGGATCGCGGTCAAATAAAATTTCTTTCTTATTGTAACCAATCCAACTGAACATTCCCTTTGTATAACGCTGTGTTTCACGAATTTGCTTTAATGCTTCCACGCAGCGTCTATCTAATAAACGGAAATCTCCTGTATTTTCTTGAATTGGGATTCTTGTCGTTTTCTTTAATAGGCTATAGAATTTTCCAGCTGTCCATTTTTTCGCCCAAGATTCGCCTGCACGAGAACGTCTTTTTGCATAAACATCATCATAGCCTTGCTCCCAATATTGAATCATTTCTGGGATTAATTCTGGCGGGTCTTGTAAATCAGCATCAATAATGATAACTGCATCACCTGCCGCATGATCAAGTCCTGCGATCATCGCTGTTTCTTTTCCAAAGTTACGAGATAAATCTACATAAGAAATACGATTATCGCGTACTCGGAACTCTTTAATCATATTTAATGTATTATCTTTACTTCCATCATTCACAAATAAAATCTCGAAGTTGTAATTTGGCACCGACTCAATTACGCCCGTCAACCGACTATACAGCTGATCTAACACTTCTTCTTCGTTGTATGCCGGCACTAAAATTGTAATAGTCTTCAAAGAAGGTACCCCTTTCTTTTTCAAATTTTCTCAGTAAAGAACAATTTATAAGCACAGATTAGACATAGTAAATTGGACGTTTCCCTTAGAATACCTCATTCTCCAATTCACTATGTCTAATCTTGCACATCTATAAATAATTAATTTTTAACCGCTTGTTCTTGTACTAACTTTTGCATAATTTGTAGTAAATCTTCTTTTAATTCGTCATGTTGCAGTGCCATTTCAATTGTTGTTTGAATAAAGCCAAGCTTCTCACCAACATCGTAACGTGTTCCTTCAAAATCGTAAGCGAATACACGTTGAATTTCGTTTAGATTTTGAATTGCATCCGTTAATTGAATTTCACCGCCAGCACCGATATGTTGCTCTTCTAAGAAGCGGAAGATTTCAGGCGTTAAAATATAACGACCCATAATCGCTAAATTTGAAGGTGCTGTACCTTGTGCTGGTTTTTCAACGAATTGTTTTACTTGGTAACGACGACCCTCTTTTTCTAATGGGTCAATAATACCGTAGCGATGTGTTTCATTTTCCGGAACTGTTTGCACACCAATTACAGATGACAATGTTTTTTCATACTCATCGATCAATTGTTTTAAGCAAGGTGTTTCTGCTTGCACAATATCGTCTCCAAGTAATACAGCAAACGGCTCATCACCAATGAATTTGCGCGCACACCATACCGCATGCCCTAAACCTTTTGGTTCTTTTTGACGGATATAGTGAATATCAACCATTTTAGAAGAAGCTTGTACTCTTTCAAGTAACTCATACTTTTTCTTCTCTAATAAATTTTGTTCTAATTCAAAAGCATTATCAAAATGATCTTCAATTGCACGTTTTCCTTTACCTGTAACGATAATAATATCTTCAATACCAGCAGCTACTGCTTCTTCAACGATATATTGAATTGTTGGTTTATCAACAATCGGTAACATTTCTTTTGGCATTGCCTTCGTTGCCGGTAAAAAACGTGTTCCAAGACCAGCAGCAGGAATAATAGCTTTTCTTACTTTTTTCATGTTTACAACCTCTTTCTTTATGGTTTTACATGGCGAACATTTTTTATTTCCTATCAGTTAATTTATCCTACACAGGATAAATTTATTGTACAAAGCACACTTAATATAGAGAACATACATACGAAACACCCCGTCATATTAACTCTTGTATTATCTCGCTCTAGGAATCTTACACCCTTTTTGCTTTGTAATATTCCCTTGTTTTTTATGACAAGGTGACATTCCCTACAAATTTTACATGATTGTCTCTTCATTAGTCAAGGTTTCCTCAAACTTGTCATAGATTGATAACATAATAAGCGAACGATATGTGAACTGATTTTGCGAAAGAAACCCTTTATTTTGAGAAGTCCTTTCCCATGAAACGGTTTACTATGCACATTCCTTATTTCCACCATTTTCTACAATGAAAAAATTCTTAATATCTTTACCTTTTACTAATTTATCACATCTTTATACAACAAAAAAAAGGGATTTCTCCCTTTTTTATTGTACTCGATTCATAATATCTTCTTTAATCGCTTCAAGCTTCTCTTCACTATGTTGTAAGGAATCTCCTTGTACACCGAAGTAAAACTTGATTTTCGGCTCTGTTCCAGATGGGCGTAAGCAGAACCAAGAACCATCTGCCAAATAATACTTTAATACATTTGATTTTGGTAATTTGATTTCTTCCGTCACATTTTCTTCTACTTTTGTTCTAACGCTAGCTTTATAATCTTCTGCAATCGTTATTTCTAAATTAGCCACTTCTGTCGGTCTATTCTCACGGAACGATGTCATCATATTTTGAATTTGTTCTGCTCCGTCTTTTCCTTTTAACGTTAAGGAAACTAGTCCTTCACGGAAATATCCGTACTTTTCAAACACTTCCAGTAAACCATCATATAATGTTTTACCTTGCGCTTTATAATAAGCGGCAACTTCACATGCAAATAATACAGATTGTACCGCATCTTTATCACGGCAGAACGGACGAATCAAATAGCCGTAACTTTCTTCATAACCGAACTGGAATTCATATTCTCCGCTCGCTTCATATTGCTTAATTTTTTCACCGATAAATTTAAAGCCCGTTAACGTATCGATTGTATCAAGTCCGTAAGATTTTGCGATTGTACGTCCTAACTCGGATGTAACGATTGTTTTTAATACAACACCGTTTGCTGCTAAAATGCCTTGTTCTTTCTTTTGTGATAATAAGTAATCCAGCATTAAAGCACCCGTTTGGTTTCCTGTTAACACTTGATACTCGCCATCATGATTACGAACTGCAACGCCAAGACGATCCGCATCTGGATCTGTTGCAATTAAGACATCCGCATCAATTTCTTCACCATACCCTATTGCCAATTCAAACGCAGCATGCTCTTCTGGGTTTGGTGATTTTACTGTTGAGAAGTTTGGATCTGGCTGTTCCTGTTCTTTTACAACGGTTACATTTTTAAATCCAACTGCTTCTAATCCGCGGCGAGCCGGGATGTTAGATGTTCCATGTAAAGGCGAGAAGACAATTTTTAAGTCTTGTCCAATTTCCTTCACAAGCTCTTTATTTAGAATAACTGTTTTTAATTGCTCTAAATATGCATCGTCAACTTCTTGGCCGATAATCTGTAAAAGACCATTTTGTTTCAGTTGCTCTACATCAGCAACCTCTATTGTCAATTCATCGCTTACATGATTTACATAATGAATTAACTCATCCGCTTCTTTTGGAGGCAATTGTCCCCCATCGTCTCCGTACACTTTATAGCCATTATATTCAGGTGGATTATGGCTCGCTGTAAGAACGATACCACTGTACGTATGTAAATAACGCACTGCAAATGACAATTCTGGCGTTGGGCGCAGACTTTCAAATACGTATGTTTTAATTCCGTGAGCACCTAATGTTGCTGCTACTTCCAGCGCAAACTCTGGAGACTTATGGCGAGAATCGTATGCAACAACAACACCGCGTGCTTTTGCTTCTTCACCTTGTTTTTCAATGAAACGAGCCAAACCTTCAGTTGCCTTACGGACAGTATACACATTTAGGCGATTTGTACCAGCGCCTAATTCTCCGCGCATACCCCCTGTACCAAATTCTAAATTTTTATAAAAACTATCCTCAATTTTCTTTTCATCACTTTTCATTTCTTCTAGTTGCTGCTTTAACTCTGCATCTAAATCTGCAAAGGAAATCCAGCGTTCATACTCTTTGTTCCATTCCATGTTGTTTTCTCCTCTCAATCAGCATAGTCCCATTATATGAAAAAAATTATGCTTCCCTCAATATTTTTTATTTTTTTACAACATTTAATTCCCTATTTATCACAAAAAAACAGTAACGCACTCAAAAAAAAAAAGGATCGGCAAATGCCAATCCTTTCCTCATTTATTCTTCATCTCCAAAGCTCTCAACAAGTGTTGCCAATGTACGTACCATTACCCCTGTTGCTCCGCTCGGACCTAAGTCATGTGCGCTCGTTGTATCAGATGTTCCTGCGATGTCTAAATGTACCCAAGGTGTTTCTTCTGCAAATTCTCCAATGAATACACCTGCCATAATCGCATGGCCCTCACGTCCTGGCGAGTTATTTAAATCGGCTAACTTACTATTTCGAACACGTTCTTTATCGCGTTCAAAAATTGGTAATTGCCAAACTGTCTCATCTGTTTCCATCGATGCTTCTAACACTTGTTCATAAAATGCTTCATTATTTGTCATAGCACCTGTTGTATGATTTCCAAGAGCAACAATCACACCACCTGTTAATGTTGCAACATCAACAAGATAATTTGCTCCAAGCTTCTTCGCATACGTAATACCGTCCGCTAACGCTAAACGACCTTCTGCATCCGTATTTAATACTTCAATCGTTTTACCGCTCATCGATGTAATCACATCATCTGGTTTAAATGCAGTGCCGCTCACCACATTGTCTGTAGAAGGAATAACAGCCACTACGTTTTGCTCTGGGCGAAGTTCACCGATAACTTCCATTGCGCCAAGAACAGCTGCCGCACCGCCCATATCGCCTTTCATGCCAACCATGCTTTCACGCGGTTTTAGAGAATACCCACCAGTATCATATGTAATCCCTTTACCAACTAAACCAATTACATCTGTCCATTCTTCTTTCCCTTTATATAAAAGAGCAATCATTTTTGGCGGCTCTGTAGAACCTTGGTTTACCGCAAGCAGAGCGCCCATTCCAAGATCTTCCATCTCTTCTTTCTCAAGAACTTTATAATCCATATCGTACTTTTCTGCTAGTTCAACCGCATAATCAGCTAAAGCTGTTGCCGTTAACATATTTGGCGGCATATTGATAAGCGTACGCGCAGAGTTTGTAGCCTGTCCGTGCACATAGCCAACTGTTAATGCAGCTTCAATTTCTTGCGAATCTTCCTTTGTAATCACAGCAAAGCTTTCTAATTGATGAGCTTCTTTTTTATCTGTTTTATATGTTACTAACTCATATGTGCCAAGAGAATATGTTTCTGCTGCAATATGCGCAACATCAATAGCATCCATCTTATCTGTAACGAATGAATCTAACATAAATGCAACATTTTTCACTTTCGCATTTTGCAATGTTTTCGCTAATTTTCCAAGTGCACCGCGCAGCGTTTCTGTCGTATATCTTTCTTTTTTGCCAAGACCGACAAAATAATAACGCTTTGCTTTTGCTTTTCCTAAACTATGTACTTTTGAAATGACTTTCTTCTTTGGAGAAAGTTCCTTTTCATCTAGTAGCACTTGTACATATCCATCGAACGCTTGATTTAATTCGTTTACAAAACTGCTCATTACTTCATCTTCAAATAAAGCAACAACTACTGCTTCATGGCTTGCTAATTCTTTTTGTACTTGAAACATATCAGCACCCCCTGTTTTTTCTATGTCCTATTATACTCTTGTTTTCAGGAAAATGCGACAATTCAAACTTCTTCCATATATAAATTAAATGGCGGGAATTTGGGCAAATCCTGAATTTGCTCATATGGAATTTGATCGATCTCTTTCGGTAACATTCTACGACACGTTTGAATGAATTGTACAACTTTTTCAACATTTAAATCCCAATAAACCTTGCAATACGGAGTTAAATACATTTCAGCTACTTCCATCATCATTCGTGCGCCCTTTATATTCCCGTAGCTATAATGATACTGTGCGACTGTCATTTGTAATAAACCTTTTAAAAACAAATTCTCTCGGTCTTCAAGCCACATTTCTTCTAATAAATCATGACACGTATAATAATCGCCTTCGTTATACTTTATAAAAAACTCATAATACGCTAAAGGATAATCTTCCATGACTTCTCTCCCCTTACTGCGCTTTTTCTTCTCCATTTCACTTTATAATAACTAACAAAAAATAGTCTAGCGCCACAAGCGTCTAGACTACTGTTGTTTTAAATATTGTGCGCGAAACACTTGCATTGTTTCGTCTTCATTTAAAAGTACTAAATCTTGTTCAGTAAGTTTGCCATTTCCCGTTTTTACAACGTAAACATTCAATTTTTTCTTTCCCCATTGATCGTATACATCTCGCACGGTTTCATAATATAAATCAAGACGATTCCCTTTAATTGCACCGCCTTTATCCGCCACAACCCCGTATCCATATCCAGGTATGAATAAGATTGTCCCAATCGGAAATACGCGAAGGTCAGCTGCTATTGTTGAATATATATCCCGCTTTACTTTCACACCGGAATATGTAATCCCGTACCCAGGATGTCCTTTTGTTTTTCCTGTTGACTCCATACCAGCCGTATATCCTGTTGCCGTAACTTCCATCTGGCGATACTTTGACCAATCTTTTGCATTCTCTAAAGCACGAATAACTTCGGTACTTGGAATCGCCTGCTTATTTTGTTCAGCTGCGTGTACTACTTTCACTTCATTTTTCTTATACATATGAATCATTTCAGAAAGAGAGATTCCTGACATAGCTTGCCAAGTTACACACAATGCAAATACAAATAAACAAACCATCATTATCCGAATGCTATATCGTTTTATCATTTTTATTTTCCACACTCCTTCATCGTTATTGTGCCCCAACCGATGAAGAAAATATTCATGAAAAAAAGCTCCTCAGAAAGGAACTTCAAAACATTTGATATCCACGTTGCCGCAATGATTTAATTACAATACCAGACAGAGCAGCACCAACTAAACCCGTTGATAAAATGAAAATGTCAGCTTGTCCAAGATGAAGAAAACTTGTTCCTAATGAAGAAAATGCTTCTTTCGGCTTTACAAAATAATCTAAGAAATCAACTTTATCAATAATAAATACACAAATAAGCGGATATACAACAAGCATCACCCATGTTGCCCGTAAAATCATATTTAATAAAAAACCAATTCCAAAAAATAAAACTAAGAATAACATCATAGAAATTAACAAAACAGGTATGCTCATTATTTCCATCCCTTCTTACTTATTTTCTGTATCTCCAACAAAAACGTTATATGCTGTATAACCAAACTGTTCCCCTGGATTTAACATCCCGTCCATTTGTAATAGCGGAGCTGGCATCGCTTCTAATAAATATTTTATTAACACAGAAGCATTTTCATCATGAATGATATCTTCTGGAAACAAAAATGCTCCTTCAGACAATTCTCGCTCTTGAATGACAATGTCTTCTCCTTTTGGCTCTAAAAGAAAAATAATCATATTATCACTAATCTCACCCTGTATGACACCCGATCGAACACCCATGATTCCTTTTACACTCGTAGCAACTCCCGTTTCTTCTAACACCTCGCGTTGCACTGCTTGATCGACCGTTTCGCCTTCATTAACAAAACCAGCAGGCAATGACCATTTTCCTTTTAATCCGCCATATGTCTTCTTAACGACAAGCCATCTTCCATCTGATGTTATGACAAGGCCACTTACAGCTAACCACACCTTTCCACGTTTACTCATTACTAGAAACCCCTTCCGGACAAACGAACAGAATATTCATTCTTTTCTTTCATTATACTATAAAGATTCCAAAAGGAGAATGAGACCCCCTTTGTAAAAAGAACTTTACAAACATCCAAATATTCAGTAAAATCAAAAATAAAAAACAGAAATAGCTATGATAGCCATTTCTGTTTTGAATTATAAATTAAAATAGTTTTAATTTACCTTTTTTCAGAACTAATAAAGGTCCGCCAAGCATGAACAAGTAACGGTTATCGATTACTTTCTTCATGAATGAAGCTTTCCAACCAGTTAATTTTTTGCCCATTACAACGCCCATTGCATCATCATGACCTAGTGAACATACAGAACCTTTGTTATCGAATACAAACTTCTGCGTTTCGCCTTTACCGCGAACAAGAACAGCTAAGTTATGTGCAATGTTGTAACCTTGTTGAATTGCGATTTGTGCTGTCGGTGGATATGGACGATTAATTTCTTCGTTAATAATTAACGCTGCATCACCAACCATGAATACTTCTTCATGACCTGGAGCGTGCATGTACTCATCCACTTTTACACGGCCGCGCATTGCTTCAAAACCAGACTCTTCTACAATACCGTTACCGCGAACACCTGCAGCCCAAACTACAGTTGCAGATTTCAATAATTCTACATCGTCGCCGTTTGCAACAATAATACCTTCTTCAGTTGCTTCTTTAATTGCTGTACCGATGCGGAATTCTACACCTTTTTTCTCTAATTGTTTTACAGCGTACTCAACTAGCTCTGGATCGAAACCTGGAAGTGCTGTTGGAGCAGCCTCAACACAGATAATACGCGCTTTTTCGCGTGGAACATCATACTCTTTGCAAAGCTCAGGAATACGGTTCGCAAGCTCACCTACATACTCGATACCTGTAAATCCAGCACCGCCGACAATGATTGTAACTAACTCATCGCGTTTTTCTGAAGCATATAAAGAGAACATGTACTCCATATGATCACGAATTTGACGAGTTGCATTAATGTTAGCGATAGAGAATGCATGCTCTTTTAATCCTTTAATTCCAAACGTTTCAGACTCGAAACCAAGACCGATTACTAAGTAATCATACTCTAGCTCGCCATTTTTTAAGATAATGCGCTTTTCAGCTGCTTTAATTTCTACAACTGTGTCTTGCACGAAGTTTACTTTGTTTGTGTCGATTACATCCTTAATGTCTAAACGAACCTTATCATGATGCAACGTACCAGCTGCACTTTCATGTAACCAAGTTGCTTGATAATGATAGCTGTTGTTATTTACTAATGTGATTTCAGCTTCACTTACAGATAATGTTTTTTGCAGACGAACAGTAGTAATCATTCCGCCATAACCTGCGCCTAAAACTACGATTTTTGGCTTCTTCAACCTAATCACACCCCTCTTCTTTATATAGATATTTAAAAATAATAAAAATAGTGCTAAAACAAATTAACTGCTAAGAATGTAGATTTTTTCACATTCTTAACAAAATCAATAACAAGTTCAAAAAATGTTACGAAATTTGTCACAAAAAATTACCACATTTACTTTCCTATATTAGTCGTTTTCTCTTTACTTTTCAAGCACTTGTAGAATTATCGATATTTTAAAATAACATGGTCTTTTTAAGTTTTCGACATTTGCTTATTTGCGAAGCAAATACAGCTTCTTACTGGATTCCTTCACTTTCTCTTATGCCGTATATATACTGAAATACCAACAAAAATACACATAATTACCAAACATTACATCCTTACTTATTGGCGAGTTTCTTCTATATAATAAATCTATACGAAGTGCATACACAATTCAGTCGTTTCTACAGTATTTTTTCATAAAATATGATATTATTTGTCTTGAGTGCGCTTGCACTCCGCTCATGGAAGTTTCGTATAACATACATACGAGTGTATATAGGATACGCACGAAAAATTTCCTAATTATAGGGGGAGTAAACAGTGACAGAAAATCAAAAGGTATACGACATCACTATTATTGGTGGAGGCCCAACTGGATTATTCACAGCTTTTTATGGCGGTATGAGACAAGCAAGCGTAAAAATTATTGAAAGCTTGCCACAACTCGGCGGTCAATTATCCGCATTATATCCTGAAAAGTACATATATGATATCGCAGGTTTTCCGAAAATTCGTGCACAAGAACTGATTAACAATTTAAAAGAACAAATGAAAAAGTTCGAACCAACCATTTGCTTAGAAGAGGCTGTTCAAACATTAGAAAAACAAGAAGATGGCGTGTTCAAACTTGTAACAAATAAAGAAACACACTATTCTAAATCCGTTATCATTACAGCTGGAAATGGTGCGTTCCAGCCACGTCGTTTAGAATTAGAAGGTACAGAAAAATTCGAAAAAACAAACTTACACTATTTCGTTGATGATATGAACAAATTTGCCGGCAAACGCGTTATCGTCTTTGGTGGCGGAGATTCTGCAGTGGACTGGACAATGATGTTAGAACCAATCGCAGAAGAAGTAACAATCGTTCACCGCCGTGATAAATTCCGCGCACATGAGCATAGCGTCGAAACGTTAATGAACTCACGCGCACAAGTAAAAACACCATACGTTCCAGTTGAGCTGATCGGTGAGAAGAAAATTGAACAAGTTGTCCTACAACATGTGAAAACAGAAGAGAAATTTATCATTGATGTTGATGATGTCATCGTTAACTATGGATTCGTCTCTTCTCTCGGTCCAATTAAAGACTGGGGATTAGATATCCAAAAGAACAGCATCGTTGTAAACTCCAAAATGGAAACAAACATCCCTGGTATTTACGCAGCTGGTGACATTTGCACATACGAGGGGAAAGTAAAACTAATCGCATGCGGATTTGGCGAAGCACCAACAGCAGTAAACAACGCAAAAGCATACTTCGATCCAAATGCAAAGCTGCAACCAATGCATAGTTCTAGCATGTTTTAATAAAAAGAGACTGATTCCAAAGATGTACATTTGGAATCAGTCTCTTTTTTATGCGCCCAACAATATATTGGCGGAATTGAGGCATTTATCGGCGCTTTTTACGATATATCGACGGAATTGGAACGTTTATCGGCGCTTCGACACAATTTAAAGACCACTCGACGATGTTCGACACACAATCGACTACCCTCCCACTGTATAATTATGGTACAATCGATAAGAACGTTTGTTCCCAACAAAAAAAAGAGAGGATGATATAATAATGCAACCTACACTTATAAAAAAAGAAGCTTTTCAAGCCACCGGGATTTCTATTACTACAAACAACGAACTGGAAATGTCCAGTGCTGGAAACATCCCTCACCTATGGAATCGATACTTCCAAGAACAAATCACTAATCAAATTCCAAACAAAGCTACACAAACAGAAACACTTGCACTATATTCCAACTATGAATCTGATGAAACAGGTCGCTATACGTATACAATTGCTGTTCCTGTTTCTACTGTCATTGATACACCAGAAAACATGACATCATTCACAATCCCAGCTGCTACGTACGCCGTATTTACAACGCGCCGAGGACCACTATCCGAAATCATCGCAGAAACATGGCAAGACATTTGGGACTGGTCAAAAGAAAATAACCGCGCCTTTACAACAGACTTCGAACTGTATGACGAACGAGCTTTCGATCCAAACGATGCTCAAGTTGATATTTACATTGCACTATCTTAATGCACAAAAAGACACAGCGGCGGCTGTGTCTTTTTGTGCATTCGTTTTAAACCTTACATTACTATCGCCTAATCTTACAAAACTGTTATGTTTCTGTAAGATTAGGCGATAGTAAGCCAACAAGTTCTCCTACATAATAAGCATATAAACAACAAGCAAACACAACTTTATGAGGTGATATATATGAATGGAAATAAAATATTATCTGCGCTTTCTTACTTTAGTGTTCTTTTTGCCCCTATCTTGTTCCCGGTAATCGTTTGGATTGTAGGCGATTATGAAACAAGAGGTCATGCTAAACGCGCTCTATGGACACATATTCTTCCAAGCATTGCAATCTTGATAGGACTTGCAGTATTAGGAGTTCTGGGTGTTGGTTTTAATCAACCAGATGAGACACTTGCGATTGGCTCAGTAATTGTGGCATGTATTTGTGCCCTAATTAGCCTATACTACTTTATTTGGAATATGGTAAAAGGAATTCAAGTTATTAAAGGATAAAAATACAACCACCCAATACCTCCCCTAAGAGACATTTGGTGGTTTTTCCTTTTTCAGCTAAAAAATCCGCTGGGCAAATCCCGATTTTTTGAATACAATAAAAAAGTATCTGTATAGAAAGATTCGAAACTGTTAACAAAGATAAAAAGACATATGACAGAAAGGGATTCATATGGAGGAATTACAGAAAAGTAAACCCGCCTTAGAAGAAACGGAAGTACCTTTATTAAAAAATACAAACTTCCTATTTCTTTGGGCAGCTACTCTATTTTCAAGCTTTGCCTTAGCATTTTTTACGTTTTCTCAAACGTGGTACATAGCAAAAACGTTAAATTTAGAAGCATCACTTGGCGTTGTTTTTGTCGCTCTTAGTGTTCCACGCCTCATCTTCATGATTATCGGCGGAGCTGTCGCAGACAAATTTCCGAAAAAAAATATTATGTTTTATTCTAATATTATTCGGGCATTTCTTGTTGCGATCATTCTCATTTGGTTTATTGTCGGTCACGTCACACTATACACATTTGCTTTATTTGCACTTTTCTTCGGCTTAGCTGATGCCTTTTTCTGGTCCGCTGATGGTTCTATCTTACCTGAGCTCGTAGCGAAGCAGCGTCTTACACAAGCAAATTCACTTACACAAATGACAAACCAAGCATCAGTTATTTTCGGCCCCGTCTTTGGCGGGATACTGATTAAATTTAGTAATTACGAGACAATCTTTACAGTAACCATTCTATTATTAATTATCGCTGCCATACTAATTCAAAAAGTCCATTCAAATGTAGGACAAGAAGAAAAGAATGAAAATAAAAGCATGTTCACTTCTATTAAAGAAGGCATTCTTTATGTGAAAGAATCATCGTTTTTATCAACGTTTCTTATTTGCAGCGCCTTTTTAAACTTATTTTTGATTGGGCCAATGCAAGTTGGATTTCCGCTGTTTATTAAAAATGTACTGCACGGTGACTCTTTGCAATTTAGTTATTTAGAAGCAGCAGTTGGCGGCGGGATGGCCATTGGCGCTGTTATCGTTGGACTGCGAAATATTAATCGCCGCCGCGGGTTATTTTGCATTATTATGATGCTATTGTCAGGTGTTTTCTTCTTGTCTATTAATTTCAGTACAACACTTTGGCAAGCGCTTCTTTCCGGCTGCTTTTACGGCATTACAATCGCAATGGCAATTGTGCCGTTAATGGCTATGATTCAATCGACTGTAAAAGAAGAAATGATGGGCCGCGTAATGAGCTTACTCATGCTATCGTCAATGGGCTTTATCCCGATTTCTTATGCAGTTACATCACTTGCCTTAGCAGCCGGAATACCGATTGTTACAGTGATGAAAAGCGGCGCTATTGCGGTCATTGTCTTTGTACTCTTTATCGCAATTCGCGTTCCAGTTGTACGGAAATTTGATTAAAAGTAGGAGTTATGCCTCAGACGCATAACTCTTTTCTTTTTTCACTTTCAAATGGATTATATAAAACAATCCCGCTATTCCTCCTTGCTGCCGCCCCCCAATCTAGTGCAACATCTAGAAATAACGCCTGCATCGTACTATATAAAAGCGCTCCAAAATCTTTGCGAATTTCACCACACTTATACGCCCTAACAACACTTTTTGTCCGCCGCATGATTTGCACTTGTATATCATCATGAATCATCAGTTGCTCCCATAACAGCCCTACCTCGTACAAACCACTCTTTTTGTAAGCGAGTTCCACTTTACTCCAAGCAAAATTAATTGTTTGTGGATTTTGCGACATCGGTGCAATTGCATTTATAAATTGCTGTGGTATATCATGACGACAATACGTCGCATCCATGTTATACGTTTTTGTTTTCTGTTGTATTTTGAAATTGTTTTCATAAACACTAGTTTCCGTCTCCTCATTCAAGCGCTCCTCCTTACAGTCTTCTGCACTTTCGCCATTTTCACATGCGGTCATTTGCATGCGGTCACTCATGCGGTCAACAGCCTGTTTACAAAACACATACAAATTCGCACTATATCCGCCGCGCTTATGTCTTTCTTTCGTAAACACACGCTTAATAATCTCAAGTTGTTCAAGCTTCGCAACAGAGCGGCGCACAGTTCGAATACTTTTTTCTATTTTCACCGCGATTGTTTCCATTAACGGACATGCAACGCCAACTGTTTTTTGTTTTTCATTCACCGCATATCTCCCTAACAAACGAATGACAAGGAAATCCGTTTTGTTAATCTCAGTTTGATACTGCATCAAAATCTGCTCTTGATATGTATTAAACTCTTCTTTATTTTGGAATTCACTATGTTGCTTCATTAATGAATACAATTTACTCATATTTATCGCCCCCATGTATAAATAAGAGTAAAAACATAAAAGTGGCTGAAGATTTTGTTGTATGATTAAAATAAAATTTATCAAACTGAGGTGAAAAAATGATCGTAATTAGTGCATGTTTAGCCGGCGTTGCGTGCCGCTATGACGGAAACGATAATCTCGTCGCAAAGATTGGGGAACTACTCGAAAAAGAAGAAACAATTCTTATTTGTCCGGAAGTGTTAGGCGGATTACCAACGCCCCGTACACCTGCTGAAATTATCAGCGGAAACGGAGACGATGTCTTGGACGGAACTGCAAAGGTAATAGACCGAGACGGAAATGATGTAACAGACATCTTTATTGCAGGTGCTTATAAAGCATTGAATCAAATAAAAGACTTAAATCCTGAATATATTATTTTGAAAGAACGCAGTCCGTCATGCGGAAGTTCTATTATTTACACTGGGGATTTTAATGGGCAAAAACAAAATGGTTACGGCGTTACGACTGCATTATTTAGACGACATGGGTTTACAGTGATTTCCGAGGAGGATTTTACAAAAGAATAAAGTGAAACTTTAATCAGTGGGGGTTTTCTTCATCCCCCACTGATTATCAGCCCTCACCAATCGGGCTTTTACGGACAGTTATCCCCCACCTATCTTCTTCGATTTTCTCGGAATTTTGAGGTGGGGGTCTTCCTGTCCACGAATAGCGGGATAAATTCATTTCGTTTACATTTATATAGATTGTTATCTTCTTTTCATTTTCTATCTGTGAATCAAATTTTCATTATTTACACAAACTCGCTTTATTACGAAGCCGACTTTTTCGTCTCATAACGCTGTTCAATTCGTTGCTCGATTCTTTCCATCGCTTGTTTATCATTCAATATATTTTGTTTATTTTCTTGCACCAATTCTTTAAAAGATTTATTTCCTAATTTACTATGCTTTTTCATCTTAATCATTCCTCCTTATTTTCTATAAAACTTTTCACTCTTTATGAAAAACTTGTCTTTATTTGTCGAAAAATTCTACTTAATTAGATGATACTATAACTTTCTTGTTTTCAAAGGATAATTATTTGAACATTTCATGAAATCTATAAACTCCGACGAAAAAATACATTTATTTTCCCATCATAGAAGTCGATACTATGCAGATGACGCGAAACTAGTTTTCACACAAAAAGAGTGTCCATCTTTAGACCATTGTCAACTTCCTATGCAGAGAGCTATAAAGGATCTGGGGGAGTGCTTCTGAAGCAGGTGTGAAGATTCAGTTGGAGTATGAGCTACTCTTTAGAGAATTTCTAGAAATGGAGACAGACCACGGCACTAGTAACGACGCAAAATAGGAGCAAGAGCGGATCAAGGGAAGTTGTCTTTGCGTATTGATTTTACTCAAAGGCCGTAAAAAAATGCCCCTGATGCCAATGGCATCAAGGGCATTTCTCTAAAGTTGATAGCAATACCCCTATAGAATGAATACTCCTAAACTAAGAATCATTATTTCGATTCCTTTCTTCCAATAAAAATAGATAAACCAGATAAAAGGAGAAGAATACTTACGCATACAATAGAGTTAATTATATTGCCTGCATTGAACAAGAAGAAAATAAAAATAATTGCCAAGGCTGCTGCCGCAAACAAGGTGCTGTACGGGAATAACCACACACGAAAATACGGCATTTTAGAATACTGTTTACGCAACTTGAATTGCGCAAGGCAGATGCTAGTCCAAATAAGCAGAACAGTAAACCCTGGGATAGACATCATATAACCAAAGACGTGCTCTGGTGTGAGGAACGCGATAAAAGCTCCAATTAATAAACCAATACAACTGACAAGAACTCCCCATATAGGAACACCGCGCTTAGTAAGACGAGAGAATAGAGCAGGCGCTTCGTTATTTTGTGCCAGAGAGTACAAAATGCGAGAAGTAGCATACATTCCTGAATTGGCAGCCGACAACACAGCGGTCAATAAAATGAAGTTCATAATATGCGCTATACCTTGTAATCCAGTTGCAGAGAAAACCTGTACAAAAGGACTGCCTTGCTTTCCTACTTCGTCCCAAGGGATAAGTCCAGTGATGATGAGAATAGGTAATGTGTAAAATAAAACCACTCGGAACATGACCCCTTTTATTACTTTCGGAAGTGTCTGTTCCACGTTTTTCGTTTCTGTTACAGTTAACCCGATTAATTCTGAGCCTCCGAAAGAAAAGACGACTATTAGGAGTGCTGTGAAAATACTTCCCCATCCTTTTGGAAAGAATCCGCCGTGACTCGTATAGTTTGTAAAATATGTTGCTTCATGATTTGGAATGAAGCCAAATAATAAGGCAAAACCAAGCAAAATAAATAAAACAAGAGTAATGATTTTGAAACTCGCAAGCCAAAACTCTATTTCACCGTAAAGTTTGACGCTAACCAAATTGATAAAAAGAAGAAGCGCAGTACATGCTAAACTAAGCAACCATAAAGGAGCGGATGGAATCCAATATTGTAAAAAGCTCCCCCCAGCTAAAACCTCAACAATAATAACTAAAATCCAGTCGATCCAGTAGAGCCAACCAATGACAAAGGCGAAACGTGAACCGAAAGCTTTTTGAATCATCCCTTGAATGTTTAAACCAGGATAAGCAATCGCCATTTCCGCTATTGCACTCATAACAATGAGAAGAAGAAATCCTGCAAATAAATAAGAAAAAACAATGCCGGGTCCTGCAGCTGAAATTGTATCTGCACTTCCTTTGAAAATCCCTGTCCCAATCATCCCACCGATTGCCATAAGCCTAATATGGCGCGGTTGCAGTTCGCGTTTCAAGCTTTGTTGTGCCATGTCTACTCCCCCTTTAGTAATAAAATAGAAACAAGGTTAATATCTTTTTCTCGAAAGTGATTACGTAACATCACTAACTGCTGCATAGTCCTGTAGAATTGTCTTAATATTTAAACTATACAATAATCTTTTTAATCTTGGCATATATTTTTGAAACGTATGTTGTGAGAATATGGCGGGGAACGTTTTTTGAAACATCCTAAGTTAGTAAAAAGAACCTTTTTATGGAATGAATGATTTTATCCCGCATTAACGGGCATTAAGACCCCCACCTCAAGATTGAAAGAGAAGCAAAGAAGATAGGTGGGGATATAACTGCCCGTAAAAGCCCGATTGGTTCAACTAACCATCAGTGGGGGATGAAAAACCCCCCACTGATGGAAGTTTCACTTTATAGGTATCGTGATGTTTTTAACTTTTAGCCCTTGATTTTTGCTTAAAACAAAAAAATAGTGGCGATTTTTTCATCACCACTATTTTTTCTATTTAGAACTGTTTTTGAGTATTTGAATGTTTTTGTCTCTTTCTCCAGCATCGGAAAGTTCCTCTGAAAATTCATGGTCTGCTTTCTTTCCTAACAGTAGTTCAGATGACCGAATTGTGCTGGATGGCAAATTATTATTCGGCGTGGCCTGTTCGTTCCATTTTCCCATCAAAATCACCTCTTTTTTATTATTGAATTTTTGTCATGATTTTATTTAAAATCTCTAATAAAAAAAGCTCTTGATTTCGTTTTTAATCAGCAAGGTATAATGATAGAAAATCGTGTTCCTTTTCCTTTTGTACTCTCTATTTCTATATCTCCATTTAGCTCTCTAATAATGCTATACGCAATCATGGTGCCTAGCCCAGTTCCTTTTTCTTTTGTTGAATAAAATGGCGTGGCAATCCGCTTTATTTCTGTTTGGGACATTCCAACTCCCGAATCAATGATATCGATTACAAGATTGCCCTTAATTTTTTGCGCATGAATTTGTAATACTCCGCCATCTTTCATAGCTTCAATTCCGTTTTGTAAAATATTAGTGATGCACTGTTTTAATTTTTCAGGATTCGCATTTATATTCAAACACTCTGGAATATCTTTATGTATTTCAACGTTATATGAAAGCGCTAGCGGAGAAATCATATTTGTTACTTCCCGAAAAACACAATTTATATTCAGTGGTTTTTTCACTGTATTTTGTGGTTTTGTTAGAGATAAATAATCATTGATAACCAATTGTACTTTTTCTAATTCCATCAACATAATTTTCAAGTATTCATCTTGAGACGTTTTTGAAAGCTCATTTTCACGGAATAATTGAGTGAATCCATATACAGTCGTCAGCGGATTATGAACTTCATGTGCAATCGATGCCGCTAATTCACTAGCTGTATAAAATTTTTCAGCTCTTTGAATTTTTTCTTTCATTTTAAATTTCTCGATCATTCCCTCTATTAAATAAATAGATAATAATCCTGTGAAGGCGTTAACCACTACATAATTAATCAAAAACCAAATAAAAACGGTTTCGATTTTACCATATATTTTAATTTCGTTCATTATAGCAAAAGCAGAAAAAGAACTAGTACAACTTAAAAGCAATAGTGTGTTAAATAATACTTTGTTTCGTCTAAAATAAACGGGAAGAAAATAACGTAATATGATCGTAATCGTTGTAATGATAGTAGATATAATAACTGATGAAAAAAAACCGTTTCCACCTAAGTAAAATCGATAAGCAATATATACAATACCTGTAAAAACAATGCTTCTTTTATTTCCGTATAGAATCACTAAAAGAAACGGAATAAAACGCAAATCATAAATATACCCATCATGTAAATGAATAGGGAATGTCATACAAAGAACAATTGCAATCGATGAAAAAAAAGAAATTAATATATGATTAAGTGGTTTTCTTTCTGCCTTATCCAACCAAAATACTTGATAACTAAGGATACAAATGATAATAATAAATGCATTTAATAATAGTGTAGAAATTCCCATACTCTGTACCTTCCTAATTTTTTGTAAGGGGGACCATGTACTCTTCCCTGAAAACTCCTTTAATTCTATATTATGTTATTCGAATTTGCTAGTTCGTTATGTTTTCTGATGTTAAAAATAATAGATAGGTATAAGTGCTTTTTATTGTTTATATTCATTCGGTGTAGAGACATACAAGGAAGAGGAAACGGGAAAAGCCACACGGAAATAATTACAGAAAATTCTGTCAATTTAAAAAGAAAAACCATCTTCTCTTCTATATGATTATTCATCTTAACATGAAAATAAGCAAATAACAACAAAAAAGCTCGAATTTCTACTTTTTTCGCCATTTTCCCCCTTTTCGTTCTAAGCAAAATAAAAACCCTCTTAACGAATGAATTTTGTCATTCACCGTCAAGAAGGTTTGTATGATCAATCATTATAAATGCACACTATGCAAATGTTATCTGGTGCTAACATTCCTCAGGCTTACCAGCATTCGTCGCTGTGCGGAATGATGATCCGCAGCCGCATGATGCGATAGCATTTGGATTATCGATTGTAAATCCGCCGCCAAGCATCGATTGTTTATAATCGATTTTTACTCCTTTTACAATTGGAGTACTTTCTTTATCAATAACAAATTCAACACCGAAAAACTCAAGTACTGTGTCGTCTTCATTTGGTTCTCTTTCAAATCCTAAACCGTAAGAAAGACCGCTACATCCACCGCCGTGTACAGCAAGGCGAACGTATCTTTCTCCTTCTTCAGCGTCTTTTAACATATCTTTAATTTGATATGCTGCTTGTTCTGTTACAGTAATCATAGAATCCACCTTCCTTTCTTCTCTCGTTCTATTATACATCTTTACTCTTCAATCTTATAATAATATACACCGCTGCAAGTGACTTCTGCTGGACCATTCATAAGAACTGTTCCTTCTTCTGTCCATGTAATCATTAAATCTCCGCCGGCTAAATGAACCGTGATTTCTTGGCCTCGCTTCATCTTTCCATTTAAGATTGCCGCTACAACTGCAGCACATGCTCCTGTTCCGCATGCTTGTGTAATGCCAGAGCCGCGTTCCCATACACGAAAATGCATTTCACGATCATTCAGTACCTCAATAAATTCGACGTTTACGCTTTCTGGAAACATCTCATGTGTTTCTAATACAGGTCCTAACGTTGTCAGCGGTGCTTCTTCAATATCCTCTACAAAAATAACAGCATGCGGATTTCCCATTGAGGCAGCTGTAAATGTATAGCGGTGATTATTATAAAGGAAATCTTCACGAATAAACGGCGTTTCCCCTTCACCTAACATCGGTAAATCAACGCGTTTTAACCTAGGTGCCCCCATATCAACTGTAGCCGAAGTTACAATTTCACCTTCAACTTTTACTTTTGCTGTGACGATTCCTGCTAATGTTTCGATTGTGAAAACAGTCTCTTCTACTAGTTTATGCTCGTATGCGTACTTTGCAACGCAGCGCAGTCCATTCCCGCAGCTTTTTCCTTCTGAACCGTCTTTATTAAAAATACGCATTTTCACAGGCGCAACGTCAGATGGGCAAATCAAAATCATTCCGTCAGAACCAATTCCAGTATTCACATCCGATACTTTTTCAGCAACTTGTGCAAGATGCTCTTCTGCAATTTGTTCTTCAAACATATTTACATAAATGTAGTTATTCCCAAGTCCGTGCATTTTTGTGAAAGAAAATTGTGCCATTGTTTTTCACTCCAAAATTTTTGATTGTTATAAGTATAAAATGAGCGCTTTTGGAAAACAATAAGAATGTCCCCCGTTTCTCATATTCAACGACAATTTTGGTGTAACAATGTCGTGCTTACACATATAGTGTAAGCAAAAAGCCCTTCAACAAAAGGGCTTTCTTTTTTTATATCTCCTAATACATTCAATTGAAAAAGACGCTGCCTCATTGCAACGCCCTAAAACATTGGGTTTTCATCTAAATAATCATATATATTTTTCACAAGTTCATCCGGTGTTTCGCCTTTGACAACTTCACCGTTTACAAGTGCATATGGTCCTTCAAAGCAAACGCCACAATACCCAAGACACCCGTACTCAATCACATCTAAATTTGGATCTTTCTCCAATTGTTCACGTGCCTTTTGTGCACCGCTCGCAAGGTTGCCAACACAAAATTCAATTAACGGTTTAATCAACCTTAATCCCTCCTGTATCTATTTCAAAGCTTGTTTTATAACAGTAAGCCTAAGATGTTCGTCTAAATCCAGCGAAAACAACTGACATACCCAATCATTTCCTACTAGAAAACCACAACATTCTACTAATTCTGAACGAGTCGCTACTATGCAAAATACACCATGACCTTCACTCGCTCACCTAATAAGAAAAGGGCTTTATGTCGTTCTTCTACTTATTTTTATATAGAATGGCCTTTAACATCGCTTTCACTTTCTTACTATTGTACAACAGAGTATACATTCTCGCATTGTTATTTACTTCAAAATTCGATATAATTTGAATGAGTAAAGTCAAAATATTTTTTTAATATAAAAATTTCTATGATTAGGGGATATTTCAACAGAAAAGGGGTAATCCATCATGAAGCACCTCGTAATACTTGGTGGCGGCTACGGTGGAATGAGAGTTTTACAACGTCTTCTTCCGAGCAACCAACTTCCAGATGATGTTCAAGTAACATTAATCGACAAAGTACCGTATCACTGTTTTAAAACAGAATACTACGCATTAGTGGCAGGAACGATTTCTGAAACGCATATTCGCATTCCATTTCCAGAGCATCCACGATTAAACATTCAATACGGTACTATAACCAACGTTGATCTAGAAAACAAAACTGTTCATCTTGAGGACGGTGAAGTTGTCAATTATGATGACTTAATTATCGGACTTGGTTGTGAAGATAACTATCACAACGTTCCAGGAGCGAAGGAAAATACATACAGCCTTCAATCCATTGAGCAAGTTCGTCAAACATATCAACAACTAAATGGTTTAGAACCACATGCAACAGTTGCTGTTGTAGGAGCTGGGCTAAGCGGCGTTGAGGTCGCAAGTGAGCTTCGCGAAAGTCGTCCAGACTTAAACATTTATTTATTCGACCGGAAAGATCGCATTCTTTTCCCGTTCCCAGAAAAATTAAGTAAATACGTAGAAGAGTGGTTTTTAAAGCACAATGTTACAATCATTCGCAATTCGAACATTACAAAAGTAGAACCAAATATTGTGTATAACCACGATGAACCACTTGAATGTGATGCAATTGTATGGACAGCTGGCATTCAAGCAAGTGAAATTGTTCGTAATCTGCCTGTCGAGCATGATAATAGCGGCCGGGTTGTATTAACAAAATATCATAATATTCCAGATTACGAGAATGTATATGTACTAGGTGACTGCGCTGCGCTGCCACATGCACCATCTGCACAGCTTGCAGAAGGTCAAGGTGAACAAATTGTCCAAATATTATTAAAACGTTGGAACAATGAAGCATTACCAGAAGAACTGCCTGTTATTAAACTAAAAGGTGTTCTCGGTTCTCTTGGTAAAAAACATGGCTTCGGTTTACTCGCAAACCAGCCGTTAATGGGCCGCGTACCTCGCCTTTTAAAATCAGGTATTCTTTGGATGTATAAACATCATAATGGTTAAACAAAAAACAAGAGCCGCCATGCAGCTCTTGTTTTTTCTGTTGCTTCAAAGTGGTGGATTTTCCATCCCTAAATGAGCCCAATCTTCTTTTGGTGGACCATATACACCAAATGGTTTTATTCCTGCTTGACGCATAAGAACTGTAACTTGTCCACGATGATGAACAATGTGCTTAATTAGTCCCATTAGGATTGTAGCATTTGATTCTTGCCTTCCAAACGCTTCTTGTATTTGCTCTAGGGATTCATCCGTCCATTGCTCTTCAATAACTTTGGATGCACTGAAACTTATATCCTTAAAGGTTTCAGCAATTTCCTCTGCTGAAGTTGGTACACTTTCTGCATGTTCTACTCCATCTATCTTCAACCCAAAATGAGCTAAATATTCTGGAATACTTGTTGTAAAATGCCATGCAATTCTCCCTAAAGTACGACCTTCTGGATAAACTTGTTGTTTTAATGAATCATCTGTCAAACCATCCAAAACTTTTTGAGTTAGCATTGCTTCCCTATTCCATTCTTTAATAAAGTCTGAAATTGTTACATACATAGTTATGCCTCCATTATAAATAATTATTTGCGAATCTGTACTATCACTTCATTCAGTATTTACATAACTAACTTCTTGAATCATTTTTCTATTAATGATTGTATATTATAATAGTGACAGATTGTGTCATAGTTATTGGAGGTATTTATGTCTAAAGCAAAAAGATTAAATGAATTGATTATGATGGTTAATCGAATGAAACGATTTACTGTTGGGGGATTAGCACAAGAGTTTGGTGTTTCAACAAGGACAATTTTGAGAGATTTACAAGAATTAAGTGAAATGGGTGTACCGCTTTATTCAGAAGTAGGTCCGCATGGCGGTTATCAAGTCTTAAACGAAAGAATTCTTCCTCCCATCGCATTTAGTGAGGATGAGGCTGTCTCTATATTCTTTGCCCTTCATACATTAAGACACTATATTTCCCTTCCATTTGATATAGAATATGAATCAATAAAAAAGAAATTTTATTTAAATCTTTCTGGCGATATTAGAGATACGATTGACAATATGAAAGATCGAGTTGATTTTGTGTCGATACATCAACAAGAAGAAATCCCATTTTTAAGACAATTGTTAAATGCAGCCATTCAACAACACGTTATTATAATTAATTATGAAACAAATGGAAGGACTAGCAATAGAAGTATTCAACCGATTGGCATTTATGCGAATGAAGGAAAGTGGTATTGTCCATCCTATTGTTTTTCTAAAAAAGATTATCGAGTCTTTCGATGTGATCGTATACAATCTGTCGAACACGACGAAAATACGAATCCAATTGACTTATCCAATATTACTTTAAAAAATCGTTTTTCCATCCTGAATGATTCCAAAGAAACATTTGAATTATATGTAGAGTTAACTCAGAAAGGTGTAGAAAAATATCAATCCGTTACATGGCCAAATACTCAGTTGATTAAAAGAGAAGATGGTTTAGGAGCTGTAAGAGGCACTATCTCAAAACATGATATTATCTTTTTTTCAAATTACTTTATCACATATGGAGAAAATGCAATTATAAAAAAACCTGTTGAATTAATTAAATATACAAAAGAAAAATTAACTAACATGTTAAACCAATATGACTAGTTTAAGATAAAAAATGGGTGTTATTCTTCTGCACATATTCCTACTAGTTAGTGATATACCGATGTTGATATGAAAGTAAAACTAGCCATCAGTAGGAAATATGGCCCACTGATGGCAGTTTCATTTTATCCCGCATTAACGGGCAGTAATACTCCGCCTCAAAATTCAGCGGATGCATTGTCCAGCTCTAGCGGCTAGAATCTCCGGTCGTTTCACCCCCTCGGACGAGGCCAAAAGCGCCTCTCTGTCGGGTGCTCCAACGTCCTGCGATTCTGAGCGAGCCGCTTCCGCTTTTCTTAAGAAGTTAGGCGGGAGATAAATTGCCCGTAAAAGCCCGATTGGTGAGGGCTAATAATTAGTGGGGGATGCCCCCCCACTGATTAAAGTTTCATTTTATCTTTCCCACCTCTTCTTACATTCCTCTATCCAAAACAACAAATACTGCTTCGTCATCTGAGCGCGTCTCCACCTTGATAAAGACGGTTTTAATCCTTCTTTTTGACGAACCCAGTACACCTCTTGCAGAAGCGGTTCCCATTCTTTACAACGTTTCATCATATATTGCAGCCCTTCATCTTTCGAAACAATCCGTTCCATTTCTAGCGTGCACATAATACGTCCCATTGTCACAACTGCAGACTCTACCCATTCTGTAGACAAAAATAAGTATGGACGCTTTACTTTCTCACTCCAATATTGTTCCACATTGTATTTCATTGTGCTTACAACATCATCCCACGTTACCTCATACGGAAGCTCGTTTGCCTGTTGACCAAAAAACGTAATACCGCTATTTTTTATCGTCCACCACGTCACAGAATTAATGTCCCAATGTCCTTCATTTATTTTTCCATCTGAACAATATAAGTACGGTGACATCTCATGATTTTGCTTTCCGACATGAACAAGCGGAATATACATCCCATCCATTCGTTTACCGAGGTCATCTGTACGGAGCCTCTTATGTAATTCACGGATTTTCACTTTCTCTGCTTCACTGACTTGTTCTTTCATAACCGTTACAAAGTCAATATCACTCGTTTCCAGATGAAACGCATTTAGCGCTAATGAACCATACACATACACACCAACTAGCTTTTCTTTTGAAATGACTTTTTGAAGTTCATTCACATATTGATTTAAAAAGAACTCCACTTCTTTTGGTATAGAACGCTCCGTTACGATAGCCATAAGTATACTCCTAACGATGCTGCCATATTAGGAATTGCGGCAAATGCGTTCATTTTAGCAGATTGAAAGCGAGATTCTTTTCGCGTCGGCTTTGCCGAAGTAAATGTCCCACGTGCTCCTAAAATGAATCCATCTATACAAAGAAATACTGCACTAGCTAAGAAAAAGAGGCCCAGCCAACCTGCAAACGGATAAACCATCGCTGCATCCCCTGTCATATAAGCAATACCACTGACTACAAAAAGCCCGATTATCCCTATTACAAACCCTTTCTTCATCTCGTTCATCCTCCTAAGCACAGAAAAAGCCCTTGCGATTTGAAATCTACGTTGCAAGAGCTCTGTGAGTGATAAGTTATATTATAAATATTTCTCAATTTCTTCGTATACATCCTTTAAGCGTGGATTTCCTTCTCCAACAATCTCATTATTTACGAGAACAACAGGATAAAACAAGTCATCTTCAATGACACGCTCAGCAAAAGCGCGTTTTTCTTCCTCTTCTTGCTCCTCATGAATATCCACATATTCAAAATGGAATTTCTCTTCTTGTCCTTCATATTTCCGTCCGATCGCCGCTTGTAGCCATTCATACGTTTCCGTTGAAGACGGCATTCCAACGCAGCTTGCACATACAACCTTTGCTCCGTAAACACTTACTTTTATCATATTCTCTCCCCCATTTGTACATATATTTTTTTCCGTACCTTATTGTCACATATAAGCTGGAAACTTCCATAAACTATTTTGACAACATAAGAAAGACATAAAAAATAGATTTTCCCCTGTATCTTGATTATAATAAAACTGATGAAAGGAGTCGATAAAAATGGAAAACGAAAACTTACACGAACAAGTAGTAGAAGTATTAGATAAATTACGTCCGTTCTTACTTCGCGATGGCGGTGACGTAGAATTAGTAGATATCGAAGACGGTATCGTTAAATTACGCCTTCTAGGTGCTTGCGGCAGCTGCCCAAGTTCTACAATCACATTAAAAGCTGGTATCGAGCGTGCTCTTTTAGAAGAAGTACCTGGAGTAATTGAAGTAGAACAAGTATTTTAATGTAAAAGCGGAGCCGACCGTTTAGCCCCGACGGCTAAGGTTCTTTCCCGCAGAAGATGCTTTTTATCTTCTCGCGGGAAAGGTTCTTAGACGCAAGGGGCTGGGAGGCGGAGCTGGATAATTTAAAAGCGGAAGCGGCTCGCTCAGAACAAGAGGGGGATGGAGCTTCTGACATAGAGGCGCTTTTTGCCTCGGCGGAAGACGCGAAGCCACCGACTGTTCTAGCCGCTGAAACTAGAAGAAGAGACCCACCACGGTCTCTTTTTTCTAAATTACATATTACGTAAGCCAATCAAGCTTACGAATCCCTAACTTATCAATGGGTAGACGGATGAGGTCATAAAACTGTTTAAGAAATTGTTCCGACTGATCTACGCGCTTCAAAATGGTTTCTAACTTATCTTGATATACATATTTTTGCGACTCACTTCCCGCCAAGTAATATCCTTCAACTGTTTCAAAATAATGAAGCGGAAAGAGAAGACGAGCAAATAATAACCGCCAGCCAAACGAAGATAATGGATAGTTCCGTTCGTAGTCGGTTAAAAACTGAGCAATCGTTTCTTCCCAGTTCTCTTTTTTTTCCAAAGAAGTATGACGTACCCATTCAGCTAAGTCGCGACTTGGATGGTCATATACCCAATCAACCGGGAGCTTTAATCGCTTTGTCTGTCGCCAAAGCAATGGTGTAAATCGTTCCTGACAAATGGTTGCAGCATCAGCAACTTGAGGAGTATCATCAATTTCTGTATCTACTACATATTGAATCGCATTTTCGGCAAGACCTAAGTAGTACGGAAATGATTCAATAAATAATTGTTCAAACATATCAGTAGGGTGACTCACCATTTTAGATTGCCAAAAACGTTCGAGCTGATCTAATCGTTTTTCCCAAAGCGACTTCCATTCACCAATTCGGCTGAGATGTTCAATTTCTTCCGAAAAGAATGCACCGCGCTTATGAAATAACGATAGCTCACTTCCTGGTGAAATGACATTACGCTCTAACGTACGTATTCCTTTAAACAAACAATAATTTGTTTCTTCTATCTCACTAACGTAATAACCTTGTACGTTTGGCACAAACGTCGCAACGGTAATATCACCTTGCTGATTCATATAATCACTTAATTTCTTCATTTCAACAAGCTCTTCTTCTTGCAAATGACCGCTAGGAAGAAGCACATAAATTTTATTACGAACCCAAAAGCTGTTATAAGGACCAAGAGGTGTAAATTCTTTAACGTGTATATGATAGTTCTCATAAATATGTTGAATCATCGTACTCGCCACCTACATTTTTTCTATATATATATGAGCCGGTAATTAACTTTCATGCCTATGCACATCATACACCTATACGTATACAATATTAAAAAGAAAAAAAGGTGATAAACATGACACAACGAAATGAACTACAAGAAAGAGCATTACAATTACTACAAGAACGCGGTGTGAAAATTGACGATATTGCAGATCTCGTTCATTTTCTTCAAAAAAATTATCATTCAAATTTAACAATGGAAGAATGCCGTTATAACGTAGAACGCGTCTTATCCAAACGTGAAGTACAAAATGCCCTCATTACAGGAATTGAATTAGATGTTCTTGCCGAAAAAGGTTTGCTAAGTGCACCTCTTCAAGACATCATCCACCGCGATGAAGGATTATACGGTGTAGACGAAGTTGTTGCCTTATCTATCGTCAACGTATACGGTTCAATTGGTTTCACAAACTTTGGCTATATCGATAAATTAAAGCCAGGTATTTTACAATATTTAAACGACAAATCTACAGGTAAAGTTCATACGTTCCTCGATGATATCGTTGGGGCGATTGCTGCTGCTGCTTCAAGTCGTTTGGCGCATAGAGCTGAGCATGCTGAATAAAGTTAGAATTTATTTAGCTGGCATAATTTAAATGCAAAAAAATCAACTAAAATATAACGGACCATGATTTGCAAATCATGGTCCGTTGTATTTTTTCGTCTCTCTCTACTACATCACTCTAACTTCTATTACCAAAAACATTCATGATGATTAAAAATCAAAATATAGTAAGGAAATCATACAATCCAATGCCCCCACTACAACATACTCAACAACTCCCTTTACCTTTCATAAGGAGGTTTAATAATCTATAATAAAAAATTTGTATTTTATTGATAAAGTGAAACTTTAATCAGTGGGGGGTTTTCTTCATCCCCACTGATTATTAGTTGAACCAATCGGGCTTTTACGGGCAGTTTATCTCCCACCTAACTTCTTAAGAAAAGCGGAAGCGGCTCGTTCAGAATCGCAAGACGCCCACGCCCCTGACAGAGAGGCGCTTTTTGCCTCGTCCGAGGGGGCGAAACGGCCGGAGATTCTAGCCGCTAGAGCTGGACAATACTTTCACTGAATTTTGAGGTGGGAGTATTACTGCCCACGAATAGCGGGATAAATACACTTCAAACTTTTCCACATCTTTTTTCAGCTAACAACTATGGACCTTTTCAAGTTTACAATCATCAACATGAACATCTCTATAAATCTATATCATACCAAATACCCACTTTATTAATAAAGCGATTTAAAACTTTCTCAACTTTTATTAACAATAATAAAAGAAACACACAAATATATCCCTTAGAAATTAAGAGGTTTATCTTCATTTCCATACGCTTATTTTTCCTTCTCTACAAGGTTAAACACTCCAGATTCTATATATAACTCATAACATCCAAAACATCCTCAACTGCTTTATAAAGTTTATATTTATATGATTAATAACAATATATTTTAAATAAAATGTTTATCTTTGTAATTTTTGAGAAAATTTAATTTTATTTGAATATTTTGTTATATATTGTTAAAATTTGTATTGTATTACAACATTTCGAAAAAGGAGTTGTTAATTATGAGTAATGTTTTAGCAAAGTTATTTGGAGTAAAAAATGAAGTTGTTGGTCCACAATACTATGAGGAAGGTTGTGACTGGGATAGTTATTGTGGCACAAGAACACCTACACGACTTCGTCATTATGGTAACGGAAAATTTATTGCTGTTGGCTGCTGCTATGGTGGCCAGTAATATTTTAGCAAAGTTATAAAATGAAGTTGTTGGTCCACAATACTATGAGGAAGGTTGTGACTGGGATAGTTATTGTGGCACAAGAACACCTACACGACTTCGTCATTATGGTAACGGAAAATTTATTGCTGTTGGCTGCTGCTATGGTGGCCAGTAATATTTTAGCAAAGTTATAAAATGAAGTTGTTGGTCCACGGTACTATAAGGAAGGTTGTAACTACGATAGTTATTGTGGCACAATAACTCGTACACTACTTTGTTATTAGGCTAATAGACGAATGATTGCTGTTGGCTATTGCTAAGAGTGTAAAATTCAAAGCTAAGAATATAAAATTCTTAGCTTTGAATCCTATTAATTTAAGATAGGAAGGCGTTTATTATGATTATATATCTTCTACTATTTCTCATATGGTTATTTTTTCTATTAGTACTACTTATACAGGTTCGCAAATTAGCAAAAGCGCTCGCTTTATTGCCCAAGCCAAAATTTATTGAAAAAAAATTAGACTCCTTAATAAAAAAGGATATTAGTAATATATTAGAATTGCCAAATTCTTACTCTAAGCATGATGAATCTATTATTATGTTGATGGCCGCATCATGTAAAATATGTCATGAAAAATTAGATGAAATTATCCATAAAAATAAACACAAATCACATAATCTAATAATATATCTATATTCCGAAACTCCAGATTTATACAATCAATTTAATAACAATATTCAAGCACATTATCAACTTCCAGTATTTCCTTTATCTGATATTCAAAAAAACCAATTACAGACATTTGTTTTCCCAACATTTATACGGATCAATTCTAAAGCAACTATCACTAAAATTTCTCCAATATCTGACAAGGCCCTCTAAAAGAAAAAAAGTGAGGATTTTTTATATGTTAATTTCTTATATACTAAGAACTATTAAACTAATTTGGAAAATCAATAAGGCCTGGTTTTGCTTCTCTAGCATATTTATGATTATTTTAGGGATGCTACCAGTGGCTACAATATGGATTACAAAAGAACTAGTTAACAATGTAGCCCTAATAATTACAAGTGAAAATAAAGATTATAAATTAGCTATTACTCTGCTTGTACTACAATTTTTGTTATTACTACTCGAAACTATCATTAAACAATTACAAAATTATATTGACGAAAACTTACGCTTTAAACTCAATAGATTTTTAATTGAAGAGATTGCTTATAAAACATTTAAAATACCATATTCATATTTTGATAATCCTGATTTTTATAACTATACCAATCGAATAAAAGCAAATACTGGCGGACGTCTACTATCACCAATTAATAATTTGTTTTTGATCGCACAATCTTTAATAACCATTTCATCTTTAATTATTTTTTTACTCTCCATTCATTGGAGTTTAGCTGTAGTTGCTGGTATTGGGTTTTTTCCAGCTCTTTTCATAAAATCGTATCTCGGTAAACAGGGATTTGAACTTACAAAAAAAACTACACCTCTCGCTAGAGAGACAAACTATATAGAACATTTGTTAATGCAAAAAGATACGATTAAGGAAATTAGAATTTTTAACTTACATACGTATTTCATACAAAGATGGAAGAAAAATTATAATGAAAATATGAATTATTCTTTAAATTTTTTTAAAGCCAAAAGCAAAGCTGAAATATTGCTAGATTTAATAGTAGCTCTTTCATATTGTGGTTCTGCAGGAATTATTATTTGGCTCATCAAAAAATCTGCTGTTAAAATCGGAGACTTTGTTTCTATAGGACAAGCAGTACATAATACGCAAAGTGCACTACACAGCATCTCAGCTAATCTTGCTAAATTATATGAGGATATATTATATATATACGATTATTTCCATTATATGGATTCATTGAATGAGGATGAAATAAATAGCGATGAACAAGTACCATTTCCTAGTGTTTTACAACATGGCATACGATTTGAAAATGTATCTTTTTCATATCCTAATAATAAAAATAAAATTTTACAAAACGTATCTTTTTCTATACTACCTAATGAAAAGATAGCTATAGTTGGTCATAATGGATCTGGAAAAACAACGTTAATAAAATGCCTTCTTGGACTATATCCACTTACATCTGGAAATATATATTTTGATAATATACCTATTAATAAAATTCAATTACATTCTTTAAGAGAACACATGACAGTAATGTTTCAAGACTTTATTCAGTATCATTTAACCATAAGAGAAAATATTGCTCTTGGTAATGTTTCCGAAATAAATAATGACGAAAAACTAAAAAATGTAGCTATGCAGTCAGGAATCCATCAGGCTATCCAACTATTCCCTAATACATACAACACTCACTTAGGGAGATTTTTACAAGAAGGAGAAGAGCTCTCTGGAGGACAATGGCAAAAGTTAGCAATATCTCGTTCTTTATTTAAAAATAGTAATATCATGATTTTAGATGAGCCAACAGCCGCATTAGACCCTATTTCAGAAAGAGAAATTTTTGATAAATTTGAACTACTGACAAACAAGAAAACTACAATTATGATTTCTCATAAAATGTCTGCAGCTAAATTAGCAGATAAAATTGTTGTATTAGACAATGGTGAGTTAGTTGAGTTCGGCACTCATGAAGAACTCTTTTCGAAAAAAGGGAAATACTACGAATTATACACAACCCAAGCAACTCTATACCAAAATAAACTGGATGAGGTTTTAATATGAATGAAATTATTTTAATTTTAAGAATATCAATAGGCACTCTCTTTCTATCGTCCTCTATTAGTAAACTATTATATTTTAGCAAACATGTTGTCATTGTAGAGGAATATAAAATTCTCCCAAAGAAATTCACAAAATTCTTTTCTAGGATAGAAGTCAGTTTCGAATTAATTTGTTCCATTTCACTCATTCTAGGATTATTACAACCTTGGGTAGGAGCTATACTTTTGCTTTTATTAATTATGTATACAATAGGGATTATTGTTAATTTATGCAGAAAAAGAACAAATATCTCCTGCGGATGCGGTGGAATTGCAGGAGACCACAACTTATCTTGGGTTTTAGCGTTTCGCAATCTTTTTTTAATAGGATTAATTATTTTTCTTATTAAAAATGAAACAACTTTTTTCAGCTTACAATCTTTCCTTATCTATAAGCAAGATATATCACTAATTTTTAATCATACTGGAATCTTCTCTGTACTCCTATCGATATTCTTAATTTTATTAATGGCAATTTTAAACTCAACATTTACAATTTATCGTGGCATGAACCATTTTTTATATCTTACAAAACAAACAAAGGAGCGAAAAATATGAACTGGACTGACTATTTACTGTGGGCTTGCATGATTATCCAAATGATTATTTTCTTTTTATTAATTAGATTAGTAACAGATTTCTTAAATAAATTCCAAAATCAAGTAAATATGATCGAATTCAAAAATTCTGCTAAAAAAAATATAGAGATAAACAAGGAAAATTTAATTAAAAGTTAATAAAAAATACTTAACCTTTACATCTGTATAAATTGAACTTTAAATTTATATTTTGGGATTTAGTAAGCAAAATCATTATTCAAGTTCCTTTTATAGAAAACTGCCCTTTAGGTAACTTAGCCATGAGATTGGGTTATTAAAAAATGTTTAATACCAATTATATAGCTTCAACGAATGAAAAATGAAGAATTCTTCTCTTTCAATTCAAATATACGAAGTGTTTCCTTCTAGTAAATTCAGCTGTAAGAACCAATTCATTAGGCTAATCATCAGTAGAATGTCTCTACTGATGATAGTTTCACTTCATTAAGAAAGGTTAGACTTATATGAAAAAATTTCTATACAAACATATTTAACAATACCGTTTCACCTATTCTTATCTTTTATTATCATTGTATTTATCAGCACATTACCACAATTATTTATTGGAATGAAAATCGATTTTAACAATTACCTGCATACACTTATGGAAGTCACTTCGAAATTAATAGGATGAGAACCATTAACTTACACGAAATTTGCAAAACCACTATCTCCACAAATTCTAATTCAATATGGCAACACAGTTATTATCTTTTTATCCGCTCTTTTTATTTCTATATTAATTTCTTTTATGACTGTTTATGCTTTGTTACTACTTCCCGTAAAAAAAAAGAGAAAGAATAAAATCGTATTTTTTACTATTAGAAGCAATTCCTGATATTTTTATCATTTTGTGTCTCCAACTACTTGTCGTTTGGATTTATAAACAGACAAACTTCTTAATCGCGGAAATAGCTGGCACAAAAAACAACTCAATCTTACTATTTCCAATTATTCGCTTAAGTCTGCCAACTATCCTTATGTTTAACAAGCTACTATTGCTGCATTTTGAAAATGAATTACAAAAAGGTTATACCTTGTTAGCACGGGGCAAAGGATTTGACATGTTTTACATTCTCAATCATCACGTTTTAAGAAACGTCTTTTTAAGTACTCTCTACTTCTCAAAAACAAATATTTGGTATATGTTATCTAATTTATACATTATTGAATACTTACTCAATGTTCAAGGCATTTTCACATTTTTAAAAACATATAACACCGAATTAGAACCCGCACCTGAAATATTCTGTGTTACATTGTTTTTAATTTATATTCCTATCTTTATTGTCTTTAAACTTTTCGACATTTTCATACCTGATGAGCTGAAAGGAGAATCTTAATATGTGGGCCCATTTAAAAAGAGATAAGTATTTCATTATTTGTATATCCTTTTTGCTTCTACTAATCATAGCAAGTATCGGAAATTCCATATTATTTGATGGAAAAGTTCGCCAGACATCCATTCTATTTGATGAAAGCGGTAATGTACAAGCATTGGTATATCGTTATTAATAGCATTTCTACGTACATGTATTGGGCTAGCAATTAGGTTATACTTCGCTTTTTATGTACGAAAAAGCTTTAAAACACTTGAAGCTCTATTTGGTTGTTTTTCAGTCGTTCCAATGACCCTTATTGATTATTTTATTCTCTATACAGTACTGCGCTTTAATCATGGAGAGTCTGCTCTCCCTTTCTTTGAACGAGCATCATTTGAAGTTATGGTCTTAGTCATTCTCGATTTACCCGTTCTTATATTTTATTTTGCAAAAGAAACAAAAAAGATACTGAATGAACAATTTATACAAGCTGCTACAGTATTAAGTGGAAACAAACTTCATCTCGTTATGAAACACATATTTCCTGTTCTAATCATTGTCATGATGCAACAGTTTATACAAACTTTAATCATTTTTTCTCATTTTGGTATTTTAGAATTATTTTTTGGAGGAACGGTTCTTCACTACGGGGATGAAGCTGAGTCAGTTAGTAATGAATGGTCAGGGTTAATTGGCCTCTATTTTCGTTCTCTCTCTGTTCACCCTTGGATCCCAATGGTTCCAATTATCTTTTTCATTCTGACCATTATTGCAGCACACATTATGCTACAAAGAATACAATTAGCATTTGAAAAACGACATATGAAACAAACAAAGCAAGAAGCAATAAAACAACCCAATACTCCTAATTTTACACAGCAACTTCCCGCTAATTCATTTACACTCTATGATGAAAGATAGTAAAGAAAAAGTTGGATCTATTTGAAAACAGATCCAACTTTTTCTACTTAATATTTTCTCTACAAAAATACGTCATCAAAATAAACGCTCTTCCTCGACTATCAAAAGTTGTTTCTAATGTAAATCCTGCTTTTTTATATAACGTAATAGCCCGCTCATTAAAAACCGCAACACTTAACCGAATTGTCTCTGGCCTAAACTCTTCCTTCGCAAACCGTAATCCCGCTTGTAAAAAAGATATCCCCAGCCCTTTTCCTGTTAATGCTGGTTTCATGCCAAGTCCGATATCCACAACGCGCTCACCTGTGTATAACTTCGCATCCCTTCCGCCTGGTACCTGTGCGTTATCCCCAAAACAAAAATAACCGATGAATTCATCCTGTTCATCACAAACGCCGTAATACGTACCATCAAGCAATTCTTTTAGCGTCTCATCTTTCCCAGTAAAACTATACAGTTCATACGGGGCCTCATATTGCCATGTATTGATTTCTCTCGCTTCTTCTAATGTAAGGTTATGAATGTTCATCTGTACGTTCTCCTCGCTTTCCTTATATCTATTCGCTCAGACGAGAAGAATTCCTGTTGTGCAAAGCATCTTCTCTGCTGTCCCTCTAGGAGTCTTGCCGCATGCCCATCAAGCTAACGGTGTGAAACCCCAGATACAGCTTTTAACCTTCTTTATAAAATGTAAATGAATTCGCTGTTACAGTTACCCGTTGGTCCTTGTCATGTTCATCTACTTGTTCTTTTGGCTGATATTGCCTCTCCATCGCTACTTTCATGCGGCGTACAATTGTATTCCCCGCAATAATAGTAAGGGTAAAACAACCAATCGGTACCAGTGGAATCCAAGGATGTACTGATAAAGAGCGAAAATATAAGCCGATAAGCCCAGACCATTCGCTGCTGACGGAGTCAGCTTCACCACCAGAGAAGACAATGGTTCCACCAAAGAAAATCTCTAATACGCCTAGATGTGCGAAGAGGATTAAAGCTTGTACAAATTGCTGCATTAAGACAATCATGAAGAGCGGCAGTAAATTCGGGAATAAATGTATCTTGATAAGGTGCCACTTGTTACCGCCGAGTATACGAGCAGCGTGCATAAATTCTTCAGACAGCAGTTTCTTCGTTTCATTTGCAACATAAAAAGACAACGTCGGTAGTGCTAGAACGATAAGAACCATCATTTGAAAGAAAACGCGTTGATAAAAGGGCGGCGGTATTTCGCCGTTTGCAAACTTCAGTACACTCTCTAGCATAAAAAAAGCAATGAGTGTCATTGGAATAACGCTAAAGCTATCAAATGTCGCTTCAAAAGTTCGAAAAGTCCGTTTTATGTAAAAAGCAATAAACATTCCAATCCCAATCCCAAAAATAGTGCGAATAACTGCAATGAGAAAGGTAGCGCCAATACTCCATTTTGCTCCTTCGATGACGCGATGCAATAGATCATAACCTTTTATATCTGTACCTAGTGGGAATTCTAGAGTAGGCGGAAACGGTGCTGCTTCTACTTCTCCATCTTTATCAAATTGTAGCGACACTTGGCGAACTTCTCCATCCATGAAGATAGAGTTTCCGATGCTTGCAAGGATGAACAGAAGGAGAAAGGAAACACTAATAATGAAAGATTTATCTTTTTTTAATGTACGCCACATGTTATCCTTCTCCTTTCAATTCGTCTGGAATAAAAATATGAAACAACTTAAAGATGATAAAAATTGGTATATAAATGAGGAGCATTGAAACGATAAACACTTCAGGAATACCATAATTTTTTAGGAATAAAAAAGTACCTGGGATATTGAAAAAATATTCAATGATGTATAAGTTTGATAACATAAACCATATGTTTGTTTTCGAGAAATAAAGCGTGCTCAGTAACACATTGCGTAACACGTGATGATTTAAAATATGTAGTTTACCGAGCCCTTTTGCACGGGCTAACAATATATAATCTTTTTGTAATTCTGTTTCAAATCGAAATAAAAGCAATTTTACAAATAATATAATGGAGGGTAAGCTAAGGCATAGTATCGGAAGCAAAACGACCTTTTTATCACCTATGCCTGCGATATTCATAATAAGGACATCTGTTTTTTTGTATATATATACAACAAGTAACTGTAGTCCGAGGATGAATAAAATATCTGGGATGGACTCAAGAAAGTCGAGAAAGACCTTTATCTTTTCTTGTTTCCGTTTTGGTAGTTGCAGAATGATGTATACGATGATGAAAGAAACGAGTACAGAAATTAGTAAGGACATCAAGAAAACAAATGCAGTTTGTTTGTACTGTATGAAAATTTGCGGGAATAATGGTCTCCCGATTGATGGGTCCATATAAGGGCCATAATAGGTTAACGGCTTATTGCCAAACAGTTTTGAAAATGTCGATGTAATAGAATTGATGTAATTATGAACGTTAAGCTCCATACCAATAAATAATTGCGGCAATGTACCTAAAAAGAAAATGACGATTGTCGATAAGACGAGATGCATCGGTATTTCGACAAATTTATTTATAAGTATTTTTTTCATATATGCTCCCCCCGTATATTTTATGTAATATATACGATGAATTTGTCGGAAAATCCTTTTTGTTTTTTACTACAAATTCAATTTTAGTAAAAAAATAACAAAATTCAAACTATTTATTTTCTGTTAAATTAAAGTAGAAGGGATCCCGCTCACATGTTACGGTGATGAACCCAAACTGTGGGCGTGATCCCAAATACAGGAGAATCGGGTTTTTATGTAAAATATTTCCTCGGCGTACAATCTTCTTTTTTGGTCGTGTGACCCCTATTATATTCCCAAAAATGTCTTAGCTATGGATATTCTCGTTTTGCCGGCAGGGCCCCCTCTATCATGTAACTACTATAGTTACACAGAATGGTTTTAACTGATTTTTTAACATACTACTCACATATTTGGCATTATTTAGGGTACCGCCCCATGCCCATCAAGCTAAGATTTTGAAATAACCCCAAAACGAAATTATTTTGCTTTTGGGATTACGAATCTCTTAATTAGATAGCACTAAAAACCGATTTCCTATAAACTATGGAAATCGGCTTTTGTAATTTGTCATTTATAATGAGCACGGCTGTTAATGTAATAAGGATAGACATTTAGAACAAAAGCTAGCAGCACCTCTCAACTATTTACTTTTTCTAAACAACCCATAACGGTATCTCCAAATGACCTAACATCAGATAAATAATCGTAACCTTCAGGTGAACCAAAGCTATTAAACATGCGAACTGCAACCAAATTTTCTTGTGGAATTACTAATAAAGTTACTCCAGTATAACCTAGGATTTGAAATGAACCTCTAGGGACTTCTACACCTATTTCTGTTTTCTTAGCAGGTAAATCTTTTACAAACCACAAAAAACCATTTTGAGGTAAGTCTTCATCTATACTTGTTGGACTCTGAATAGATGTTGCCATATGTATGATTTCTTTGGGAACAATTTGCTTTCCGTTTATATTACCTTCTTTTAGGTGTAAATAACCCCACATAGCCAACTCACGTGCTGACACATACATATTCATCTTGTCGCCCTCTGTACTATCACTTGTTTTCCAATCTTTATCTCCTTCATATCTAAGGATTACATCAACAAGCTTTTCATTTTTGTTGGCATACCAATTTGATTCGAAAAAACCTAATGGCAAAAAAACTTGCTCATGCAAAATATCAGAAATTGTTTTATTAGTTGTGCGTTTTACAATATCAGTTAAAGTCTTTATTCCGACTTGTTTATATGTCCAGTTTTCCCCTACAGGATATTCCCGATATGTAATTTCTTCTTTCTGGTTTAATCCATGAGTATGAGTTAATAAATGCCTTATTGTTGTACCCTTCCAACTACTCTCTTCAAGCTCTGGTAAATAGGTTAATACAAAGTCATCTATACTTTTTATATAACCATAAAAAACGGCATATGCCACGGCAAACCCAATATAGCTTTTTCTTACCGAAGCTACATGAAACTGAGTATCAGGCTGTACAATTCTTGTATTAGGTTTATCTGACTGCTTTCCTATATATTCTTCTAACACAATAGAATCATTATGAATCACTATAGTTGAGGCTCCCGAACAAATTACTTGGTTAGATGTGTTTAAAACGTGATTTAATATAGGAGAAAAATCTTTATTACTATGATAATTAAGAAACAATGTAAACCCTCCAAAACTGATTAGATTTAGATAAGTTACAGTTCTATAAATTCAAGTAATATTCCTTTTTCATAACATTGTATATGGGGAGCGTCACATTACTATCAAGTTAAGATTTTGCACTATCCATAAAGCAAATAAGACGTTATCCTTTCTGTAGAATTATAGGAAAGGATGGCGTTTTTTTATGGATTTTTCGATTATTGACGAACTTCAACCGATTACTGAAGAATTACAACGACATATGTCTCCTCATGTTCTAGAACACCTAGCTAAAGAAAAAGGATTCGTTCAGCGAAAGAGTAAATATCAAGCAAAG
>NZ_JQKQ01000029.1:0-76006 GCF_000746135.1 Bacillus sp. UNC322MFChir4.1
CTTCTGAATCATCGCTTTAAATAATGCATCCAGAAAGTTATAATCTACATAAGGTTTTTCTGTAGTTGGTTCTGAAAATAAATTACATTTCACTTCTTTTTGTTTTTCTTTTGGTTTTGTTTTCTCTTTTTGCAATTTCTTTTGATAGGTAAGAAGTTGTGTCTCATTCATCTTCCCAATGTTTTTATCAATTGTATCCAAAACTTCTTTTTGTAAAGGTTGCAATTCCTTATCTTGTGTCAAACCTGTATACACTTGTCGTATATAAAAGTTTGTCGTGTTATACATATTTTTAGCATTTTGGCAAGATTCTTGAAAATAAGAATACATACGATGTCCTTTTTTAATCCAAATCTGAAGAGTTTTATAATTCATTTGATTTTCCGTTGTCATTTTTTCACCTCCTTGTTAAGGGTATTATACAAAAAAAGAACGTACGTTTCTATTTGTTTACTTGAAAATAAAATATTTTTTCGATTCACCTCACCACCTTCACATATGTTTAGAGGTGGGAGTCCTCTCATATGATAGAATTGACTTTTTCTAAAGATAATACAATAATCATGAAAGAGGTGATACGATGAAAAAGTTATGGACTGTTGTTATAAGCATGATGCTTATGATGATTCTTGTAGTAAGTGGATGTTCAAGTCAGGCGAAGCCGAAAGATAATCAGGCTACACCCACTATAAACGTTAGTGACAAAATTTTAGATGAAATGGAAGGACCACCGAAAAATGGTCATACGCTAGAGCGTCACGTTGGCAAAACAGATGAGCAGTTGAAAGAACGATTACGTACAGATAATGTATCTGCTGCAAGTACATATTATGACAAGGAAACAGCAACAAAAGCGGTAAAAGATACGATAAAGCAGCATGAAAAAGAAATTGAAAAGTGGTTAAAAGAGTCGAAGGAAAACCGTCTTGTATTGAATACGAAGCATAACTTTGCAGTTGGAAAAACGGTATTAAAAAAGAATATGCAAGTAAAGGATGGCCTTCGTAATACAGTGACTGTGTTGCAAAAAGATAAAGGAAGTCAGCTTGGCTTTAAAATTGTTACTTCTTATCCTTCTGAGAAATAAGAAAGGCGGGGAATTTATGTATTCAACATTTCAATATTTTCTTAGAGCGTACTGTACATTAAGTATATATGAAGAAGAAATGACTCATCTTATGCAACAATTTAAAGAGCAAGAAGAACAAGAAACGCAGGAAAAATTATTACAAGAATTTGTTCAAATAGAGCAAAGAGCAGATTGGAAGAAAGTACAGCAAGAAGTTGAACAGTATGGAAATCGTATGTGGAAAATAGAAGAAGTAAAAGGGCATATCAGTAATTTTATTTCTATATTACAAAACAAAAAGGCGTGAATTACGACGCCTTTTTGTATGTGCTTTTTGAAATTTGACCGCTCGAGAGCACTTGCCCATTTTGGGTTACCTTTTTATATGTTACAGCCACAATGCTTTTATCAGTTTCACTTATCACTTTCGAAGAAACCTCTACATTCTTTCCTGTATTTGTACCGAAAATACGAGTAGTTACACTACTGCCGTTTGTGACTGCTTGAATATAAATATATTTCCCCGTATTATTTTTAAATTTTAAATCAGGGCCGTAGTCAGCAACAGCTGCATCTTGGCCAAGAGGTAAGTAATGGACTGGTAAGGAATGATTACTTCGATCTACAACTCCTAAATCAGCGCGTAATACGGCACCGTATAATGTGCTACTTACTTGGCAAACACCACCCCCGGCACTTTGCTCTACTTTTCCGTTTACATATACAGCTGCCGATTTATAACCATGTGCTGCATCTGTTATACCAACGCGGCCGTTAAAACTAAATGTCTCATCAGGCTTAACAAATACTCCTGTTAATGTATTAACAGCACGCTGTACATTAAACGTTTGACTTGAGTTTCTTCCAGCTAGAGGAGTAGAGTATTCAGCAATTACTTCTTGAATCCCCATATTTTTTACATCTTCTGTTGAGCGTTCTGGTTTCACAGCTGTAATGGGAACTTGAATATCTTGTTTATTTGTTTTAACGGCTTCTGTTGTGAGAGTTTTTAATTTCTCCTTATCAACTTTTTCACCATCTTTACTTTCGCTAATAGCAATGGTTGTGCCAGAGATAGATAAGTCGGCATCAACAGGATCTACTAAAGAATCATTATATTTTTCCTTAATAAACGCATCATATTTTGCTGTATTTATAGAAGGCTCTAACTTATAGTCGCGCTTTACCTCACCTGTTTCAGCTTGTTTTCGCATGTTATAACGATTAGTAATATTGCCCTTTTGTTCTTTGAAAATTTTATTTGCAATATCTGTACTGTTATATTCAATTCCTAGCTCTTGCCAAGTATATGTATGTTTTTCGTCCTTTAAGACATAGTTCACAGATTTTTGATTTAACTCATCAATTTTTTGTTGAATGATTTTTTGAACATCTGCTTTCGTTTTTCCGTCTATGGAAACTCCTTCAAATGTTGTGTGGGGTAAAGCGTATGTATCTAACTGATGATTCAATTTGGACACATATTGATAAGCACTAACACTACCAGCACAAAGAAGGACTCCACCAGCAATTGCAGAACCAATAATCAAATTGCGTAATTTCATTCATTTCCCTCCGAAAAGAAGATTTTAAAATTAATATTATTTCTAACGTATAAATGATAAAAGTAGTAATTCTTATACATTAGTATACTATTAATTTTATTACATGTGTAACATTTCGATAAAAAACGTTACATTTTTGTAATATAATTACCTATAATTACATGTATATAGGTTAAAAACTAAAATCCCTTTTTTATCCCGTAAAATCCCGATTGGTGAGAGCTTTCCATCAGTGGAGATAAAAAGGCTCTCCACTGATGGAAGTTTCACTTTATAGGAGGGCAAGAGCATCTGGCTGTGCATAGGGGCGGTTATGAAGTATTCTGCATAGCAGCTACAGAAATTTTATCTGTATTATTAAAAACAAAAAAACAGCTGTGATAAACAGCTGTTTTTCTTCTTATAATTTCTTATGATCTAATTTACCTGTAACACCAAGATGGGTTTGTAGTTCCTTCGTAATATCATGAACGCTCTTTTCATCAGGAACGTAATAGTATATACCATCAACGTATTTGTCTTCGCCTTTTACTTGCAATTTATCAATCTTTAAGCTAGAATCCATTGAATTTTTCGTAATTGCCATCATATCGTCGAAAATTAAATTTGTTTTTAAATCATGATCGACTGCATCAAGTAAGTTGCCGAGTTTATTAATCGAATTTACAGATAATGCTTTTTTAGCAATTGCTTCTAAAACAAGTTGTTGACGTTGACCGCGCATATAATCACTATCAATATGACGTGTTCTTGCTAAGGCAAGCGATTGTTCACCATTTAAGTGTTGGTAACCTTTTTCAAGGTGAATAGCACCTTGATTGTCTTTACTGTCTTGTTCAGTAAATGCAACTGGTACGTCTACATCAATACCGCCAAGAGAATCAACAATTTTTATAAATGATTTAAAGTTAAATTTTACGTAATAATCAACAGGAACATCTAAAAAGCGTTCTACTGTATTAATTGTACTATCCACGCCACCAAATACGTGTGCGTGTGTAATTTTATCTTCTTTCTTTCTCGATGGAATATATACGCGAGAATCACGAGGAATGCTTAATAGTTTCACAGATTTATCGTTTTTATTAATCGTTGCAAGTAACAATGCATCTGTACGAGTTGCACCTCCGTATTCTTTTGCTCGTGTATCACTTTCATCGACACCCATAATTAAGACCGAAATATTATCATTCATCGGTTTTACTGCTTTTTCGCGTTTGTCTGATTTATCGCCGCGACCTAATTCTGAGTAAGCCCCATTAGCAACAGCCTGTGCTTTATTATATATATGGAAGCAATAGCTGCCTCCTCCAATAATCAAAAGGAATAAAGGAACGAGAACAAACCATAATACACGCTTTTTCTTAGAGCGTTTTTGTAATGCTCTATTTATCGTTTCTAAATCAGGTTTCATTAATATTTCTCCTTTAAACAATCAATTCATATATTTTCTTATAATTTAAAAAAACACACACTTTATATTTTACATAAATATAATGAGTTTTCACTATAAATTTTTAATTGACATGAAAATGAAATATATGAAACATATCGTTTTATAAAGATATTTTGAGTTTTTTTTACAAAAAAACAGATGCCTTTATGATGATAAGGCATCTGTTTAAGAATAATCGTATACAAAAAATAAACGAAAAAAAAGATTAAAATTTTTCCAAGTTTAAATCATAACACTAACAATAGTCGCGGATAGAATGCTGACTAAGGTTGCACCGTATAGGAGTTTTAAACCGAATCTGGCAACGACATTTCCTTGTTCCTCATGTAAACCTTTTACTGCGCCTGAAATAATTCCAATAGAAGAGAAGTTTGCAAAAGAGACAAGAAAGACGGAAATAATCCCGACAGTACGAGGGGAGAGTGTACTCGCAAGTTTACCTAAATCCATCATAGCTACAAATTCATTTGTAATAAGTTTTGTTGCCATAATACTACCGGCCGGGACAATTTCTGAGGCAGGTACACCAATAATGAAGGCGATTGGAGAAAAGACATATCCGAGCAGTTGTTGAAATGTAACACCAAAAACAATTGCAAATAAACCGTTAATAGCGCTTATAAGAGAAACGAAACCAATTAGCATTGCCCCAACGACGATCGCGACGCGAAATCCATCTAAAATGTACTCTCCTAGCATTTCAAAGAAAGTTTGCTTTTCTTCTTTAATTTCTAAAATATCTTCTTCATCTTTTACATCGTATGGATTAATAATTAATACAATAATAAACCCACTAAATAAATTTAAGACAAGCGCAGTAACAACATACTTTGGTTCAATCATCGTCATATAGGCGCCAACGATGGACATGGATACTGTTGACATTGCAGAAGCACACAGTGTGTACAGACGATGCTTTGGAATTTGTCCGAGTTGTTTTTTCAAGGTAATAAAAACCTCGGATTGTCCGACAATAGCTGAGGCAACAGCATTGTAGGATTCTAATTTACCAAGGCCATTTATTTTACTAAGGAAAAAACCGATCCAACGAATGATGAGTGGTAAAATTTTAAAGTGTTGTAAGATACCAATTAAGACAGAGATAAATACAATTGGCAGTAAAACACTTAAAAAGAAGGACATTTCGCCTTTGTTTAATAAGCCGCCGAATACAAAGGTTACACCTGCCGCAGCATATTTTAATAACTCATTAAATAAATTTGAAACGGCTGTAATGAGGATTAGACCGACCTGCGTATTTAATAGTAGAAACGTTAAAATTAATTGTACAATAAGCATGAGAATGATTGGTTTGAACTTAATGTGTTTTCGATTATTACTTGCTATAAAAGCAAGAAAAAATATAACAATGAGTCCAAGACCAAATGTGAAAAATTTCATAGTAACCCTCCTTATAGGTAACTTTGTATATAGGTTTTTCATTTCAAAGGAGAATATACAAGAAAGGGAAAGAGAAGATGAATATTACTGCTGTTCACCACGTTGCAATTATTTGTTCCAATTATGAAGTATCAAAAAAATTTTATACAGAAGTACTCGGTTTTCAAGTCTTGCGCGAAGTATATCGAGAAGAGAGAGCGTCCTATAAGTTGGATTTGTGTGTGGGGGATACATATCAAATTGAACTATTTTCATTTCCTAATCCGCCAAAGCGAGCAAGCTTTCCTGAAGCAGTTGGACTAAGACACTTAGCATTTTCTGTTTCATCTATAGAAGATGCTGCTTCATATTTGCAGCAGCACGGTATACAAACGGAAAGCATTCGAATTGATGAGATAACTGGAAAACGTTTTGTGTTTTTCCAAGATCCAGATGGCTTGCCTATTGAATTGTATGAGAAATAAAATAAAACTCCCATCAGTGGGAGTTTTTCTTTGTCCCAAGCAGGATAAAAATTTGTGAAATTTATACAGGTTTTCTTGTGAGAAAATGAGAGAAATTAAGGATAGCTAAACTTATCTTACGGGAGGTGTAACTTTAGCTGCCTACAGCTAAGGGAGATATTTGGAAATAGGGAATTTAATATTAGTTGTCGCTTTAATTGCATTAACAGGTTTTTTCGTTGCAATTGAATTTGCGATTGTGAAAGTACGCAGTAGCCGCATTGATCAACTTGTAGGAGAGAAAAAGCGGGGAGCGGTAGCGGCGAAAAAAGTGATTTCTCATTTGGATGAGTATTTGTCAGCGTGCCAGTTTGGGATTACCATTACAGCACTGGGACTGGGGTGGTTAGGTGAACCAACTGTAAAACATGTATTAGAGCCTATATTGATTACACTTCATATCTCTCCTCCAATTGCGAATACTGTATCTTTTATTATTGCATTTGCAGTTATTACGTTTTTTCATGTTGTAGTTGGAGAATTGGCACCAAAAACATTTGCAATTCAAAAAGCAGAGCAAGTCAGTCTCATGTTTTCAAAGCCACTGATTTATTTTTATCGCATTATGTATCCATTTATTTGGGCATTAAATCATGCAGCTCGTTTTGTAGCAGGTTTATTTGGTTTAGAACCGGCTTCTGAACATGAAGTAGCACATTCAGAGGAAGAGCTCCGCCTCATTTTATCAGAGAGTTATGAAAGCGGAGAAATTAATCAAGCAGAGTTTAAATATGTAAATAATATTTTTGAATTTGACAATCGCCTTGCCAAAGAAATTATGGTGCCGCGGACAGAGATTGTTGGATTATATGCAGAAGATGTATTTGAAACACATATTGAAATTATTCGGCAAGAAAAATATACAAGATATCCAGTATTTGGTGAAGATAAAGATGAAGTAATTGGAATGGTGAATGTGAAAGATTTCTTTATTCGCTATATGGATGGAGAGAGACAAGAAGCAAAATCAATCACGACATATACAAGGTCGGTTATTGAAGTAATGGAAAACATACCTATACATGATTTATTGCTCAGCATGCAAAAAAAACGGATTCCGCTTGCCATTTTATATGATGAATACGGCGGAACAGCAGGACTCGTTACGCTTGAAGATATTCTAGAAGAGATTGTGGGAGAAATTCGCGATGAATATGATGAGGATGAACATCCGCCTATTCAACATATTAGCGACAATTGTAAAATCGTTGACGGAAAAGTGTTAATAAGTGAGATTAATGATTTGTTCGGCTTACATTTAAATGAACAAGATGTTGACACAATTGGGGGATGGTTAATGATGCAAGGACAACCAATTGCAGAAGGAGATAGGACTGTTGTTGGTGAATGGACATTTACGATTCTTGAAAAAGATATGCATCAAATTAAGCGAGTAGAGATTAAAAAAATGGAGAAAAAAGGCTGATGAACGAGTCATCAGCCTTTTATATTAGAAAATATTAAACACTGCGTTAAGTTGAAGTAAGCTAATAATGAATAAGAAGATTAAGCTATATTTCATTGTTGTTTTAAATAGCTCTGATTCTTTACCAACGATTCCAACTGCTGCGCAAGCTACAGCAACTGATTGTGGTGATACCATTTTTGCCATTGTACCGCCTACTACGTTTAAGGCAACGAGAGTAGAAGGAACGATATCTAATTGAGCAGCTGTAACTGCTTGAAGGGGCGCAAATAGAGAGCCGCTTGATACGACTGAACCAGTTAAGAATACGCCGATCCAACCTAAGATTGGAGACAGAATTGGGAATGCATCTCCAGTAGATGATAAAGCTAATCCAAGAGTTGAAGACATACCAGAATAGTTTGTTACATATGCTAATGCAATTACACTACAGATTGTATAAATTGGTGTTTTTAACTCTTTTAATGTTTCAATAGCTAATTCTTTTATTAACTTACCGTTTACACGGAATACAAGTAAAGATACGATAATTGCAAGTACAATTGCAGTAGTTGTTGATGAGAATACATCTAATTTAAAGACTGCTGGAAATGGTGTATTTGCTTTAACGATTGGCGCTGTTTTCATTACGTGATTGTGCAGGCCAGGTACTTGAAGATTCCATACTAAGTTACTTAATGCACCATTTGGAGCGAATAAAGCTTTGATTGCTTTTAAGTTAAAAATTGTTACAAATGCAGTTAAGAATACAAATGGTGACCAAGCGTATAAAATTTGTTTCATAGTATAACTATGTTTTTCTTGTTTATTTGGTTTATCTTGTGCTGAAGATTTTGGTTGCCACACACGTAAGAATAATGCTAATGCAATCATGCTAACTACAGCTGCGAAAATATCAGTAAGTTCTGCACCAAGGAAATATGTTACAACGAACTGAGTAAGAGCGAAAGAACCGCCGCTTACAAGAATACCTTGCCAAGTTTCTTTAATTCCTTTGAAACCATCAACGATTGCAACAAGTAAGAATGGTAAGATGAAACTAATAAATGGTAAAATTCCAACTGCATGACGGCCAACAGTTAATGCGTCAAGTTGTGTTAATTGAGCGGGTACTGTAACTGGAATACCCATTGCACCCATCGCACCGCCGGCAATGTTAGCAACTAAGCAGATACCTGCTGCTTTTAATGGATCAAATCCCATACCTACAAGCAGTGCTGCTGTAATAGCAACTGGTACACCAAAACCTGCTGCACCTTCTAAGAAAGCTCCGAAAGAATAAGCAATCAATAATACTTGAAGACGAGGATCGCTTGTAATGCTAGAAATACTATCACGAATGACGTTAAATTGTTCAGTTTTTACAGTTAGTTTGTAAAGGAAAATTGCTGCGATAACAATTGTACAAATTGGGTAAAATCCAGCTACTACACCAAATGCAGCGGAGGATACCGCCATAGTTGCTGGCATTTTATAGACAAATATAGAAAGAATGATAGCTAAAATCACACTATAAAATCCAGATATGTATCCTTTCATCTTAAAGACTGTTAAGCATAGTACAAAAAATAAAATTGGAATTGCGGCTACAAGTGCTGATAGCCAAATATTGTGTAAGGGGTCATAAACTTGTGTCCATGTATTCATAATTGCGACATCTCCTATATATAATATGTGAATTTATTCACATTTAATGTGAAATGTTTCACAAATAAATTACATGTTTAGTATATCCTCGTTAAACACTATTGTCAATGTGAAAATAGTATTATTGTTTCGTAGAATCCGTAATTGTAAAAGTTCCGCAGAAATAAAGGGGGGATATATAGTAAAGAGTATGATGTTGTTTATCCCGCATTAACGGGCAGTAATACTCCCGCCTCAAAATTCAGCAAAAGCAAAGAAGTTAGGTGGGAGATAAACTGCCCGTAAAAGCCCGATTGGTTCAACTAATAATCAGTGGGGGATGAAGAAAACCCCCACTGATTAAAGTTTCACTTTATAAATCCTTGTATCATTTTTAGCTCGCTACTATAAATTTTTGGGATTTGAATAATTAATCATAAACATTATTATGGATACAAAAAAAATATAACAAAAATGTTGAGAAATTTATTTTCGAAAGGAAGGAATTCCCTAGCAGATACTTTGCTTTTTTTCTAAGCAGTATAGTATAATGTTCAAATATCCAAAGAGAGTTTTCTCTCTATAATAAAGGAGGAATGTGGTTTTTATTATAGGAAGTAATTGAATATAGAATGGGATAACGAAATAGAAATATAAAAAATAAATATGTATAAATATAAAAAAAATGAGGGGAAAATATGTGTCAAAATCAATTCGATTGTCGTATTTCAGAAGATGATGTACAAATGTTACGAGCACTAGCTCATCCGCTTCGTCTTCGTCTTGTAATGGAGCTGATGCAGCGTGGAATTTGTAATGTAACACAATTGCAGGAAGTATTAGAAATTCCGCAATCTACAGTATCGCAACATTTAACAAAATTAAAACAAAATAAAGTTGTACGTTTTGAAAGACGTGGCTTAGAAGTATATTATGAAGTAAACAATGAGAAAGTAAACGGGATTTTAAAAACGTTATTTTCTTAAAATTAAAATATTGTGAAAAAAATGGGTGTGTATGTATACATACCTATTTTTTTATCTTCAAATTGTGGAGAAATAAAGAGAAGAGGTTACATGGGATAAAATTCATCCAGACACGGCAATATAAAAAAGAATGTAATAAACAATAAGGAGGGAACAATGATGGATATAAAACGAGTAAAACAAATTTTATCATCATCAAGTAGAATTGACGTTACATATCAAGGTGTGCCTGTTTGGATCGAAAGCTGTGATGAGACAAGTAGGATTGCTAATGTACACGATATAAAAACACCAGATGAAACAGTTCAAGTAGATATCACTGCATTAGAGGAGCATTAAAAAAAGCGGAGAAATTTCTCCGCTTTTTTTCTTTATTCCATCATATGTGCAATTTTTTTAGAGAACATAAGAAGTACTACGCCTAATACAATAACGATAATACCGATGCTTGCAAATACTTCTAAGTAACCTAAAGATTGTGTGAAGGAAGCTAGTGCCCCAGCTAGGTAGTTTGCCATACCAGAACCTGCTAACCATACTCCCATTAATAGAGATGCTAATTTTACAGGAGCAATTGCACTTACCATTGATAGACCGATTGGTGATAAGAATAACTCACCAATTGTATGGAATAAATATGTGAAGACGATGAATAATAAATTCGCTTTCGTAGCAATATGTGCTTCATCGCTTCCAGTTTTCAGAACAGCTAATGTTAAAACAAGATAACCAATTCCTAGTAAAATCATACCAAGTGCCATTTTTGTTGGAACTTTTAAGTCGCCATTTTTTGTTTTAGATAATTTCATCCATAACATTGACACAAATGGTGCTAATATTACGATAAATGCTGGGTTAACGGATTGGAACCAAGATGTTGGAATTTCCCATCCGAAAATTGTACGATCAACAAAAGTATTTGTATATAGTGTTAACGAACTACCTGCTTGTTCAAAACCTGCCCAGAAGAAGACAACGAAGCAAGTTAAAATGACAATTGCCCAAGTACGGTTCTTTTCTTGTTTCGTTAAAGGTTTTTTCTCGATAGCTTGTGCATTTTTGTCTTTTGATTTTTTACCTACAACTGTTGTTCCCGCATCACCAAGGTAACGAGGAGCTAATAGATTAAAGAAAATCTGACCGATAATCATACCGATACAAGCAGCTAAGAATCCATATTTATAACCCATGACCATAACGCCATTAGAGCTTGTTTTAAAGAAATCTTCTGCTAGGAAACCACAAATAAGTGGTGCAAAGAAAGCTCCTACATTGATACCCATGTAGAAGATTGTGAAAGCACTGTCACGGCGCTTATCATTTTCACCGTAAAGTTCACCTAGTAGAGTAGAGATGTTTGGTTTGAAGAATCCATTACCAATAACTAATAATCCTAATCCTAAAAATAGTCCAGTTTTTGTATTCATTGAAAATAGAACAAAGTTACCAAGTGCCATGATAATACCGCCAATAGTAATGGCAAGGCGTCTTGGGATAAAGTGGTCAGTTAACCATCCACCAGCAATTGGTGTGAAATATACTAAAGCTGTGAAAATTCCATATAATTGTACTGCAAAAGCCTTATCAAATCCAAGACCTCCGCTTACAACAGTAGTTGTTAAATAAAGAACTAAAAGACCGCGCATTCCGTAGTAGCTAAATCTTTCCCACATTTCTGTCAAGAACAACAAATACAATCCCGGAGGATGTTTCTTTGGTGATTGTTGTTCTCCAGCTTTGTCTAACTTTACAGCTGCATCCATTTTCATTCCTCCTAATCTTGATCAACGGATATTTATGTAATCATTTTAATTTACAAAATATTTAGAAGTCAATAGTATTATATGGGAATAGAATAAAATAATTTTGTAAATTCTATAAAAACATCTTCCGTCATCGTATTTTTCCCCTGAAAAGATTAAAATAAGCGTTTTCAAGTGTATTATTTCTCGCTTAAATAGAATGTAAAATAATACAATAATCAGAAAATTTTAACTAAATAAATTTTTCTGATATACTGAACTCTTCTCGGAGATACTTTTAGAATATAACATATTATGAATAAGAATACAAAGTAAAAAACAACTCTATATTACGAGAGTTGTTTTTTATTAGGAAGAAATTGAGAGTTTAAAAGTACAATTTTAACTTTGCAAAGTGTTGTCCATACTTTGCAATATTAGGCTAGTAGCCATTATACCGTCAGCCGTACTCCAAATTTCGTCATCAATTTTATCTCGCTACTTTTGGGAGGTAATCCCCCCACTGATGGAAGTTTCTTTTTTGTATAAATTACCATTTTTTGTGTTGTTTATATTCTTAAATAAAGGATCGTTGATGTGCTTTTTCCATATAAATTCATTTTAATTTTTCGATATCACTTCTATGCACGGCCAGATACTCTCGTCTCCCTTCTAAAAAAAGGAGTTTTTGTGTCATTTTTAAAAACTGTAGTAACTATTCAGCTATATATTTCATTTAGAGGTTTGATAAGGGGGATAATTCCACTGAAAATACACTTACCTTATAGAAAGTTATTTTTATTTTTCAGCACATAGATTACTGCCATGAAGTTTCACTTTATTTTGTGCAAGAAAATAATAGAAACAAAGGAATGCGCAGTCTACGCGTATATTCTTCTTCGCTTTGAAAATTCAGAAGTTCTGGTGTTGCTTCGCGTAAACTAGTGATCGTAAAACCAGCTTTTTGTAAAGATAGGAAGTATTGTTCAATTGTTCGGTGGTATTTAACAACTTGTTCATGAATCCACGGCTCGACGCGTTTGCCAGTTTTAAAATAGTCATCAACAAGCCAGCTTGTTCGTTTTCCAGTGGCTTGTAAGCTTTCAAATGCAGAGGTGATAACTGGATGTTGAACACTAAAGGCAAAAGTCCCGCCAGGTTTTAGCGTTTGATAAATCTGTTTGAATGTATCATCAATATGTTCAATATAGTGAAGGACGAGTCTAGATGTAACGATGTCAAAAGTAGAAGGTGGATATGTATAGTCTTTGAGGTTTAAAAGATGGACAATGCCATTTGTATTTTGTAATTTCTTCTTAGCTTCTTCATACATACGATGTGAGCCTTCAATTCCAGTATAAGATTGACAGCCTTTCTGTAATAGCTCTACTCCAAATTGTGCATCACCGCAGCCAAGATCAAGAACACTTTTATCTTTTATGTGGCCAAGCAACTGTAAGAGAGCGGGCTTTTCAATCGTGTCGTTTGGGTTATCAGTTCGATGCCTACGTTTCATATATTGTTCAAAAAATAGGTCCTCATTGTAAACGTCAGATTCTGTATAAGACATTGTATCCTCTCCTTGAAAGCGTTTTTTTAAATTGTAACAAAATCCAAATAATAATAATAGATTTCTGTCATTATATAAGATATAATCTGTAGATGTAAGCGTTTACTTTAAGCTATTTCGCTATAACAATTTTCCAAAATGTGTTAAGCTGATAGAGGGAGTATTATGGTAATACTGTCTTTATATGAACGATAGGGAGGTTTCACGATGTCTAGCAAAACACTTGACAATTTTTTAGTAGAAAACCTAGAGGATTTAAAATCAAAGGGGCTTTATAACGTTATTGATCCGCTTGAAAGTTCGAATGGACCAATCATTACAATTGGCGGACAAGAATATATTAATCTATCTTCAAATAATTATCTTGGATTAGCAACAGACGAGCGTTTAAAAGAAGCGGCAATCGGTGCAATTCATAAATATGGTGTTGGTGCAGGGGCTGTTCGTACAATTAACGGTACACTTGATTTGCATATCAAATTAGAAGAAACTATTGCGAAATTTAAACATACAGAAGCAGCAATTGCATATCAGTCTGGCTTTAACTGTAATATGGCAGCGATTTCAGCTGTTATGGATAAAAATGATGCAATTCTCTCTGATGAATTAAACCATGCATCTATTATTGATGGTTCTCGTTTATCAAGAGCAAAAATTATTGTTTATAAACATTCCGATATGGAAGATTTACGTAAAAAAGCGATCGAAGCAAAAGAATCAGGTCTTTACAATAAATTAATGGTTATTACAGATGGTGTATTCTCAATGGATGGCGATATAGCAAAACTACCAGAAATCGTTGAAATTGCAGAAGAACTAGATTTAATGACGTATGTTGATGATGCACACGGTTCTGGCGTACTTGGAAAAGGTGCTGGTACGGTGAAACATTTTGGGCTATCTGATAAAGTCGATTTCCAAATTGGTACATTATCGAAAGCAATCGGTGTTATTGGTGGATATGTTGCTGGTAAGAAAAACTTAATCGATTGGTTAAAAGTGCGCTCGCGTCCATTCTTATTCTCAACAGCGTTAACACCAGCTGATGCAGCTGCTTGTATGAGATCAATTGAAATCTTAATGGAAAGCACTGAGCTGCATGACCGTTTATGGGAAAATGGTCGCTATTTGAAAAAAGGCTTAAAAGAGCTTGGTTTTAACATTGGAGAAAGTGAAACACCAATTACGCCTTGTATTATTGGTGATGAAGTCTTAACACAACAATTTAGTAAACGTCTAAACGAAGAGGGCGTATACGCAAAATCAATTGTGTTCCCAACTGTAGCAAAAGGAACAGGACGTGTTCGTAATATGCCAACAGCAGCACATACGAAAGAAATGCTTGATGAAGCAATTCGCACGTACGAAAAAGTTGGAAAAGAAATGGGCATTATTTAACACATGTACATCTAAGAAAGCTTACTAATGAGGAGTGGGGAAAATGAAAAAAATTCTAGTAACCGGTTCTTTAGGTCAAATTGGTTCTGAACTTGTAATGAAACTTCGTGATGTATACGGTGCATCAAACGTTGTTGCGACAGATATTCGTGAAACAGATAGCGAAGTTGTAAAGTCTGGCCCATTTGAAATTTTAGATGTAACTGACGGTCAAAAATTACATGATATTGCAAAGCGTAATGAAGTTGATACAATCATTCACTTGGCAGCGTTACTTTCTGCAACGGCAGAAAAAAATCCGCTATTTGCTTGGAACTTAAATATGGGTGGCCTTGTAAATGCATTAGAAGCGGCACGCGAATTAAACTGTAAGTTTTTCACGCCAAGCTCAATTGGTGCATTCGGTCCAACAACGCCAAAAGATAATACACCGCAAGACACCATTCAGCGTCCAACTACGATGTACGGGGTAAACAAAGTATCTGGAGAGCTATTATGTGATTACTACAATCATAAGTTTGGTGTAGATACGCGCGGCGTTCGCTTCCCAGGTTTAATTTCATACGTTGCACCTCCTGGAGGAGGAACAACTGACTATGCAGTTGAAATTTACTATGAAGCAATTAAAAAAGGTGCGTACACTTCTTACATTGGAGAAGGAACATACATGGATATGATGTACATGCCAGATGCATTACAAGCGATCGTTTCTTTAATGGAAGCAGATCCAAGTAAGTTGAAACATCGTAATGCATTTAACATTACAGCAATGAGCTTCGAGCCAGAACAAATTGCAGCATCTATTCGTAAACACATTCCAACATTTACGATGGATTACGCTGTTGATCCAGCTCGTCAAACAATCGCAGATAGCTGGCCAAACTCAATTGATGCAACAGCAGCAAAAGAAGAGTGGGGCTTCAAAGCAGACTACGATTTAGACAAAATGACAGCTGACATGCTTGAAAAATTAAAAAAAAAATTAGCAACTGAGCTAGTTATTAGCTAATAGAAAAAGAGTCGATTGGATCGGCTCTTTTTTTAGTTGACCTAACTTCATTCGGTTTCGGGGTATTGCCTTTCTGTTTCTTCAAATTGTTTTTCATATTCGTTGCTAAATGCTTTATGTGTTTTTTGATCTTTATCCCAAGGATTTGATTTTCCTAATTTTTTATTAGAGGCAGAACCGTAAGGCCCTTCAGGAAACTCCTCAGGAATGATATATTGATGTCTAGCCTCAGCAGTAGTAACATCCGTATATTGTTCATCCATTTTGGAAGAGAACCATCCTTTCACATCTACTTGATTCTTAATATGCCCAAAAAATTTTATTTTTTATCGGCGCTTTTTTAAATATATCGGCGACTTTTCATCATATATCGGCGTAAATGAAAATATATGGGCGCTTCGACACAGAATAAAGATTCTTCGGCACGAAACGACCAAAAAACCGGAGCTGCACCCAGCTCCGGTTTTTATTCAATCGTCTTCAGTAGTAATTTCTTCAATAACGGTTTAATCTTCAAGCGTAAATCTTCCGCATGATTCGCTACTAAAAAGTGGTGGTTATAAATATTTTTCATGAGCTGATACGTCGCTTCTTTAGCTTCGCCTTCTTCGATAAAGATTCCGATGACTTCCATGCCGCTTTTACGAGCTAGTTTTACAGCTTCGTGTGTATCTAAAATACCATCTTGTTGATAGTCTAATGCAGACGGTTCGCCATCTGTAAAGACGAGCAAAAATTTATGCTTTTCCGGACGTTTCGCCAGTTTTTCGGAAACGATACGAATAATATATCCATCACGGTTATCTTCTTCTTCACGAAGTTGCATGACTTCTGGACCAATGCTTGGCAGCGTTGAGTTTTGATAGGTTACGACTTCATGAATGAAGTTTGGTTTGTTTTCGGGTGTGGCGCTAGAAGCATCTTCCCAAAATCCGCTAATGGCGTGCGGGATTTTTAATGATTTTAAAGCTTCATGGAACAGAACAACGCTTTTTTTCGTTTCTTCCATTTTGTTATACATTGAGCCAGAACAGTCAACTAACAGGTGAAAGACAACGTCAAGCTCTTGTGATTCTTGGCCTTTTTTATAAAACATACGCGGTTGTTTTTCTGTATAAATACGTAAGAACTTTTTACGAAGTCTTCCATAGTATTTATCAGCGTTGGCGTTTGTTTTGTTTTCAATTGTTTTTTCGATAATTTTCTTTAGTTCTTTTACATCTTTATTTACGACAGATTTTATCGCTTGATAGTCTTTCTTCTCATCAGGCTGCGGCTTGCGAGCTTCTTTAAAAGTATGCGATGCGCCGGCGTTATACTTACCGTATGCACCTTCACTTTGGCTCGAAGCATGAGATGCTCTCGTATCTTCAGCGTCGGCACCGTCGAAATTCGACTGCGTACTTTTTTGGGAAGTACCTTGTACGGAACCGAGTGCTTGATCACCATCTTCAGACTCACGAGCTGTATCACCCATCATATTTGTTTTTGTACCGCTTTCTAATTCAAAGCGTAAGAAGTTCTCGTTTTCATTGTTTTTATTTTCACGATGCCATGTAGAGAAGCTCTCATCAATTTTATTTTTATTATCATCGTCATCTACGATTTGGGTATCATCGTTTGCTAATTCATCTACTCGTTCTTCAATTTTGTCAAAAATGACAGAAGTATTGAGCGGCGCCAGGCCAAAGTAGTTATTAATCATATCATGTTCTAAAAGCTCTTCTAAACGATAGCGAATTTTTTCAACAACATACATCGTATCTTCCGTTGCACTTGTTTGGAATGTTTCGTGTAAAATTGCTTCAATCTGTTCAAAGTAGTCGTTATTAAACATTTCGTATTTGTCGCTCGTTACTGTTAAGTAACATAAACAAATGAGCATATCAGCATGATAATTACGGATCCGGTTAATTTCGTATTGTGAACTGAAATAATTTCGATACATTTCTTTTCGGCGCGCAAAAATTGGTTTTGTACCAGGACGCTCGCGTTTCACAATTTCTTCCACTCGTAAATCTTCTAATAGAACGAAAAGCTGTGTTAAAAAATTTTTAAGCGGTGATTGCTGTAATTCTTTTGCATAGCTACGAATAAGTTGCATATCGGAATGATGCTTGTTGCCAAGCGCTTTTAAATATACTTCACTTTTTAAGCCGATTACTTTATCCGTTTCGCTTCGATCATCCCAAAAGTGACTGATGACAATTTTATTTTCGATCTCGTCATAATATGCTTTATATCCATATTCTAAATATGCATTTTCTTCTTTTAGAAGGGCGTACATTAAGTTTTCCATTTGCAGAAACAGAGACGCATCGATTTTTTTGTCACTAAAAATTTGTCTCATGAATTATCCCTCAAAGAAATAGCTTTCTGCTAATTCACGCACCGTCATTTGTTCCGTCTCATCGCTTAATTTTGCAATAATACTTCGTTCAATTGCACGCATTACTGGAATATATACACTTAAATCACAGGCATCGATAATACCACGAATACTTGCTGCTTCTTCACTGACACGACCATCGCGAGCAAGGGGCATTAAGTCACTTGCAAATGCGACAAACTTTTCGATTGTTGCTGCATTCTTTAATTTTGATTCAGCTAATAACAGTTCTTTTAATGTTTCACCTTGAATATAAGGAACTTCAATAATAACGAAACGGTTTTTTAACGCCTCATTTAGTTCGCTCGTTCCAACATACCCTTCGTTAATTGCAGCAATTACACGATATTCATCATTGCCATACACAACTTCTTGTGTGAAAGGGTTTGTAATCATTTTTCGGTAATCGAGTGCACCGTGAAGAAGTGGCAACGTTTCTGGCTTTGCCATGTTAATTTCATCGATATAAAGGAAGTGACCATTTTTCATTGCTTTCATCAATGGGCCATCCACGAAAGTAACTTCAGAGGCACCGTCTTTTGTTGTTAATGTGTTGTATCCTAAAATTCCTTCTACATCTAAATCAACAGAGCAGTTAATGCTATGCATTGGCTTTTGGAATAAATAAGATAGTGTTTCAGCAAGAACGGTTTTACCGCTTCCTGTAGGACCTTTTAATAGAACGTTTTTGCCAAGAAGTAATGCAGTAATTGCATCTTCAATAATGCTATTATCTGCTGCTTTATACATTTTTGTTCCAATTAAAGTAGCAGCATTGCCAGCTGCTTGTTTATTTGTTTCATGAATATTTACAAGTTGCTCTTTTAATCCATCATGTATATGAAATTGTTCTAACATGTATTTCCCACCTAACATTATTTTCATCAAGTAAACAATCCTTCTTATGATAACGTGTTTTCATAAGTGACGCAAAGAAAAAACATCTTCCAATTTGGGAGATGTTTCCTTATTTTGCTATTCGTGGGCAGTAAGACCCCCGCCTCAAAATTTAGAGAGAAGCAAAAGAAGATAGATGGGGGATAAAGCCCCCGCACTGATGGAAGTTTCCCTTTATAAAAGCGGTGAAATAAGTCGCATTAGTGATTCTAGCATTCTTTTTCGAAGGCTTCTATTTTGAAATACTTCCCAGCGAATTTCTGTAGAGTCTTTAAAATCTTGTTCGAAGTCACGTTTAATATCAAGGACAGCCTGGGAGTTATATAACATCGCGATTAATTCATAATTCAGTTCAAAACTACGAATGTCCATATTTGCTGTGCCAATTGTGGCGATCTCATCATCAATTAACACAATTTTGGCGTGCATAAACCCATCTTTATAGCGATAAATCGAAACACCAGCTTCTAATAACGGGGCAAAGTAAGATTGCGAAGCTTGATCACTTATCACGCTATCGCTTATGCCAGGATATAGAATACGGATATCAATTCCAGCGATCGCACTTAAACGTAGTAATGTTAATGTTTCTTGATCAGGAATAAAATAGGGCGTTGCAATCCAAATGGAACGTTTTGCTGATGTCATTGCCGCTAACAGGGCATTTCGAATCGTTTTGTCATTTGCACTTGGACCACTTGCGACAATTTGGACAGCACCTTCTGTCTGTACGGTCCATCCTGGGAAGTACTCTTTCTTCATAAACGGTTCCCAAGAATAGCTATTTAATCCACTGCGTGCGTATAACCAATCTTCTAGAAAGATTGCTTGTAGTTTGTACAATGCCTTCCCTTCAAGTTTTAAATGACTATCTCGCCAAATTGGAAATTTCTTCGAACGACCAAGATATTCATCTCCAACATTCAATCCACCTGTAAATCCAATTTTTCCGTCAACAATAACAATTTTTCGGTGATTTCGGTAATTGACCGTTTCGATTAACCATGGAGAAAGGACAGGGTCGAATTCTACTACTTCAATTCCTGCGTCCTTCATCGGTTGCAAAAAGGTGCTTCGTAACGGATAGCTTCCGAGGTCATCAAATAAAAAGCGGACAATGACACCTTCTTTCGCTTTTTCAATTAAAGCATCCCGGATCTTTGTTCCAATTTCATCAGCTCGATAAATGTAATATTGAATATGAATGTGATGTTTGGCTTCTTGAATGGAGGACAAAATCTCTGTAAATGTTTCATCGCCATTTGTTAGCAATGTTGCTCTAGTTTCATCAGCAATAGGTCCCCCGCCAAATTTTTGAATGATCGTAGTCAAATGGGCAGAGTGTTCATTTAGAGACGATGGGATTTCTTGTTCCAATCGTTTTCCTTCTAAAATTTCACGGAACAACTTTCTTTGCTCTTCAGCACGATGTAAATGTTTTACTCGGCGCCATCTGCTTCGGCCAAATAATGCATACAAAAATACGCCAAAAATAGGGAGAATCGCTAATACTAAAAACCAAGCTAACGTACTTTGCGGGGAGCGATTTTCAATAAAGATGACGAAAGCAATACCGACAGCTGTAATAAAGAATACTACTCCAGCGAAGGCATATAACGATATAGATGATCTGTTTAAAACAAATAGTAAAATAGTTGAAATTGCAACAACGAATAGAAATTGAAGAACACGGTTTTTCATTGGTCGGAATGTCACCTTTTTCTGATTAGTTATATCCTTATTATAAAATGTTTTCTTTACATTAAACAAATTAGAAATTGAGATTTTCTCCGCATAGGAGCAGACTGGTTTCCTGTTTTAGTTAGAAAAAAGAAATAGAATTCAAAAACACTAGCTCTGTAAAGAGCTAGTGTTTTTGAGTTTAACTGATTTTTGTATCTGGTTTATTATCAATCGTATTTTTCATAATCAGTGGATAAAGAATGAGTCCAACTACAAATAATCCGATTCCTAGTAAGAAAGTTTTCATATCAGATGTTCCTGTTTTAACAACCCAAATGGAATAGATAAGAGCAAGTACTGTGATGACTCCGTCCAATTTGCGAGAGCCTTGCATGTTGTTATATGTTTCACCAGTAATAATAAGTTTTAATTGATATAATGTTGAAACAAGATATGGAATTAAATAAGCAAGCGTAGCGACAACAATTGCAAAGGTATACGCTTCTGATACGCTCCCAGAAATAGTAGAGAATAAGAATACTTGTGTCATGATATTTGTTAATAACAATGAGTTTGTTGGACTTCCTTTTTTATTTGTTTTTCCAAAGAAAGCAGGGAATAGTCCGCTTTTCGCTGCTTGATATGGAACTTCTGCACTTACAACGATCCAACCTACTGTAGAACCGAATAGAGAGACAAGTGCTAGAAATGCCATAATGTATGCACCTTTATTACCAATAGCCATACTTAATGCATCAACCAATGGTTTTTGAGATCCTTTTAACACATCTTGCGGAAGAGCACCCATTGTTAACAATGTAATTGCTACATAAATAAGAAGAGCAATTACTAATCCGAAAATCGTTGCTTTTTTTACATCGCGCTGTGATTTTGCACGGTTTGAAAGCATAACAGCTGATTCAATACCAATAAACGCCCAAAGTGTTGAGATAGCAGCAGCATTGATTTGCCCGCCTAATGGAATAGATTTTCCAGCCTCATTCATAAACGTTTGCCCATCACCGAAATTCGCTGCATTAAAGATGAATAATGTAATGATAATAAACATCGTAAAGCCAATAATTTTTGCAACAGTTGCAAGTAAATTCATATTACCAGCACGATCAATGTTTTGAGAAAGAATATATTGAATACCCCATAGCATAATACTACATACAGCGAATGTTAAGGCTTTTCCTAGTTCTAACGAGAAACCATTTGTCGTGAACAAAATTTGTTTACTTTGCAGCACTGGGAAAAACGTAGATAAATATCCTGCAAATGAAATAATAACAGAAGCTGTTGCCGCCCAGTATCCCCACGCCATGCTATAACCAGCAACTTTACCATACTTTGGTGATTTGAACATTGCTTGCGCATAACTTTGCGGACCTGCTTTTAAATTTGGCTTTCGCATTGCTAAGTTTCCGAACACGAGCGCAATCATAAATACACCAAGCCCGGTAATTGTCCATGCAAGCGTGGACCCCATTGGTCCTGATACTTGTGCTAAATTTGCCGGAAGCATAAATACGCCGCCACCAACCATATTTCCAACAACGAATGCTGTTAAAACCCATAAACCCCATTTTTTTGTGTCCATGATGTCTAACTCCTTTTGATGATAGTTTTTTTGTTTTATCCCGCATTAACGGGCAGTAATACTCCCACCTCAAAATTCAGCGAAAGCAAAGAAGTTAGGTGGGAGATAAACTGCCCGTAAAAGCCCGATTGGTTCAACTAATAATCAGTGGGGGATGAAGAAAACCCCCACTGATTAAAGTTTCACTTTATGATTTTTTGTACCTAGTGTTTTTGGGAAATAAAAAAGAGCCATGTAGATAAAAAATACCTACATGGCTCTTTGCCTAACGTAGGTACAACGGGAATAACCCTTGTACCTACGCGTGAATTTTTCCGCTAGGTTTCAAGGGTTTACGTATGATGATGATGTTTTTGTGCAAATGTAACTACAGTTGTATAAGTAAGCATAGCTCTTTGCTCCCTCTCTCCTCTGATTTTGAAGTAAGTATACTACATGTTTTTTAGAAAGGGAAGAGAAAAAAGATATTTTTTATAAAGATTCATTTTTGTGATTAAATATCCATACTGGTTTGGGTGATTTACTGTGAGATATGAAAAATATTATTTAGAATTTTTTGTAAAAATATGTAGTAAAAAGGATAGATGTGGTAATCTTAGGGGGATGGTTTGTTAAAGGGAGTGGGAGCTTGCCGTATGTCGTACATATTTTAAGCATTATTATGATTTGCGTAGGGGGAATCAGTGTATATCGCTCCGTAAAATATAAAGGGTACGGAGCTTATTTTAAAATAAAAAAACTGAAAATTCCGTTTTGGATTATTACGTTAGGGGTAGCGCTTTTTGTGATGAGTATGGGCATTTATACACTCATATTGGAAGGGAAATGGTAAGAGGGATTAAGACATAAAAAACCTTTCTTTTAGGAGGGTGAGAGAGTCTAGTCACGCATAGAAACAATCAGGGCCTTTTCCTACCACGTGCAAGGTTTAAAACAAAAGGGGCAATCAGCAACTTATATAGTTGTATTTTTTCATTATTAGAATTGAAAAGAAGTAGAATGTTCTGCTTCTTTTTTTATTTTTCCGGCAGTGATTTTAAGAATCATGGCGAATTATGTAGAGAGGAAGGGAGTGCTCATATGGAATTAACAGTTGAAAAAGTGTTTACAAAAGAAATTTTACAAGAAGCAGCAAAGCGCTTCGGTGTAACTGTTGCGGAAGAACCATTAGGAGACTTTGAAAATTATATTTTTCGTGCCGAGGGAGAAGACCAAACACCGTATGTTTTACGTTTGACACATTCATCTCATCGTACATATAAGCAAATTGAGGCCGAATTAGATTTTCTAGCATATCTCGGGAAAAACGGTGCAAAGGTAGCAGCGCCGCATCAATCAAAAAACGCTCTATTTGTAGAAAGTCTACAAGCAACTGATGGAACTTCTTTTTATGTTTCACTTTTTGACTATGCAAATGGAGAAAGAGTGAAAGATGTAGATTCTACTGTTTGGAATGATACGCTATTTTACGCTTGGGCAAAAGCAATTGGTCAGTTACATCGACTTACGATGGATTATCCAAAGACGGAGAATCGCGTTACGTGGTTGGATGATGAAATTACCATTATTGATATGTTACAGGAAGACAAGGAATTGCAGGGAATTGCGTATGAAGTTGTAGCAGAAATTCAAAAATTACCTGTGACAAATCGTACATTTGGATTAATACACGGCGATATTCATCATGGGAATTTTCACTATGAAAATGGAGAGTTAACCATTTTTGATTTTGATGATGCCACGTACAATTATTTTGCACATGATCTTGCTATGGTTGTATATTATTCTGTCTTACGAAAAGATTGGACAGAAGAAGAAAAGGAAAAATTTTCTCGTCACCAGTTGCAAGTATTGAAAGAAGGATATGAGACAGAGCATACTCTTGATGATTCTGTATATGATTCGATACCGCTTTTCATGCGCCTTCGTGATGTTGCTTTATATGGAACGATCATGAAAAAGTTTAACGGTAAAGAAATGCCAGAGCATTTTCAAACATTAACAAATGCAATTTATAAGAGAATAATTGCGAAAAAAGCAATTGTTGAATGGTAAGGAAAATGTGAACTGACCTAAAACGCTATTTTAGTGTTTTAGGTCGTTTTTTTATCATATAAATATAAATCGAAAAACCCCTCTTTTTTGAGGTAGGCGAGAGCATCTGGCCGCGCATAGTAGCGGTCATGGATTTTTTTGCCACATGCAAGGTTTAAAACAAAAGGAGAAAGCAAGTAGCGGCTTAAATGTTGAAAGATCAAATTGAACTTGAGTACATATGCTCGTACTCTTTTTTTATCCAATATTATTTTGTGTTTTTATACAAAAATATGTTTATTTTCTCAAAATAATATTGTATTTCACAAGGTGTATATTTTATACTTTTTATATATTCTGAAAATTCTTTATAAAAGGAGGAGGATCTGTGGAAGCTTTCGTCAATTGGTTAAATGGTATTGTTTGGAGTCCTGCACTTGTTTATTTATGTTTAGGGGTAGGTTTATATTTCTCAGTTCGAACGAGATTTTTGCAAGTTCGATATGTAGGTGAAATGGTAAAGCTTACGTTTCAAGGGGAAAAGTCAGAAGCAGGTGTTTCTTCATTCCAGGCGTTAGCGCTTTCTTTATCGGGGCGAGTTGGAACAGGAAATATTGCCGGGGTGGCGACTGCGATTGCCTTCGGTGGACCAGGAGCCGTCTTTTGGATGTGGCTTGTGGCCTTTTTAGGAGCTGGTTCTGCTTATGTAGAATCAACACTTGCACAAATTTATAAGACAAAATATAAAGGACAATTCCGCGGCGGTCCGGCGTATTACATTGAAAAGGGACTGGGAATAAAATGGTATGCGATTATTTTCGTTATGGCGACAATTCTCGCGACAGGAATGTTGCTTCCTGGTGTACAGGCAAACAGTATTGCAGTGAGCTTGGAAACAGCTTTTGGTATTAATACGTCTGTATCGGGAGCAATATTAGTTGTTGTATTAGGCCTTATCATTTTTGGCGGTGTAAAGCGTATCGTTAATGTAGCGCAAGTTGTTGTACCGTTTATGGCGATTGGGTATATTCTCGTAGCTTGTTTAATTGTTGGGATGAACATTGAAAGGTTACCGGATGCTTTTATGCTTATTATAAAAAGTGCATTTGCATTAGAATCTGCATTTGGAGGAATTATTGGTTTAGCAATCTCTTGGGGTGTAAAACGCGGCATTTATTCAAATGAAGCGGGGCAAGGAACAGGCCCTCACGCAGCTGCAGCTGCAGAAGTATCTCACCCTGTAAAGCAAGGACTTGTACAGGCATTTTCTGTTTACATTGATACATTATTCGTGTGCTCCGCAACGGCATTTATGATGATTATCACGGGAATGTATAACGTATTTAATGTAAGCGGAAAAGGGTTTCTTGTGAATAATTTGAACGGTGCAGAACCAGGCCCTGGGTATACACAAGCAGCTGTTGAATCTGTGTTCCCTGGATTTGGAAGCGGTTTTGTTGCAATTTCTCTCTTCTTCTTTGCATTTACAACGATTATGGCATACTACTACATTGCGGAAACAAATATTGCCTATTTAAATCGTGAGAAAGATCGCCCTTGGATGATACTAATATTGAAGTTTATCTTCTTAGCGGTCGTATTTTACGGATGTGTGAAAACGGCAGCAACGGCATGGGCCCTTGGGGATATTGGTGTTGGTATTATGGCATGGGTAAATATTATTGCAATTATATTATTGCAAAAGCCAGCACTGTTAGCACTAAAAGACTATGAGAAGCAGAAGAAAGAAGGAAAAGATCCTGTATTTGATCCTCGGGAACTCGGTATTAAAAATGCTGATTTCTGGGAACATGAATATAGAAAAGATAAACAAGAAGAAGTTTCCTAAAAGGAATGGCCCGCTCTATGCAGTATATCGGCGCTTTTCACGATATATCGACCACTTTTTAGAATATATCGGCGCTTTTCACAATATATCGGCGCTTCGACACGATTTAAAGACACTTCGACGATATTCGACACACAAGTAGTCGATTCGCTGAGCTGAATCATACCAAAAATTGAAAAGAAGCTGTCCAAAAGTAAAACTTTTGGACAGCTTCTTTTTTTGTCTAAAAGATTACTAGTTATTTTTTTGGGTGTTTTCGAATATAAAAAACTATACAGGCCTTTTGATATGTAAAGGAGGGGAGTAGATTGATTGTTTTTCGTGATGTTAACAAGTATTACGGCAACTTTCAGGTTTTAAAAAATATTAATTTACAAATTGAAAAAGGAGAAGTTGTCGTGGTCGTTGGGCCGTCGGGGTCAGGGAAAAGTACGTTGCTGCGCTGCATGAATCAACTAGAGATGATCACGAATGGTGAATTGATTGTAAATGGCGTGAACATACATGAGGGAAAGAAAGATATAAATCAATTAAGACGAAGCATCGGTATGGTATTTCAACATTTTCATTTATATCCTCATAAAACGGTGCTTCAAAATATTACATTTGCCCCGATAAAAGTACTCAAAAAGCCGAAAGAAGAAGCAGAAAAAATTGCGATGTTTTATTTAGAAAAAGTAGGGATTACAGATAAAGCAAATGCCTATCCGCACCAACTATCAGGCGGGCAGCAACAGCGCGTTGCCATTGCAAGGGGACTAGCAATGAAGCCGGAGATTATGCTGTTTGATGAACCGACTTCAGCACTTGATCCTGAAATGATTGGTGAGGTACTTGATGTTATGAAAACATTAGCAAAAGAAGGCATGACGATGGTTGTTGTTACGCATGAGATGGGATTTGCCCGCGAGGTAGCTGATCGCATTTTATTTATGGACAAGGGTGAAATTGTGGAAGAGGCTTCGCCTGCTGATTTCTTTGTAAATCCAAAACAAGAACGAGCCCGATTATTTTTAAGTCGGGTGCTGAATCGTTAAAGGAGGAATTTGATGATTAAAATGAAAAAGTGGTTTACGCTTATTGTTTTTGCCTGTTTATTCGTATTGATTGTAGCTGGGTGCGAAAGTAAGAAAGAAAAAGAAGCTGTAAAAAATGAAAAAGAAACTGTTGTTGATCAAATTAAGAAACGTGGGAAGTTAGTTGTCGGTGTGAAGAATGATACGAATCTATTTGGATTAAAGAACCCGGCAACAGGAAAGGTAGAAGGATTTGATATTGATGTTGCGAGAGCGCTTGCGAAAAAAATTTTAGGTGATGAGAATAAATTAGAATTAAAAGAAGTTACTTCGAAAACGCGCATCCCAATGCTAAAAAATGGCGATATCGATGCGATTATAGCAACAATGACAATTACTGAGGAACGCAAAAAAGAAGTTGATTTCTCAGATGTGTATTTTAAAGCTGGGCAATCTTTACTTGTGAAAAAAGGAAGTGGAATTAAAGATATAGCTGATGTGAAAAAAGGGGTAAAGGTGTTAGCGGTAAAAGGTTCTACTTCTACGAATAATATTCGTGCTAAAGCACCGGAAGCGACTGTACTTGAATTTGAAAATTATAGCGAAGCATTTACGGCATTGAAGGCAGGGCAAGGTGATGTTTTAACAACAGATAATGCGATTTTATACGGTATGGAAAAGCAAGACGCAAACTATGAAGTAGTTGGGAAAAAATTCACGGACGAACCGTATGGCATTGCGGTGAGAAAAGGAGAAACGGAACTTACGAAAGTAATTAATGAGTTACTAAAAGAGATGCAAGCAAACGGTGAATACAATAAATTGTATGAAAAGTGGATTGGGAAAAAGCCTGAGTAAAACGACAAATATAGGATACAAGAGGATGAGAAATAATCATCCTCTTGCTATGAATAAAGAGGGGGAGAGTTTGTGCAAGGTTTTTCGATTCTCTCAAATAATCTAGATTTGTATTTAGAAGGATTTAAATATACGGTGCTGTCTAGTCTTATTGCGTTAATTGGTAGTTTTATTCTTGGCATTATCATCGCAGTGATGCGAATTGCGCCATTTCGGTTTCTAAATTGGATTGGGGCAACATATGTGGAGTTTATTCGGAATATCCCTTTAGTTTTAATTACATTTGCTTTTTATTTTGCTTTTCCAGTGATCGGCGTTACATTAAGTGGCTTTGTTGCTGGTACAACTGCACTTACGATATATACGGCGGCTTTTATTACAGAGGCAATTCGTGCGGGGATTTTATCAGTTCCGAAAGGGCAGATGGAAGCAGCTCGTTCTTCTGGTTTAACATATGTACAAGCGATGTATTATATTATTTTGCCACAAGCAATAAAAATTGTGATTCCGCCGCTAGGTAATCAATTTCTCAATTTAGTGAAGAACTCTTCTATATTAGGGATTATCGCTGGGGCGGATTTAATGTACCAAGGTGATTTAATCTCTACGAGAACATTTGTCACATTTGATGTATACATCTTTGTCGGGATGTTTTATTTACTTTTAACTGTTCCGATTAGCATGGGTGTTCGCTTTTTAGAGAAACACTTGGCGAAAGGAGCTGTGTAGATGGATTTTCGCGGTGCTTATACAGGAGATCACATTGTTTTTTTATTAAAAGGACTACTTGTTACGTTAGAAATCGCTCTTATTGCAATCTTCCTTAGTTTTATCATTGGTAGCGTTATCGGTACGCTCAGATATGCGAAAATACCAGTTGTATCCACAATACTTGCTTGTATTGTGGAAATCATTCGTAATTTACCGCTGCTATTAATTATTTTCTTTACATATTTTGCGCTCCCAGAAGCTGGATTGAAATTAGAAATTACAACAGCGGCCGTTGTGGCATTGACGATATTTGAAGCTGCGATGATATCAGAAATTGTTCGCAGTGGTTTATTCTCAATTGAGAAAGGGCAAATTGAAGCAGCGCGTGCGTCTGGATTATCGTATGTACAAACGCTTCAGCACATTATTTTACCGCAAGCGCTGCGGCGGATGGTGCCGCCGCTTGTCAGCCAATTTATATCCCTTTTAAAAGATACATCGTTAGCAGTCGTCATTTCATTGCCAGAATTAATGCATAATGCCCAAATTATTAATGGGCAAAATGTAAACTATATGATTCCTACAATTCTTCTCGTCGCCTGTATGTATTTCGTTGTGAATTATAGTTTGTCTCTTTTTTCGAGACGATTAGAAAGTAGATAACTCTTGCATTGTATTTTATGCAAGAGTTATTTTTTTAGAAAAGTTTTAATTTTATATAGAAATTGTAAACGCTTTATTGTATATTTTATATTATCAGAAATTTTAAAATATAGAGGGGTATGTTAGGGGAGGAAGAAGATGAATCAGACAACGAATGAGCAATTACATCGCACAATGAAGAGTAGACATTTATTTATGATTGCACTTGGGGGAGTAATCGGAACAGGTTTCTTTCTCGGATCAGGATATACAATTAATCAAGCAGGACCAGGAGGAGCGATCCTTTCTTATTTAGTCGGCGGTTTTATTATGTATTTAACGATGCTTTGCCTTGGTGAATTAACAGTTGCTATGCCCGTTTCGGGATCATTTCAAAAATATGCGACGAAATTTATCGGACCTGGAACAGGATTTATGATTGGCTGGCTATATTGGTTAGGCTGGGCTGTAACGGTAGGGTTAGAGTTAACGTCAATTGGTCTAATGATGAAAAGATGGTTCCCAGATGTAAACGTTTGGGTATGGTGCCTTGTGTTCGGAGGACTTTTATTCATTTCAAATGCAGTATCAGCAAAAAGCTATGCAGAATTAGAATTTTGGTTTTCGAGTATTAAAGTAATTACCATTATTGCATTTATTCTTCTTGGGGGAAGCGCATTGCTTGGATTTTTACCATACGATGGAAAAGCAGCAGCACCGCTTTTTTCTAATTTTGTACAAGATGGTGGGTTATTTCCACATGGAATTGGAGCTGTGTTGCTCACAATGATCACAGTAAACTTCTCTTTCCAAGGAACAGAGTTAATTGGGATTGCAGCAGGTGAAAGTAAGGAGCCGGAAAAAACAATTCCACGTGCGATTCGTAATACAGTATGGAGAATTATGCTGTTCTTTATTTTAACAATGACGATTTTAGTAGGATTAATCTCTTGGAAAGAAGCAGGAGTGATTGAAAGTCCGTTTGTTGTAGTCTTTGATAAAATTGGTATCCCATATGCAGCGGATATTATGAACTTTGTTATTATTACGGCTTTATTATCGGTAGCAAACTCTGGATTATATGCAGCAACACGTATTCTATGGTCACTATCAAATGAGGGAATGGCACCACTTTCTTTTAAGAAGGTGAATAAAAGAGGGGTTCCGATTACAGCATTAGTTGTGACGATGATTGTTGCAGCGTTATCGTTATTAACAAGTGTATTCGCGGAAAGTACTGTATACATGTATTTGCTATCGATTGCGGGATTATCAGCGGTATCAAGTTGGATTATTATCGCATTTTCACAAATTCGATTTAGACAACAATATGTAAAGAGCGGCGGCAAATTAGAAGATTTAAAATATAAGACACCATTATATCCAATTGTTCCAATTGCAGCGCTTGTTTTAAACAGCGTTGTTGTAGTTAGTTTAGCGTTCATCCCAGAACAACGCATGGCATTATATTGCGGCATTCCATTTATTATTTTTTGCTACATATATTATTATATAAATAAAAAAAGGCAGCAAAAGGTGCAAGTGGAAATGGGGAATACATATGCAACTAATAGTGAAGCGTGATGAAATTACAGCGGATCTTCCATATGGTGAATTGCGAATTGGAAAAGAGAATGGATATACACCATTAGAACTTTTAATTGCTTCGATTGCAGGGTGCAGCGCCATTGTATTTCGAACGATTTTAGAAAAAAAACGTATTACGTATCATGAATTTACAATGGAAACGGAAATTAAAAGAAGTGAGACAGTATCAAAACCAGTAGAGAGTGCTCACTTACACTATAAAATAAAAGCAGAAGGAATTACGCAAGAACAGTTAGAAAAGGCGTTAGAACTTGCGATGAAAAATTGTACAATTGTCCAATCTGTAAAAGGCAGCATCGAAATTATTGAAACAATTGAATTGATTTCATAAAGAAGTAAAGACTACCATTTCTGTGTTTTGTATATATAGAAATGGTAGTCTTTTTACATATATATTGCTAAGTATATCCAACATGATCTCCACTTGCTTGCTCCCTCTGTTTAAAACATGGCACGTGGCAGAAAAAGGCCCTGACCGCTCCAATGCACAGCCAGAAGCTCTCGCCCCCCTAAAAAAAAGAGGTTTTTATGTTATTTTTTGTATTGATATAACATGATTTTTCTCAATATTTTTATCAAAAAAAGAAAGAAACAAAATCATTGACATTATTAATTACAAAGTTTAATATTTAAAGATGTTAAATATTTAGTGGTTGAAATAAGGGGTGGAAAATATGCAAAATGATATGACTCATATAGATAAAATTCAAGCTCTTGCATTTTCTATTGGAAAGAAATTACAAACAGAATTATTAGAGAAATTACAGTCATCTGGATTAACACCACCGCAATTTTATATTTTAAAAATTTTAGATCGTTATGGTGCATCAAGAGCAACAACATTAGCGAAGAAAATGTATGTGAAACCGAGTGCAATTACAGTAATGATTGATCGTTTAATCGATCACGATTTGGTTTCGCGTTATCATGATGAAAATGATCGTCGCGTTGTTGTAATTGAGTTAACGTCAAAGGGGAAAGCTGTTCTAGAAGAGGCAATGATTGCTCGTAATCAACATATTGCTAAGTATTTTTCCGAATTAGAAGTACAAGAGAGAGAAGACTTGTTACGATTATTTGAAAAACTAGAAGCAATTATTTGTCAATCATCAGAGAAGAAAGAGACAAACTAAAGAGAGTTGAGGAGATTACATGGAACAACAAGAAAATCAAAATAGAACTTTGTTGTTAACTGGCTTAGTTATCGCTATGTTATTTGCTGCATTAGACGGAACAATCGTTGGTACAGCAATGCCGCGTATTGTCGGTGAACTTGGTGGATTAAGTTTAATGACATGGTTAACAACAGCATATATGTTATCATCAACAACGGTTGTACCAATCGCCGGTAAATTAGCCGATTTATTAGGTCGCCGCACTGTATATATGACAGGATTAATCGTCTTCATGATTGGTTCTGCGCTTTGTGGTATGGCAAATGGTATGACAGAACTAATTATTTTCCGTGGTATTCAAGGTCTTGGCGGCGGTATTATGATGCCGATGGCTATGATTATCATTGGGGATATGTTTACAGGAAAAGAACGTGCGAAATGGCAAGGGATTTTTGGAGCACTTTATGGTCTTGCTTCTGTCATTGGTCCGCAAGTTGGTGGCTGGATTGTTGATTCAATGAACTGGAGATGGGTATTCTACATTAACTTACCAGTTGGGATTTTAGCAACAATCCTTATCGCAATGGGCTTAAAAGGGAAGAAACAAACAGGGCCAATCCAAATTGACATCGCTGGTATTTTCACGATGATCGTCGGTGTTGTGAGCTTATTATTAGCATTAACATTTGGTGGAAAAGACTACGCTTGGGATTCTTGGCAAATCATTGGGTTATTTGCGCTTGCGGTGATTGGTCTTATAAGCTTTGTGAAGGTAGAGAAAAAAGCGAAAGAACCGATTTTACCTGTCCATTTCTTTAAAAATCGTACATTTACAGTATTAAATGCAATTGGTTTCTTTATGAGTATTGGAATGTTCGGAGCAATCATGTTTGTTCCATTCTTTATGCAAGGTATTGTCGGTGTAAGTGCCGCTGAATCAGGAACGATTATGACACCAATGATGATCACGATGATTATCACGAGTATTATTGGGGGTCAGCTTGTATTAAAAGTTGGAGTGAAACCACAAATTATTACTGGAATGCTGATTATGGCTGGCGGATTTGGGATGTTAACGACAATGGATATGCATACAAGTAAGCTTGTTGCAACGTCGTATATGATGATTATTGGCTTCGGAATGGGTCTTGTCATGCCAACTTTAACATTAGCATTACAAGAAAGCTTCCCGAAAAAAGATCTTGGAGTTGTAACTTCATCAAGTCAATTCTTCCGTCAAATCGGTGGTACATTTGGGATTACGATTTTAGGTTCCATTATGAATAACACATCTGGTACAGTATTAACAGATAAGTTAGTGCCTGTACTGAATACGTTCCCACCACAAGCAGGAGAAATGGTCACGAAGTTTAAAGATATGATTCACACAGATCCACAAGGGTTATATTCAATGTTATTTAGTCCAGAAGCATTGAAGAAAATCCCAGAACCAATTGCAAATAGCATTGTGCCTGTATTAAAGGCATCATTATTAGATTCTCTTCATCATGTATTTATAACTGGTTTAGTATTTATTCTAGTTGGTGCTGTATTTACATTGTTCTTGAAGAAAATTAAGCTTTCTGATCGTAAAAAGGCAGCAAAAGAACCGAAGAGTGAAACAGATGAGAAAGAAGCAATGGTATCTTAATCATTATAAAGAAGAGCATCGCCTGTAGAGGCGATGCTTTTTACATATAATCGCAATTTCTATTGGTGAGGGAGTGAGTTTTTATATTAAAAAAATAAAGAATTTAGGCGTTATCTTGTCAGTTGCAAATAATTGACGGATTTTCATGAATACGTTATATTATTTGTGTAAACGGTTACATATGATAGAAAAGGAAAAAAATGTACGATAAAGGTAAAACGAGCATGATTAGTCAAGTACGGTGGCGCGTTCTCTATAGAAAAAGTGTTCTTGTCTAATTATCTCTAACATCGTAACTCCATTCTTTCCAGAAGTAGCCCGATCGGTGGAAGCTGTAGCTCATAAAGTGAAACTTTAATCAGTGGGGGCTTGAAAAAAGCCCTGGTTGTCTAGCAGCGTTCTTTCGTAGACTCCGCTTGTAGGCTGCATATCCAAGAATGATTTACTCTGTAACAGTTCTGATTGGAAAGGAACGATCAACCACATGCCTTCTTATATAAGAAGTTGCTAATACCTACAAGCATTGGCGAAGGGAAACTACATCCTAATATGGATGGGTAAAACATGTGTGTATTTGCCAAGAGTTATTTAAGGCTATGCCTAAGCGAAAGAAGTCACCTTACCGCTGGGCTCTTGCCCGTCACGCACTTGAAGATGGGGACTTCTTTCGGAAATACGTTAAAAGTACCGGTTATAGCAATTGATCGTATTGTAGCATGGAATGAGTGGATTGCATTCGGTACAGTAAGGAGGAAAAGAGATTGCCGAATATTACAGTAGTTGGCAGCATTTCCATGGATTTAGTTGCCGTCTCAACAAAACGTCCCAAAGCTGGTGAAACAGTAATTGGGGAAGCATTTCATACTGCTCCAGGTGGAAAGGGCGCAAATCAAGCCGTAGCCGCCGCGCGCTTAGGTGCGAATGTTGCGATGGTTGGAGCAATTGGCGATGATAATTATGGAAAGCTTGTTCAAAGAAATTTAGAGAATGAGCATATTTTTATCAATCAAGTGAAAACGGTTACGGGTGAAACGACAGGTATTGCTCATATCGTACTGGCTGAGGATGATAATAGTATTGTTGTTGTACAAGGGGCAAATCGCCTTGTAGATGAGCAACTTGTAAATCGTGCAAAAGATTTTCTTGTAAAGGCGGATATGGTTGTATTACAATTAGAAATTCCACTTGAAACAGTAAAATATGTGCTAACGACTTGTGAAGAACATCAAATTCCAGTTATTTTAAATCCAGCTCCAGCGCAAAGATTGCCAGAGGAAGTGTTACAAAAAGCAACGTACATTACACCAAATGAGCATGAATGTCGAATTGTTCTAGATGACTTTACATCACCAATTGAATCATTGCTTGAAAAGTACCCCAATAAATTGTTAATGACTGAAGGGAAAAACGGTGTTCGATTCCATAATGGCACAGAAATTGTTCATGTACCGAGCATTTCTGTTGAAGTTGTCGATACGACAGGGGCTGGAGATACATTTAACGGTGCATTAGCAGTTGCGATTGTAGAAGGAGAAGAATTGCAAAAAGCGATTCATTTTGCAAACATTGCAGCCGGGATTTCTGTAACAAAATTAGGAGCTCAAGGTGGTATGCCATTAAGAGATAAATTACGAGAAGTGCAGATAATTGTAGGATGGTAAAGTTTCAATTATGGTATAGTGAACTGTCACATGTATTTGAAATTATGACTTTTAGCGTAATTTTAACTTAGAGGTATTGACTTATCAGTAGGTTCTATTTTAGCATTATGACGTACACTTATTGCTGGTATGAATTTATTGTTTGCAATAGGAGTGAGGTTGCTTGCTGATTCTATAATAATGATAGTAAACGGTGGCATCATTGAGGAGGAAAAGTAGCAATTTTATCGACAATGATGTTTTTAGGAGGATTACGTTCAATTTTATGGACAGACGTCTGACCACTTGTCTTAGTAATCATTTATGTTTTTATGGAATGTCAGAAGCGTTTGCGAATATTACCGTAAAATGAATAGTAGTAGATATACAAAATCTTGTTTAACAAGCAATATGTAATCGGTATCATTTGAACGGATTTCAATGCAGTTACATCGGTAGTAAGTGTGGCAAAGGAAAATAGTAAAAATTATTTTGTTTGAATTAGACAGTATTAAGAAAAGATAAAAACATACTTACATTTAGAAAGGAAGAAAAAACATGAAATTTTTTATTGATACAGCAAACATTAGCGAAATTAAAGAGGCAAACGACCTTGGCGTATTAGCAGGTGTGACAACGAATCCATCTCTTGTAGCAAAAGAAGGCGTAGATTTCCATGAGCGCATTCGCGAAATTTGCAGTGTAGTATCAGGACCTGTAAGTGCAGAGGTTATTAGCCTAGAAGCAGATAAAATGATTGAAGAAGGAAAAGAATTAGCAAAAATCGCACCAAACGTTGTTGTAAAAGTACCAATGACAACAGAAGGTTTAAAAGCGGTAAAAGCATTCTCTGATTTAGGAATTCGTACAAACGTAACATTAGTATTCTCAGCAGTACAAGCATTACTTGCAGCACGTGCTGGTGCAACGTATGTATCTCCATTCTTAGGTCGCTTAGATGATATCGGTCATAACGGCATGGACTTAATTCGTCAAATCGCTGATATCTTCGCGATTCATGGTATCCCAACAGAAATTATTGCAGCATCTGTACGTCACTCTGTTCACGTAACAGACGCAGCATTAAACGGTGCACATATCGCAACAATTCCAGCAAACGTTATCGCTTCATTAGTGAAGCACCCATTAACAGATCAAGGAATTGAGAAATTCTTAGCAGACTGGGAAAAAACACAAGGATAATAATATAAAAAAAGTGGTTCAACGGATACGTTGAACCACTTTTTTTTTTGTAAGTGCCACTGATATATCAGCTCCTCAACGATATTCGACATGTAGGATGTACTAGAGGGAGCTGACAAAAATCTATTTTGTATAAGTAGAGGGTTTATATATGGTGATTATTTGAATATAATAAATATTAAAATTAAAAAAGAATACGAAGTGGGAAAGAAAACACCGTTTCGAATTTTTTGCATTTGTAGGGACTACATTTCTATCGGGAAATTAAAATAGAGTTATAGCTTGGGGATAAATATTTTATCGAATTGTACAGAAAGAAAAAATATTTCCGGGGGAATTGTCGAAGGATATTCTGTTTATGAATAGTAACAACAGCTATCATTGTCAGCAAAGTGATTATCTCAATATGCTTTTTAAAATGAAAAACATAGAAGATAAATCACAATAAAAAGGTCTGCAACAGATCGTTGCAGACCTTTTTATTGTGATGCTACGATTCGTTTCTTACTATTTAATATTAGAATGAATTAAATTAATTACAGGAGGTACAAACATGAATATCGGAGAGAAGATAAAACATTTAAGACTAATAAATAAAATGACGCAAGAAGATGTAGCCAACCAATTATTTATTTCAAGACAAGTTATATCTAAATGGGAACTTGGAAATAGTCTTCCGAATTTAACCAATTTATTAGCCTTAAGCAAACTATTTAATGTTTCAATTGATTCTTTATTAAAGGAGGATTCAAATTTGCAAAATCAAATAATAAAACAAAGTAATTACAAAAGATATTTGATGATGACCTATGTATACATATATTCTTTATTAACTATTATTGTAATACTTTGTTGTTTTGTTTCTGTTTTACTTATAACAAAAGACATAAAAACATCAGATCTAAAAGTGATTCATTCACACTTTTATAAAGAAAGCGATAAAACAGAAACTCTATATATTTATAGTGAGTTAAAACCTTTTTTCTCTAATTATTCAGGGGATTATGGCTTCAAAATAAAAGAACATGAAATAGATATTCATGCTAATCGAAATTCAATTCCTTTTAAAAATAAAAATGTTTTATTTTCTATTAAAAAAGATATATCTCATGGAATAGATTGGGAAGAAAAGGATGTTTACATTGTAGACGAAAACAATAACAAAATACTTATATATAACCATAAAAATAAACAACTGTATTATCAAAAAAAAGTGACGGAGTAGGTGATTAAAATGAAAAACGTTTATAAGTATATTTTTATAGTAACTACATTTATTCTTAATGTAATTAGTTGTTTACTTATTGCAAATACCTTATTTACAAATGTAGTGTTTTCTACCGTATTTGTGTTTTTTGCTATTTTATTCCAATCAACTACAATTCTATTTATTATATATATGATTAGGAATGATAAGTCTAAAAAAATAAAAGTAATATTATATATTTTTTTAACACTAGATATACTTATCTTTTTATTCTTACTATTCACGGTATATATATTGGTAACATTTGGATTATTGAAACATTATTAATATCTTTCCTGATCTACCCAATTTTTCTATAGGGGCAGCATCACCTGCCTATTAACTTAAGGGATTCATTGTTCTAAAAACAAAAAAATCGATTTCTTCATAGTCAACTATGAAGAAATCGATTTTTCGTTTTGGGGATACTCCAAAATATTAGCTTGATGGCGATAGGGGCTATCCCATCATTGTCTTCTTTAATCTTCCTCGTACATAAATTGTTGAAGCAAAGGTAAACAAGAAAGCTGTTCCAATTATAAAGCTTACGCTTGGTGAGGCGCCGATTGCTCCAATTGTAAATGAACCGGCAACAACCCCTAATGAGAAGAATGCATAAAATAATCCAAATGCTTTTCCGCGATTATCTTCTGTTGTATTTTCAACAAGTAAGGCATTAATAGAAGGAAAGAGAATAGCAAATCCAATTCCGTAAATCATCATGACAATAAAAAGCATGCCCTTTGATGTAAATATACCAAGCAATGAAAGTGCAAATGCCATCACTGCAATACCGATAACCATCATTTTTTGACGATTAAAGAGATCGTATATACGATTTGTTGGTAGTAAGAAGAAAAGGATGGCAGTAATTCCAAAGCTACTCAGCATCATTCCTGTTGTTGATGTTTTTAGTCCTAATGCTTCTATTTTTACCGGCAACATATATGTGACAATTCCTTGTGAAAACATTAAGGTGAAGGCACCGATATATGCTTGTAATAATGGTTCAAATTTTAATAATTCAAGCAGATCTTCTTTGTTCATCATTTGCATCCGTGACGATTTTGTTCTTGTTATATGGTTTGGAAGCAAGAAAAGTGAGATTATTGCACCAAGTATCATTAAGATGGAAATTGTAATGAAGACCCAGTGTATACCAGCTTTCGCTTTCATAATCCCACTGAAAGCAGGACCGATAATAGCGGCTGTTCCAACAGCTGCACCAGATAAAGCCATTGCTTTCCCTTGTTTTTTTGATTTTGTCTGTTTGGATAAGAAAGTGAAAGCAGCTGGTATTAAAAAGCCATCACTAAAACCGTGCAGAAAACGAACGACAATCAGCTGTTCTCCACTTTGAACAAAGACATACAATAAAACTATGAGACTTGTAATACCCATGCTAATATAAAGAACTTTTTTTGCTCCATATTTATCAACAGATGCACCCGCAATAATATTGCCAATCATATTAGCAAACGAGTACATTCCAACGACAAGACCAATAATAAGAGGAGTTCCCCCAAGGTTTTGTGCATATGTACTCATAATGGGTAATTGTGAAAATGTATCGAAAAATGCGATGATAACAATAAAATAAATAAAGTATTTCAATTCTTTCACCTCTCTTGTGCTATTATGACATAATGATAATTTTCTCCGCAATGAAATTGATTGGTATGTTTGGAAATTTACGCATTGGATTATAGAGAAGGGAAGACATTAGAAGACAATAGATTTTACATGTCTTCACTATACTTATATCAATCTATTTAAATTTTTCAACATACAAGTCGCTGTTAGATCACTTCTATGTATGGCCAGATGCTCTAGCCCGCTAAAAAAAAGAGAGTTTTTAATTTGTATGTAAGGAGATTATCTCATGAGTTATTTACAAATTGGAGGTGGGGAATATTTGCCGCTTACAATAATAAAACAGAAGCCATTCGTAAAAATGACTTCTGTCGTTCAAAACTTTTTGTGGAATACCATTATCAAACGGTTGAATTCGTTTCATAATTTAAATTCAAAAAAGTTTTTTGCTAAAAACTCAAGTTTATCAACAATTTTTATTTATTTTTTGATAAAATGTTGCGTCCAAATATGTTCCTGTTCCACATAGCCAACACCTATATAAGTAAAATCACCATTTAAAATATTCGCACGATGCCCCGAGCTGTGCATCCAAGCGTCCATAACTTCTTCTGGTGTTTGTTGCCTTTTAGCAATATTTTCACCTGCTGCGGAATAAGAAATACCAAAACGTGTCATCATGTCAAATGGCGAATTATAAACTGGACTATTATGATCAAAATAATTATTTTTCAACATATCCTCTGATTTTATACGTGCTACTTTACTAAGCTCTGTATCTATCTGTAATGGAGATAATCCCGCTTTCGCTCGTTCCACATTAACTAGCTCCGCAACACGTTTTTCAAACGCATTTAGTACATGACTTTTATTCTCTTGTTTTTTAGCTTCTTCTTGCTTTCTAGCTTCTTCTTGCTTTCTAGCTTCTTCTTGCTTTCTAGCTTCTTCTTGCTTTCTAGCCTCTTCTTGCTTTCTAGCCTCTTCTTGCTTTCTAGCCTCTTCTTGCTTTTTAGCCTCTTCTTGCTTTCTAGCTTCTTCTTGCTTTCTAGCTTCTTCTTGCTTTCTAGCTTCTTCTTGCTTTCTAGCTTCTTCTTGCTTTCTAGCTTCGTCCTGCTTATCAGCGTCGTTCTGCTTATCAGCGTCGTTCTGCTTATCAGCGTCGTTCTGCTTATCGGCGTCGCTCTGCTTATCGGCGTCGCTCTGCTTATCAGCTTCATTCTGCTTATCAGCGTCGTTCTGCTTATCAGCTTCATTCTGCTTTTTAGCTTCTTCCTGCTTTTTAGCTTCTTCCTGCTTTTCAGCTTCTTCCCGCTTTTCGGCTTCCAGCTTTTCGGCTTCCAGCTCTTTGGCTTCCAGCTCTTTAGCTTCCAGCTCTTTGGCTTCCAGCTCTTCGGCTTTCAGCTTTTCGGCTTTCAGCTTTTCGGCTTCCCACTTTTCGGTTTCTAGCCTTTCAGCTTCTTCTTGCTTTCTAGCTTCTTCTTGCTTTCTAGCTTCTTCCTGCTTTTTAGCGTCGTTCTGCTTATCAGCTTCATTCTGCTTATCAGCTTCATTCTGCTTTCTAGCTTCTTCCTGCTTTCTAGCTTCTTCCTGCTTTCTAGCTTCTTCTTGCTTTTTAGCTTCGTCTTGCTTTTCAGCTTCCTGCTTTTCAGCTTCCTGCTTTTCAGCTTCCTGCTTTTCAGCTTCCCGCTTTTCAGCTTCCCGCTTTTCAGCTTCCCGCTTTTCGGCTTCCAGCTTATTAGCTTCGTCTTGCTTTTCTTTTTCCTGTGCCTCACTAACTTCTGCTGGTTGTATTAAATTATTCATGTTGTTTAAATCGCGATTGTTGTCCGTTTGTTCTAGCTTAACGAAAGTAGATTCCTTCTGTACTTCGGTAGAAAAAACTTCTTCATCTGAATCGCTATCGTCCTCATTTTGAGGTGAATCACTAGTGTGATCTGTCTCAATTGATTGTTTCGGAATATTACTTTCATTTTCTGAATTCGGAGGATTCTCATTTTGTGATTGGTTAGAAATATTATTTTTAACGTCTACTTTAGAAGAATCACTCTTACTTGGTTGTTCAGAATCTTTATTCTCATGTACATCCGCTACATCATCATGAGACTTTTTCGAACTTGTTTTCTTGTTTTGACAACTAACGCATAGGAATACTGCAACCAACACAACAGTTAGCAAGAATATTAAGCGTTTTTGTTGTTTATTTACTGACATAAACTACTCCCAACACTCAAATTTGAGCTTTCCTTTTTGTGCACAATATTTAACATAATAAAATCGTCAAAAAAAGTCTAGCATTTTCAAAAAGAAAGGAAAACTTACGTGATTTCACTAAAAATAAAGTGAAACTTTAATCAGTAAAGGTCTTGCTGCCCGCGAATTAAGAAAGAAATATGTATATAAATGTAATTTCAGTTCTTTTCAAAAAAGAAAACTTTCCACCAAGGTCTTTTCTTTGATTTTGCTATTTCTCTTTTTACATTTTGCATCTCTCTAAGTAATTGTGTTAATGTACGATCTCTTTCTGCTATTGCGATACGTTCTTTTTGTTCTAAATGTTCATTTAATTTTTGCTGTAGCTTACTTATCTCGTTGCTTTGTTTTTGAAGCATCCTCATAAGATCTTGATGAGCATTATTTTCTTTTTTCAAATTTTGGTGTATTTCTAATAATAGAGGGTCATCATTACATGTATTCCTCTTAACTACCATTGTCGTGGGATTGCTATAAGCTTTGGTCAAAATCATTTTGATTTCTTCTTTATTCTTTCCTTTTTTATACCATTGTCTAATCTCTTGTAGTGTAGAAATACATGTTTCATGAAAAAGATAAACTTCTTCTTCTTTACGCATAATTAAACATGATTGATAATCCTCTACATAGCGTTTTGCCGTTTGAATAGGTATAGATGTATTTCGAGCAATTTCTCGAAGTGTAAGCCATTTCTCCATGCCTTCTCACCTTTTCAATTAATTTATTACATAACATAAGTATAGATTATATCATTTATTCATAATGTTAGTAATAAACGAATGGGGAGTTACAGCACTCTTTATAAAATATGTGGAAAAAGGAAACTACTCAGTCACTCTATGAAAAACCGACAGAAAAGCCTTTTTTTAATGGTCAAGAGGGACTGGCTATGTATAGGAGCGGTCAGGGCCTTTTTCTGCTACGTGCAAAGTTTTAAAACAAAGAAAGGCAGAAAGGTGTAGGTCCGTTTTGATCTTCATGATAGCAATCTATATGTTGAAAAATGAAAGTAACTTTCTATAGGTAATAAGGGCGTATTTTCACTAGAATAATACCTCTTATCAAACTTCTAAATGAAATGTATGGCTGAGTAGTTACGAAAAAAGTTTCTTCGGTGAGAAGGAACTTTTTTCTTTAGAAGAGGAAATTTTTATTTTCTTTCCAATATATATAGGAAATATATGGGAGGGGGAAGCGATGTGGATCGTAGAACGTTTCAAGGACTTTCAATGCCATGCGCATTTCTTAATGAAGATGCATTAGAGAGAAATATTCAATCTATTATTCAGCTTCATAAAGGAAAACGTATTAGAATTGCGAGCAAATCATTACGTTCTGTTTCAGTGATGAAGAAAATTTTACAATCACATTCTTGTTTTCAAGGAATTATGTGTTACTCACCAGCGGAGGTTCTGTTTTTAATTGAACAGGGATTTGATGATTTATTGCTCGGATATCCAGTTTGGGATGAAGAGGCTTTGAAGAAAATAAGTATACTTACAAAACAAGGGTACAAGATTACTTGCATGGTAGATTGCGAAGAGCATATTTTGTATTTGGAGCATATTGCTTTGCAAGTAGAGGGAATGTTTCGTATTTGTTTTGATATTGATATGAGCAGTCGTTTTCTTGGCTTTCATTTTGGAGTAAAACGGTCTCCGTTGCGCATTGCAGAACAAGTATTACAAGTGGCTAATAGAGTTTTACAATCATCCTGTTTGAAAATAGATGGTGTTATGGGTTATGAAGCACAGATAGCAGGTGTAGGGGATCATGTACCAAAACAAACATTACAAAACAAAGTAGTTTCTTATTTAAAAAGACGGTCTGTAAGAGAAGTTACAAAAAGACGAGGGTTCATTGTACAAGCATTAGAGCAAAAAGGAATTTCATTACGCTTTGTAAATGGCGGAGGAACAGGGAGTATAAAGACAACCGTTCAAGATGAGTCTGTTACGGAAATTACGGTTGGGTCTGCTTTTTATTCTCCAGTGCTTTTTGATTATTATAAAGACATTGCATTTGAGCCAGCAGTTGGATTTGTATTACCGATTGTCCGCCAGCCAGAACCTCATGTTTATACCTGTTTAGGTGGAGGGTATATTGCATCGGGAATGACTGGAAAGGATAAGCAACCGCAGCCGTATATGCCAAACGGAGCAAAATTACTTCCATTAGAAGGAGCAGGTGAAGTGCAAACACCTGTTTACTATGATGGAACAGAACAATTAAGAATTGGCGAGGGGATTGTGTTTCGGCATAGTAAAGCAGGGGAGCTATGTGAAAGGTTTTCTTCTTTATATCGCATTTCTGCTGGTGAAGTAGTAGGAGAATATCAAACATATCGGGGGGACGGACAATGCTTTCTATAAGGGGCCAGAAGTGGCGGAATTGGACAGGGAATGTACAAGGAGTGCCGCAGTATACGATGTATCCGAAAAGCATTGAAGAGGTTGCTGAGGCTGTGAAATTTGCAAAAGAAGTTGGAAAGCGTATTCGTGTGGTTGGTTCAGGTCATTCATTCACATCACTTGTTCAGACAGATGAGATTTTAATTTCTTTGGATGAATTACAAGGGATGATCGAGATTAATTCACAGACATTAATCGTAGAAGTGTGGGCAGGTACAAAGTTATATCAGTTAGGTGAAATATTACAAGAGAACGGATATGCACAAGAGAATTTAGGGGATATTGATGCACAGTCTATTGCTGGGGCAATTAGTACAGGAACGCATGGAACGGGGATTTCATTTGGCAATTTAGCAACACAAGTTGTGGAAGTAACAGCTGTCCTTGCATCAGGAGAAGTGATTACGTGTTCTGAAAAAGAATATCCACAATATTGGAAGGGGTTTCAATTGTCACTTGGCATGCTGGGGATTATTGTGAAAGTTAAATTAAAAGTCATTCCAGCATATTCACTTGCTTATGAAAGTAAAAAAGAATCATTTGCTACTGTTATGAGTAAATTGGAAGAATATAAGAAAAATCGTCATTTTGAGTTTTTTATCTTTCCGTATGCTGACGATGTTCAAGTGAAAATTACAAACGTAACGGAGGAAATAGGAGGAGAACTAAAGTGGCATAAACTCAAAACAGCTTTAATAGAAAATATGGCTTTTTCATTGTTATCAGAGAGTTGCCGCTTTTTTCCTTCTATTAGTAAGAGTGTTAGTCAATTATCCGCAAAGGGAGTACCCAATACGAAAATCATAGGTCCGAGTTATAAGGTGTTTGCAACTGCTCGCAATGTCCGTTTCTATGAGATGGAGTATAGTATTCCGGCAGAATCTATGAAAGAGGCAGTAGAAGAAATTTATGATCTCATTTACGAAAAAAATTTTCAAGTACATTTTCCCATTGAATGTCGCTATGCAAAAGAAGATGATATTTGGTTGAGTCCGTCATATGGAAGAAATTCTGCGTATATTGCAGTTCATATGTACAGAGGGATGCAATACACATCTTATTTTCAAGAAGTCGAACGTATTTTTCAAAAGTATGAAGGGCGTCCGCATTGGGGGAAAATGCATACAATGACATATGATATGTTGCAACAAGTATATCCTAAATTGCATCATTTTTTAGAGGCGAGGCAAACAGTAGATCCTACAGCAATGTTTTTAAATCCGTATTTAGCGAAAGTATTTTCGTTACATATGGAATAAAGCCATACAAACTCCTTTCTTTTAGGGGAGAAGAGAGCATCTGACCGCGTATAGAAACGGTCAGTTTTTTTTTTCGCCTTAAAATAAAAGGAGAAGGCATATATAAATGGTTTAATAATGTAGCTGAGCTGCATTGGATTTGGAAGAAAGAATATACGGTTGAATTTGCTGCTGCCATGTAATTGCAGTAGCTTTCTTTTTATAAGTTAGCCATTCCTGGTAGTCCTCTTGCGTTTTCCATAACGTGCGAATGAAGAATTCTGTATGATCTCTATCATGTTTTGTATAGGAGACTTCTATATTAATAAAACCTAGCGTATTAGGCGATGGGTAATATTGTTGTAATGCTGTAAGTACTTGTTTTTCACAATTTCTTTTTATATAAAGCATGTTTGTCACAATAAACATAGCGGCCACCTCTTTTTTAAGATAATAAAGTAATAAGGTAAGTATCGTTTTTCTTTAGTCATAACATCTTAAAGATTCACCCCTAGTAAGTCATTGCTTACATGAATGGCTCCTCCGTTCCAAATGGATTCAGCAAAAAGTGTTTATATAAAATATAATACTATTCAGAAAAGTTTGCGTAAATGTAAGGAAGACGACAATTTTTTACAAAAAATAAATAGGGATGCAAAATGATAAAAAATATGAACTTATCAATTCAGTTTTTTTATATTAAAATTAAAACACTATTTTTAAATATATTAATAAAAAATGGAATATCTAATATATTTATTACAAGTTTTCTGTTAATAGTAATATTTTTCCACTAAAAATAAACTGTATTTAATACGTTTGTAAACAAACTGTAAAATAAATCATGTATAAATGTAAGAGAAGGGAGTCGGATTATGAACTATTTTAAGCGTATCAGTAGTCTTGTATTAGCTGGATTTATTTGTTTCACTAGTACAGTTGCTGTAAAAGCTGAGTCAAACGACGAGAAATTAAACAACATGCAGCAGCAATTGCAAAATAATAACAATGACATTCAGCAAAAGGAACAAGAAAAACAGGCTGTAATGAAAGACATTGAAGGAATTCAAAAAGAATTATCAGATTTAAATAATACAATTACAAAAAATAAACAAGAACAAGATGCGATTCAGCGTAAAATTGATGAAACGCATAAACAAATTGAGCAAAAAGTGAAAGAGATTATTAGTTTAGAAAACAAAGTACTTATGCGTAAAGATATTATGAGAAAGCGTATAATCTCTGTTCAAGACAGCCCAAATGTAAGTTTAGTAGTAGAAGTAATTGTAGATTCAAAGAACATTGCAGATTTCTTGCAACGTATGACTGCAGTTTCTACAATTATGGATGCAGATAAAGAGATTCTTCGTTTACAAGAACAAGATCTTCGTCAAATTGAAGCCGATAAAAAGATAGTTGATGAAAAAGAAAAATCTTTAGAAGGCGATAAACAAAAATTGGCAAAAGTACAAGCTGATTTACAAGACAATTTAAAGAAACGTCAAGAACACCTACAATCTGTACAAGCGAAGTATAATCAAATTTCTAGTCAGCTTACACTTGCTGCACAAGAAAAAGCAAAGATTGAAGCAGATATGAAGGGTGTACAAGATACAATTGCTCGTGAACAACAAGCAGCTGCAGAGCGTGAAAGAGCTGCAAAAGAAGCACAAGCATCGCAAGCACCACAAGCACCACAAGTAAGTGACAAGCCTTCAGATAGACGAGATACACCAGATGTGCCTACTAAAGGCGGTCGTGAAATTTTTGTAGAGGCTACGGCTTACACAAATGACCCAAGTGAAAATGGGGCAAAGCCAGGAGAACATGTATACACTAGATGGGGACACTATGATTTAACTGCTAATCCAAATTTAAAAGTAATTGCTGTTGATCCAAAGGTTATTCCATTAGGCTCACGTGTACGGGTTCAAGGATATGGAGAAGCTATTGCTGCTGATACTGGTGGTGCAATTCAAGGATATCGTATTGATGTTTTCGTACCGGATAAAGGGGCTTCTAGCGCTTGGGGTAGAAGACAAGTTCGTGTTACTATTTTAGATTAAAGTAAAAATCTACTTTGCAAAAGCAAAGTAGATTTTTTTTATAATTAAATGTTAAGTTAGTTTTACATTTTGTAAAGCTTAGCATACAATAATGGTAAGAGGTGGTAAAAATGACCATTTACAATCGAGTAAAAGAATTACGAGCCCGTTTTCATTTTTCACAAAGTATATTGGCTGAAAAGGTGGGGGTAACGAGACAAACGATCGCTGCTATTGAAAAGGGGGATTATGTCCCGTCATTATTATTAGCGCTTATGATTTGTGATGTATTTGGTATGCAGATGGAAGAGGTATTTGTACTGCAAAAGGGGGCGGAAGAAAATGAATAGAATTGGTCTTTCTTATGTAATAAATATGGGTATACTTGTTCTAGTGGGTTGGTGGGGAATTGAATATTTCCATATGGCTACCGGCTTTGCAAACTCTATACGTAACGAAAAGCAAACGTTGAATGTGGTGATGGATCTAACGCCCACTGTATTAATCTGCATTGTGGGGATAGGATTATTAATTGGTTACAAAATACAAAAAAAGAAATATAAGAAATTATCATTTTGGACATTTCCGTTATTAGTTCCAAGTGAAGATGAGAGAGAAGAATTATTGACTGCAAAAGCGTGTCTCAATACACTTCTTTCATTATGGTGTATTATACCTTTCGCAGTTGTCGCGTTAGCTTTTTATCCACTATTCAATCAAAACATTCCAGAATATCCACTATACGTATTATTTTTCATTTCGCTAATTACAACTACAGTATTTCATATTTCTTTATATCGTAATAAGGTTGTGTAAAAGGTGTGCCAAAGAGCACATCTTTTTTTTGAGAATATAGGGGATTTTTCTGTGTTTTTACAAAAGTTTAATGAAATGCTATAGGGAGAGTTTACAAATCCTTTTTACAATAGAAGAAGTATTGAAATTGGGGGGATTAGAGAATGAGAAAGGCTTTGCTCTGTGGAGGAATTATAGCAAGTGTATTATGGACAGGCAATCATGTAAACGCAGAAAAAATCAATCAAGAAACGAAACAATTTGCCGATAAAATAGAAAGTTTACCAAAAGGGAGTATTTCAAATCCAGCATTTCGTGGGCAAATAGAGGAAATGGTAAATAAATTTATTCGTAATAAGCATAAGAATACAAAAATAGAAAGAACGGCTATTTTTTCAATGCCAAGCAAAAAAGCAGAAATCGCGGTATCTTCACCAGATGGTAAGACGTTAGTTGTAACAGAAGCAGACTTAGGACAAATTAGCATCCTTTCAATTGAAAATTTACAAGATATTCAACTGAAAGGGACAGTGAGTTTGAAAGGAATTCATTCCGAAGCAGAGGTGACGAGTACAACAGTTACACCAGATGGTAAGTATGCATTCGTTGCTTTTCGTACCGGGGATAACTTGTATAATGCGCATAGAGGAAAGATAGCAGTTATAGAATTATCATCCAAAAATATTGTGAAAATATACGAGGTGGGTGTAGGGCCAGATTCTATTGCTTTATCAAAAGATGGGACAAAGCTTGTAGTTTGTAATGAGGATGAAGAAGGAGATCCAAATGACGGAAATGAAGTCAATATGAAAAAAACAAAGCGACCGGGTACAATTTCTATCATCACGTTCCCTAATGGAGATGTATTGAAAGGAATTCACCATGAGCTATCAATTGATATAAGTCAGATTGGAAATGGAACAGTGTACAAGCATGATCCGCAGCCAGAGTATGTGGCAATTAGTCCAAATGGAGAAAAAGCGGCTGTTACATTACAGGAAAATAATGCAGTTGCTATTGTTAATTTGCAAGGACAAAACATTGAAACGATATTTGGCCTTGGAACAACAAAGCATAAAGCAGACTTGCAAAATGATGGTGTTGTTTCTTTTCAAGATGAACTGATTGCAAGACCAGAACCAGATGGTATAACGTGGGATCAATCGGGGCGTTTTGTAATTACTGCTAATGAAGGAGACCTAGGGAAAAATGAATTTAAAGATGGTGTGAAATCAGGTGGACGCAATATATCTGTATGGAGTCAAAACGGTTCGCTTGTATATGATAGTATGAATCTTATTGATGAAAAAGTGGCAGCTAAAGGTTTATATTCAGATAGTCGTAGTAATAGCCGAGGTAGTGAAGTAGAAAATGTTGCGACAGGAATAATACAAGAAAGTCCGATTATGGCTGTGGCTGCTGAAAGGGCAAATGCAGTACTCTTTTTTGATATAACAATCCCGATGTTCCCTGTTTATATTGGTCTTGTTCCTTCAGGAGGAAAAGCACCGGAAGGGATTCATAAGATTAGCAACCGTAATATATTTGTAAGTGCAGATGAAGCAGATGGAACATTGAGCTTTTATTGTTTGCAAAAATGATAATCATGGCACTTCCTAATAAGGAGTGCCATTTCCTTTGTCTTGTACATGTCACTTGTATATCTAGCATTCTTACTTTATCATTTTATATAAGGAAAATTTTGTGAAGGAAAGGAACTGGAGTATGAATAAGAAAAAGATTTATAGTATATTAGCACTTCTTTTATTTATTGTGGGTGGCGTTTTAATTGCCAAACCATTTTATGATGGTTACAAAGCTGGAAAGATGCAAGACGAAAACATACAAGCTATTAAGAAAATGAAGTATGAAAAACAAGAAACGAAATTTGTTGATGCTTCTAAAATAAATCAACCGGACTTAGAGGATGTGGCAAATGCTACATTAGATAAGAAACAAGTGATTGGGCGTATGTCGATTCCGAGTATTGGATTAGAACTACCAATTTTAAATGGTTCAACAGAGAGAAATTTATTATCAGGCGCAACAACAGTAAAAGAGAAACAAGAGATGGGAAAAGGGAACTATGCATTAGCAGGACATAACATGTCGAAAAAAGGTGTGTTATTTAGCGATATTTCGAAACTGAAAAAGAATGATAAAGTATATTTATATGATAGTGAAAATGAATATGAATATGCGGTAGAACAAGTAACGGAAGTCACACCGGATAAATGGGAAGTCGTTGAAGATCAAGGAAAAAATGAAGTAACTCTTATTACATGTACATCTGTACTTGATAATTCCAAGCGATATGTAGTATCTGGGAATTTGGTGCAAACGAAAAAAATAAATAATTAAAAAAAGATGAGGGGCATCCCCTCATCTTTTTTAGTCCATCCATTTTGCTAATTTTTTGGAAAGTAATAGTAAGATACATCCTAAGAAAATAGCGACAGCTCCAATAATAGCAAATACTTCTGAATAACCTAATGAAGTTGTAAAGTTTGCTAACTGTCCACCTAAAATATTCGCGACACCTGTACTTGCTAACCAAACGCCCATTAATAAAGATGCGAGTTTGATAGGAGCAAGTGCACTTACCATTGAAAGTCCGACTGGAGATAAGAATAATTCCCCTAATGTATGGAATAGGTAAGTAAAGACGATAAAGAGTAAGTTTGCTTTTTCTGTAATTTGTTGTTCATTACTTCCTGTTTTTAACGTAGCAACAACAAGAACCATATAACCAATTCCAAGTAAGATCATCCCAAGAGCCATTTTTGTTGGGACTTTTAAATCACCACGTTTTGTAGAAGCAAGCTTTGTCCAAAATGCAGAAACAATCGGTGCTAATAAAATAATGAACAATGGGTTTACAGACTGAAACCAAGATGTTGGAATTTCCCAACCGAATATAGAACGGTCTACAAAGCTATTTGTATATAATGTTAAAGAACTACCAGCTTGTTCAAATCCAGCCCAGAAGAAAACAACAAAACACGTTATAATGATAATCACAGCTGTATGCTGTTTCTCTTTTTTCGTTAATGGTGTATTGCCAGCTGTTTTGTTTCCTGTTCCTGTTTGTAACGCTGCTGTCGGTTTTTTACCAATATCACCAAGAAAACGATTTGATAATGTTACAAATAAAATTTGTCCGATAATCATCCCGATAGATGCAGCCAAAAATCCATAGCGGAAACCGTAATGCATAACGCCATCTACTGTTGTTTTAAACAAATCTTCTGATAAATATCCGCAAACGAGTGGAGCGAGGAATGAACCGACGTTAATTCCCATATAGAAAATTGTAAAAGCACCATCGCGGCGCGAATCGTTTTCTGCATATAATTCTCCGACAAGAGTGGAGATATTTGGTTTGAAGAAACCGTTCCCGATAATAATGAACGCTAATCCGAGGTATAGTCCTAATTGGCTTTGCAGTGCAAATAACGTAATGTTACCAATTGCAATTGTTATACCGCCAAGTGTAATTGCTAATCGTCTACCAAGATAACGATCGGTTAAAAATCCGCCAATTAATGGGGTGAAATAACAAGCCCCTGTATAAAATCCGTAAATTGTAAGTGCCCAGCTCTTACTAAAACCAAGCCCACCGTTTATTAAGGCAGTTGTTAAATATAATGTTAATAATCCTCGTAATCCGTAATAGCTAAATCGTTCCCACATTTCTGTGAAAAAGAGTAAGTACAAACCTGGAGGATGCTTCTTTTTTGGCTGTTGTTTTTTATCTAACTGTAGCGCAGATTCCATATGTAATTCCTCCTAACATAAAAAACAAAGTAAATAGTTTTAGATGATTAATAGTTTACTTTATTAACTTTTTAAAGTCAATAAAGGTCTATTTTTTGTAAAAAATTATTCACAGATAATGTGGGGGAGAATAAACTTTGAAACAGTGCTTTCTTCCGTTATCGCCCGTTCTTTGCAATATATCGGTGATTCGACACAATTTAAAGACAATTCGACAATAATTAACATACAAGTAGTCGATCTACTGAGCTGAATCATACTAAAAAATGAAAGGAGCTATCCAAAAAGTTTCACTTTTTGGATAGCTCCTTAATATATAAGAATAATACTTTTGGGCAGCCCTATTCTTTTTATTTAATAGCAGATGTTCCAACTACAACCGTTTCACTTGCTTTTACAGTCGTGTTTTGACGAAGGCGTAATGTAGCTTGCCCTGTTGTATAAGGAGCAATTTGTACATTTACTACCTTTTCAGCGACACCTTGGCTATTTGTCGTAAAGGAAAATGCATTACTATAACCGTAAGAAGAAGGCCATAGGCCGTTTTCATTTTGAACTTTTGCTACTTGTGTGCCACCACTTGTATAAATACCTAAAGAGTAATTATTGTAAGTAGTGTTTGGTAATAAATGATTTGCTTGTATTTTTATTTGAAATACACCGCTGTTTGGAAGAATGCTAGGGTGAATAAAGTTATAATCTTTTGTTGAGACGTTTCCATCATTATTATTATTGCTATTATTATAGCCGTAAGAGCCAGACTTAAATGTACTTGAATTAAACCATTGATATCCTTGGTTAGGGGCACCCCATGGTTCTGGTTGCGGCTCAGTTGATGCACTTGGTTGTTCAAATGTTTTTAATGCTGTTGGTGTGTCTAGCTGTAATCCGCTTACTTGGTTTAAACTAGTATATGTTTCTTTTGTAGAGAGCCATTTTACAACATTTGTTAATAAAGTAGCGTCGCTTTCTTCTTTATATCCATCATATGTTTTTTTAGACTGTCCCGTATCTTCACGAACATATTTTGGCGTTGCGTCTTCAACTGGCGAAGAGTCACCGATAAAGGCTGCTTTTCCTAAACCAACTTTTGCGACTGCAACGAAAGGACCTTCAGCGATGCCGCCGCCGTTATATACACCGCTATCAACAGCGTTATTCCACTTAGGTAAACTTTCTGGTAAGTAGACAATTCCTTTTGCTACATTTGGGTTTACAATTGCAATTGTAGATCCCGCATGCATGGCAACAGATGAAACACCCGTAGTAATTCCGAATGATTGATCAGGTGCTACAATTTTATTTGCAGAAACATCACCAATTGCATTGTAGCGAAAGCGTACGCCAAAGTTGTTTGCTAGCCAGTCAGAACTTTCTACACCTTGCATAGCTTGTGAAGATGTTTCTTCAGAAGACATCCCTTTTGCTGGATTTTCCCATGCTCCGCGGCGATACCCGTTGAAAACTTCTGAGGAATCCCAGCGATTTTTATTGCGGTCTGCATTATAATGATCGGCTATAAAAAAGATACTTCCGCCATTTTTCACATATTGCAGCATCGCATCTTGTTCTGATTTTTTATACGGAATATTTGCTTCTGGAACGATAAATACGTTGTAATCTTTTAAGTCATCATACGTAATAGGTGTTGATTTACGTAGCTCCTTTACAAAGTAGCCTTTGTTTGCAATGCCATTTCCGAAATCAGAAAATCCGCCATCAATAACCCAATCAGCTGTTCCTGCCGTTTGAGCATGTGTATTATCAAATAATACTTTTTTCCCAGCGTTTTCGTTCACAATTTTTGCAGCAATTTGCGGAGCTGGATCTAAAGCGCTTTCAGCAAAAGTCGTCGAACTAAATACGGTAGCCATACTTAATGTCAATCCTGTTGCGAGTGTGAGTTTCAGCCATTTTTCTTTCTTCATAATGAATCCCCCTAAAGTAAGTTAGTTTAAGTAAGAATGCGATTCGTTCAGCTAACTATCAGCTAATCATACGGATAAAAATGCCCCCTATATTAATTTAACTAAATATAACGAAAGAAAAAAGAGGGAATTAATAAATTTTTGTAAACTTATCGTGAATTTTGTTGAGAAATATTTTTACATACAGAAATAATGGAAAAAAATCCCTCCCTCAGATGAGGAAGGGATCAACATTATCCAATTTGCGAAGATGATTTCGATGATTTATCTGTTGTATGAAATCCTTTTGCATAATAAACAACTACTAAAGCGATGAGCCAAATTGGTCCAACAATTAATGCGATGCGTGTATCAGTAGAATATGCCATAATGCCTAATACTAAAGCAAGGAAAGCGAGCGTCACATAGGAGCTAAGTGGATACAATGGCATTTTATAAGTTAATTTATTTTGCGCTTCCTGTGATAATCCTTTGCGGAAACGAAGCTGCGCAACTACAATGACACCCCAAGTCCAAATTGCTCCGAACGTGGAAATACTCGTTAACCATGTAAATACTTTTGCAGGAACAACGTAGTTTAATACAACGCCTATTAACAATACGAAAGCTGTTGCTAAAATTCCTTTACTTGGGATTCCATTTTTATTTAACTGCCCAAATTTTTCTGGTGCTTGTTTTTGCTGCGCTAATGTAAATAGCATACGGCCTGTACTAAAGAGACCACCATTACAAGAAGAAAGAGCAGCTGTTAAGACAACAAAGTTAATAATTCCTGCTGCTTTCGCAATACCGATTTGTTCAAACGTTAGTACAAATGGACTTCCTTTGTCACCAATTTCATTCCATGGATAGATTGCCATCATAACGAATAAGGCACCTACATAGAAGATTAAAATGCGCCAAAAAACGTTATCAATCGCTTTAGACAATGTTTTTTTCGGATTTTCTGCTTCACCGGCTGTTACACCAATTAGTTCTACTCCTAAGTAAGCAAATAGTACCATTTGTAATGATAGAAGCAGGCCAGAAAAACCATTTGGGAACCAACCGCCGTGTGACCAAAGGTTTGAAATTCCAGTCGCTACGCCGCCGTTTCCAAAACCGAATAAAATAATGCCAGCGCCAATTATTATCATACAGATAATTGTGACAATTTTAATTAAAGCAAACCAAAACTCAAGTTCTCCATACACTTTAACCGATAAAAAGTTTAATGCGCTCATTAATACAAGAGCAATTAACGCCCAAACCCACCGCGGTGTTCCTGGGAACCAATATTCCATATAAATTCCTGCCGCTGTAATTTCAGCCATACAAGTTACAACCCATAAGAACCAATAGTTCCAACCAGTGATATAACCTGCTAGTGGGCCTAAATAGTCATGTGCATATTTACTGAATGAACCAGCAACAGGTTGTTCAATTGCCATTTCTCCAAGCGCCCGCATAATGAAAAAGATCGCAAGGCCAGCAATGATATAACCGAATAAAATGGACGGTCCTGCTAGTTTAATAGCGGAAGCTGATCCTAAAAATAGTCCAACTCCAATAGCAGACCCAAGTGACATAAGGGTAATATGACGTTGTTTTAATCCGCGGTTTAAATTATCTGCTTTGTTTGTGTGCTGCATAATAAACCTCCTGTATTTAGTAAGAAAAATATTGTATCCGCTTACAAATTTATTCAACTATTTAAAATTATAAAACATTTCTATCTGTTATGCTACAAAAATAGACAATGTTTTCTGTACTATAAAAATTGGTTTTCGTATTTTGATATCTAAGTCACTGTTACGAAAAAAACACAATGCCCAGCACTCGCTCACTCCTTGTGTTTTAAAAACATAAAAAGTGGCAGAAAAGGGCCCTGAGCGCTTCCGTAGATTTGAAATAAAGTCATACGGTTGTATCTCTTTTTATTCTACTATCACGTTTAAAAGTATTTAGTTGCAATAAAAATTTAATCGTGTTAGTGTCTTTATGGGTTAAAACCTATACATCTACAAAGGAGTTAATCTCATGATCATTCAATTCATTCGATATAGATAGTGATAGGTATAGACTACTTTAAAATCCGACTCATATTTTTTTGAAAATATGATGAGGGTTTATTTGTCTATGCCTTTTTCATTTATCTAAAAATGAATGAGGTGGCTTCTTTGTATAAAATGAACAAAAGAATGCAGAGCGCAGAATATTTAAGTAAATTTGAACATATTTTCAAGTGTCCTATTTGCGACTCAACAATGAAGGTTTTTGAGTTAAAGAGTTTAATCTGCTCAAATAACCATACATTTGATTTTACTAAACAAGGATATATCAACTTGACAACTCAACTAGTAAAAACTAAATACACTAAGGAACTTTTTGAAGCGCGAAGAAAAATTATTGCAGAGGATGGTTTTTTTGCACTATTAAGTCAGGTAATTGTTGAAAGCATAAATAAGCATGTCGCTGTTAAAAAAGAATCAATATCTGTAATTGATATGGGATGTGGCGAAGGTTCTCACCTAACTAGCATTTGTGAAATCGCTAGTTCTGCTTATAAAAAAATAGTTACAGGAGTAGGGATTGATCTTTCTAAAGAAGGTGTTTTGGTAGCCGCTAAGAACTACACTAATAAGATTTGGACTGTTGCCGACCTAGCAAATACACCATTTCAAGATAAGCAATTTGATATTATTCTGAATATCTTATCACCTTCCAATTATGCAGAATTTAATAGATTGTTAAAAGCTGATGGTTTAGTAATTAAAGTCGTTCCTGGAAGTGAATACTTAAAAGAATTAAGAGAAATTATATTCGATGGATCTGAAAAACAATCTTATTCTAATGTTGATACTGTTGAACGATTTAATGAGAACTTCCAATTGATAGATAGTTCAAGATTATGTTATACCGTGACACTTGATAATCTATCAATGCAATCGTTAGTTCAAATGACTCCTTTATTATGGGCGACCACAAAAAAACAAGTTAAATCATTCTTGGAAGGGAGTTCAGCTCAAATCACTGTTGATTTAGAAATATTAATCGGTAAGAACTAACTTTATAAAAATTTCATCCTTAACTAAAAAGAAAAACTCCATTTTGATCAATCTTTTTTTCAAAATGGAGTTTTTATATTTGTTGTTAAATAATGATTGAAGGGAAAGTTCTATTCAAACTTTATTCTCACCCTACATCTACACATGGTCAGACGCTCTTGACATCCCGAAAAGAAAGAGGGACGTCTATATATATAAATTCATTTTCATGTTTCAACATCCAAATCGTTGCTACGAAAAATATCCCATGCCTAGCACTCGCTTACTCCTTTTGTTTTAAAACATGGCAAGTAGCAGAAAAGGGCCCTGACCGCATCTACGCATGGCCAGTTTATCTCGCTCTCCCCAAAAAAAGAAAGGTTTTTGATCTTATATATATTGTCCAATAAAAAACAAAAAGCTATCAAAATCGATAGCTTTCACTTTGTTGAAAAAGTCGTTTGTCAATAAATAAACGACTTTTTCTATAAACTTTACTTCTCTATATTTGGGCTTTTTATGGTTAAAAATTACTTATTTCTGAATAAAACACCATGTTTTAACCCGAAAAATCAGTTGAACTTACAACAAGATTGTTAAAGATTCACTTGACGGATTTGTTTTTCAACAGTATGAAAGCTATCAAAATCGATAGCTTTCTTTCCATCATTACAAAATAGTAATAGCTTGTTTTCCCATTTGCTCCCATGCTTTTTCAAATTGAGAGCGCGAAATACTTTTACGCGGTTTACTTGCTAGCGGATCATTTACATATACAAAGTTTTGATCATAACCAGTAATAACTACACTATGTTCAAAATATGTAATCTTTAATTCTCCAGCATTTGTATTCCAACTTTCAAAGCTATCCGCAGCTAGCGGCTGAAAAGTTGTATTAGCAATAATCCATACTGGCGAACCAGCGCTAAGTACTTTATATATATCTTTGATTTCTCTCCCTGATAAATCAATCGTTTTATCAGGAACATATTTTTGTGCTAATTTATAAATTGGTTGATGGTATACACCGTAGCCTCGTTCAGACTTTGTGTAAATATTTCCAACAAATCCTTCGTGTGGATTTCCCTTCACACCGTTTGATTCAAATGGGACACGAGTAATTTCACTCGCAAGCGTCATTTTGTCCACTTTAATTCCTTTATATTGCAACAACATTGCTAAACTAGTCACTTCACAGCCGCGCTCTAATTCAGGAAGCTGTTTAATAAATGGAACATTTTCAATCATCGCTTGCTCTTTCATTTTGAATGAAAAGTCTACACGTAGTTCTTGCGTTTTTTGAAAGATTTTATTTTTTCCTGTTTCAATTACGCCCATAACTTCTTTATTGCATGCCACGCAAACAATAACGCAAATACTTAAAATACATATGTATTTGATGCTTCTAAACATATTTCTAACTCCATTACATAATTATTTTCCTACATTTTGAAAAGGATACTCTCTTCATTGTACCTTTGTTTGTACTAGTTTACTAGAACGATTCTATAGATTGTTATTCCAACATTCAGATCTAAAAATTCTTACTTTTTTAAATAGAAAGAAAAATAAATATACAATTTTAGAATATTTTGTTAAAATAAAAACATGTTTAACTTGGTTAAGTTTATTTGATGAGGAAAAATTGAATTGGCGGTTCACTGATGCTTTCTAAACATTATAAAAATATGAGGTGAGGGGTATATGATACAAGAAGAGAAGCAGCAAAATGAGCTAAAACGTACGATGCAAAGCAGACACCTCTTCATGATTGCTCTTGGGGGAGTTATCGGAACTGGATTATTTATGGGATCTGGACAAACTGTTCACAATGCTGGACCAGGAGGAGCCATTCTTGCCTATTTAGTTGGCGGATTTGTTATGTATTTAACGATGCTTTGTCTCGGGGAGCTGACGGTAGCAATGCCTGAATCAGGTTCTTTTCAAAGTTATGCTAGCAAATATATTTCACCTGGTTTTGGATTTGTGGTGGGTTGGATGTATTGGCTAAACTGGGCTGTAACCGTCGGAGTTGAATTAACGACTGTCAGCATTTTAATGAAGCGCTGGTTTCCAGATGTTTCATCTTGGATATGGTGTGTTTTATTTGCTGCCATACTCTTTATTGTAAACGCTTCCTCCGCGCGTGCATATGCGGAAGCTGAATTTTGGTTTGCAAGTGTTAAAGTAATAACAATTATTCTTTTTATTTTACTCGGCGGCGCTGTTATGTTTGGTGTATTAGACTTTAGTGGTAAGCCGGCACCAATGTTCCATAACTTCACAGAAAATGGCGGGTTATTTCCAAACGGGTTGCTAGCTGTTCTTCTTACAATGATTACCGTTAACTATGCGTTCCAAGGAACAGAATTAATTGGTATTGCTTCGGGTGAAAGTAAGCAGCCGGAAATAACAATACCGCGTGCTATAAAAAGTACAATTTGGCGAACACTTTTCTTTTTTGTTCTTGCCATTTCAGTGGTTGTAGGGCTACTACCGTGGAAAGAAGCGAATCTTGTGGAAAGCCCATTCGTACTCGTTTTTGACACAGTTGGAATCCCGTATGCAGCAGACATTATGAACTTTGTTATTATTACAGCTGTATTATCCGTAGCAAACTCTGGTTTGTATGCAAACTCCCGTATGCTGTGGGCGATGGCAAAACAAGGGATGGGAAGTCAGCGCTTTACAAAATTAACGAAAAAAGGGGTACCGATCAATGCCTTAATTTTCAGCTTAATCTTTGCTGGCCTTTCTCTTTTAACAAGTGTATTTGCCGCTGATACCGTCTTTTTAGTATTAACATCTATTGCGGCTATGGCAGCTGTCGTTGTTTGGATGTCGATTGCTGCATCTCAATTTTTCTTTAGAAGAGAATTTATTAAGAACGGCGGGGATATACGAGATTTAAAATATCGTGCACCGCTTTATCCACTTGTTCCTATTGCAGCGTTCTCTTTAAACTTTATTACATTTATAAGCTTAGCATTTATTCCAGAGCAACGAATTGCTTTATATTGCGGCATACCATTCATGATTATTTGTTACATTTTTTATAAATTAAAATATAAAAAAGTTGTCACATTTGACAAGCAAAAAAACGTCTCTTGAAAATAAACTAAATATACGAAATATTCAGCTATCTTATCATGAGATAGCTTTTTTCTATTTATTGGATATCCTGGTATAACTTTATTTATCTTAAAATTCCAAAAAACAAAATATGCTTCTAAAAATGGTTTACAATATATTCAAGTTACAAATGGTTTTGAGTGTGAAAACCGTGTATTTGTGTCTATTTTTTAACAATATCTCAAAAACTATTGCTATCTATAAATTAATAGGTTTATATTGTTTTATTGGCATAGTTTCAATCCAAGGAGAAAGGAGATTTTCAATCGTGCAACTGAAAAAAAAATTTTGGAAGTTGGCTTCTCTTCTTCCACTATCATTACTCTTGTTCCTCGGTGGATGCGAAAAAATCGCTGTATTAAATCCACAAGGGCCTGTTGCAAAATCGCAGTATGACTTAATTATTTGGTCGCTCATTCTGATGTCCGTAATAATTGTAGTTGTATTCGTCCTATTTACAATCATTTTAATTCGTTACCGTGAAAAACCAGAAAACATGGATTATGAGCCACCTGATATACACGGTAATACTCTTTTAGAAGTTATTTGGACTATTTTCCCTATTATCATCGTGGTTGCGTTAGCAATTCCCACAGTGAAAGCAACATATGCATCGGAAAAACCACCAGAGCAAACGAAAGATATTAAGCCTGTTGAAATTTACGTTACATCTGCTAACTGGAAATGGTTATTCAGTTATCCTGAGGAAGGAATTGAAACCGTTAACTATTTAAATGTACCAGCAGGTGTACCAATTCAATTTAAGTTAACTTCTGTTGGTCCAATGAATGCTTTCTGGGTTCCAGAACTTGGTGGAATGAAGTATACAATGGATGGCATGATTATGGATTTATATTTACAAGCTGATAAGCCAGGCTCTTACACTGGACGTAGTGCAAACTTCTCTGGTGAAGGATTTACTCACATGGAATTTGAACTTGAAGCGAAAACAAAAGAAGAATATAACAAGTGGGTAAAAGAAGCAAAAGGTGCTCCTACATTATCAGAAAACAAATATAAAGAAATCATTCAACCGGGTGTAGTAGGGCGTATGACATTCTCTAATACACATTTAAAATATGTAGATCCAAAATCACTTGAATACTGTGATTACAACTACTACAAAAACAAAAAGTAATAACGAATATTCCAACAGATTGGAGTGAATATAGTGAAGCTTGATGAATTTTTTGTCACAGGCGATCCGATTATCTACGGAGCGGATGCATCTATTGTTCTTGTGACGTTAGGAATCATTTTTGTGCTGACAAAGTACAAAAAGTGGAGATGGCTTTGGGATGAGTGGTTAACTTCTGTTGACCATAAGAAAATTGGTTTGATGTATATCATTTCAGCAATTGTTATGATGTTCCGCGGCGGTATGGACGGATTAATGATTCGTGCTCAGTTGACGTTCCCTGACACAACATATTTAAACGCTGAACACTATAACGGAATCTTTACAACACACGGTACAGTTATGATTCTCTTCATGGCAATGCCGTTTGTTATGGGACTTATGAACGTTGTTGTTCCTCTTCAAATTGGAGCACGTGACGTTGCATATCCTTTCTTAAATGCATTAAGTTTTTGGTTATTCTTCGTAGGTGCTATGTTATTTAACATCGCCTTCGTTATCGGTGGTTCTCCAGACGCTGGGTGGACATCATACTTCCCAATGGCTGGTACAGAATTTAGCCCTGGGGTAGGAAATAACTACTATGCAATTGCAGTGCAGATTTCAGGTCTCGGGACGCTGATGACAGGGATTAACTTCCTTGTAACAATCTTGAAAATGCGTGCACCAGGCATGAAATTAATGCAAATGCCAATGTTTACTTGGTCTATTTTAATTACGTGTCTTATCATCATCTTTGCATTCCCAGTATTAACAGTTGCTCTTGCATTAATGTCATTTGACCGTTTATTCGATGCTCACTTCTTTACGATGGCGAGCGGCGGTATGCCAATGCTTTGGGCGAACTTGTTCTGGGTATGGGGTCACCCTGAAGTATATATCGTTATTTTACCGGCATTCGGTATTTTCTCTGAAATCGTAAGTACGTTCTCACGTAAACGATTATTTGGATATACAGCAATGGTTTACTCAATGGTTGCAATCGCAACTTTAAGTGGTCTTGTATGGCTGCATCACTTCTTTACAATGGGTGCAGGTCCAGCAGTTAACTCATTCTTCTCGATTTCGACAATGGCGATTTCGATTCCAACTGGTGTTAAGATCTTTAACTGGTTGTTTACGCTTTATAAAGGACGTATTCGTTTTACAGTTCCAATGCTTTGGTCATTGGCGTTTATTCCAAACTTCGTAATTGGTGGGGTTACGGGGGTTATGCTTGCGATGGCAGCAGCTGATTATCAATACCATAACAGCTACTTCCTAATCGCTCACTTCCACTACGTATTAATCGCGGGTACAGTATTCGCGATGCTTGCTGGATTTACATTCTGGTATCCAAAGATGACTGGTCATATGCTAAATGAACGTCTTGGTAAATGGACATTCTGGATCTTTATGATCGGATTTAACATCTGTTTCTTCCCAATGTATTTCCTAGGTTTAGACGGTATGACTCGTCGTATGTACACTTACTCTGCAAACCTTGGATGGGGCGGATTAAACTTAATCGCATCTGTCGGTGCAGTAATGATGGCAGTCGGCTTCGCTATATTATGCTACAACGTAATTTATAGCATTCGTCATGGTGAGCGCGATGTAACTGGAGATCCTTGGGATGCTCGTACACTTGAATGGGCGACACAATCTCCTGTACAACATTACAACTTCGCAAAATTACCAGAAATTAAGTCTAGCGATGTATTCTGGGAAATGAAGAAAAATGGTGAGTCTATTATACCAAAACCTGAAGAATTAAAACCAATTCATATGCCAAGCAATTCAGGTGTTCCAATTATTATGTCTTGCTTTATCGGTCTTGCAGGTTTTGCGTTAGTATTTAGCTGGTTCGGGTTAGCAATTGTCGGTGGTATTGGTATGTTAGGTTGTATGATCTGGCGCTCGTTTGATTACGACGACGGATACTACGTTAGCGTAGATGAAATTAAAAAGACAGAACATGTTGCATGAGAGGTGAAACGAAATGGCGGCTTTAGATAAAAGCTTACCTCTAGAATATCAATCCGAACAAAGCAGATTGAATATTTTAGGGTTTTGGGTTTTCCTTGGGGCTGAAATCGTGCTGTTTGCAACGCTTTTCGCCTCTTACCTAGTATTAGCTGGTCGTACGGCGGACGGTCCAACACCAGCACAGATTTTCGAAATAAAACCTGTTATGATTGAAACACTTTTACTTTTAACAAGTAGTTTTACATGCGGGATTGCAATTCATGAAATGCGTAAAGAAAACAAAAATGGTATGCTTCTATGGTTTATCATTACGTTACTATTAGGTGCTGGCTTCCTTTACATGGAGATTGAAGAGTTTATGATGTATGTGGGCCAAGGTGCTACACTACAAACAAGCGGATTCTTATCTGGATTCTTCGTTCTTCTTGGAACGCACGGTGCCCACGTAACAGGTGGTATCATTTGGGCAACTTGTGTTATTATCCAAATTTTAAAACGAGGACTGACACCAGTTACAGCTCGTAAAGTATTTATTATCAGCTTATACTGGCATTTCCTTGATGTTGTTTGGATCTTCATTTACACACTAGTTTACTTGAACGGGATGGTGGCGTAATAATGGGACAAAACAATACAAATGCTCATAGCGGATTTCCATGGTCACACGTTTTTGGATTTATTTTATCGCTTGCATTAACGTTCCTTGCTTTATACGTAACGTTAGAGACAAGCTTGCCACTTTCAACAATCTTAACAAGCATTCTTGTAATGGCAGTGGCACAAGCAGCATTGCAATTAGTTATGTTTATGCACATGACGGAAGGAGAGGGACTAATACAAACAATGACAATCGTATTCCACTTTTTCATTGCGGCAGTAACGGTTGTTGGTACAGTTTGGATTTTCTTCTCTATGTAATATATTTAAAAACCTGTTGGGACATTGTCTTAGCAGGTTTTTTTATAAGCAAATTGTTCTGGTAAATACACAAAGAAACGTATGTTAAAATGAGCCTTCATTGTATAAGAAATTCGTAACTACTCAGCGATACATTTCATTTAGAAGTTTGGTAAGAGGTATTATTTCAGTGAAAATATGCTTACCTATAGAAAGTTATTTTCATTTTTCAGCATATAGCTTGCTGCCTTTCTTTGTTTTAAATCTTTGCACGTAGCAGTATACATAGCTAGTCCCTCCTGGAACATTAAAAAAGTGCTTTTCTGCTTATTTTTCATAGAGTGACTAAGTAGTTACAGAAATCCATAATATTCCTTAAGATTCACCTCTTTGTATGGTAAAATATTACTATTATATAAACAAGGAAGTGTCAATACATGTCAATCTCAACTTTAGCTCTTTTGTTACTTGGGGAAGTGCTTGTTGCAATTATACTAATTGGCTTAAGCATTGAAATTTGGAGTTATGGGTGGAAAAAAACAAATGCAGTAAAATATTCTTGTATCTTATTTTCTCTTATTATGGGAACGAGTAGTGTATTAGGGCTTTGTGTCGCACCCGCTTATTTCTTTTTACAGCTTATAGATAAGGCGAATATTTGAGTATATCGCTATTGATCAAGAGTTAGAGATTATATACAAGTTAAAAAACTTTTCATTTTAAGTGGAGACAAGAGCATCATAAAGAACAGGCTATCATGTCTAAGAGGCAGAGCTAGACATGATAGCCTTAAAATGAACATATAATAACTTTAATTATCAGAATAGTTTTTGTTTTCAGGTGTACAAGTTATAATAACAGTTAATGCAATGAAGAAAGGATGATTGTATATGGACTTGATCCAAAAGACATCTATTTCAAAAGAACAGCTTATTCAATGGAGAAGACACTTTCATATGTACCCAGAGATTTCTTATTCTGAAGAAAAAACATCTCAAATGGTTTATGATATACTGCAAACATTTCCTCATTTAGAAGTTTCACGTCCGGCGCGTTATAGTGTAATGGCACGATTAATTGGGAAGCGACCTGGACGAACAATTGCGCTTCGTGCCGATATGGATGCACTACCTATTGAAGAGGAAAACAAGTTTGAGTTTGTTTCCCGTAATAAAGGAGTTATGCATGCATGCGGACATGATGGACATATGGCGATGTTACTGGGAACGGCATATACACTTTCGGAAAAATATGATCAAATTGAAGGGGAAATTCGCTTTTTATTTCAACACGCTGAGGAAAACTTTCCAGGCGGTGCACAGGAAATGGTTGATGCGGGTGTTATGGAAGGCGTTGATTGTATTATTGGCGCACATCTTTGGTCACCGCTTGAAGTTGGGAAAGTCGGCGTTATATATGGTCCGGCAATGGCTGCTCCAGATGCATTTTCGATTACGATTATTGGGAAAGGTGGACATGCTGGTATTCCGCATGAAACCATTGATAGTATTGCAATTGGTACACAAGTTGTTTCGCAATTACAACAAATTGTCTCAAGGCTCACGAATCCGTTAGATTCATTGGTGTTATCGGTAACGCAGTTCCATGCAGGGACAGCTCATAATGTAATTCCTGATAGTGCGACAATTGGTGGGACGGTGAGAAGTTTACGAAATGAGCTTCGAAAACAAACAGCAGAGCGCATTGAGAAAATTGTAAAAAGTATTACGGAGGCATACGGTGCATCTTATACATTTACATACGAATATGGATATCGCCCAGTTGTAAATGAAGAAGCTGTAACAAGACATGTAGAAAGTACGGCATTGCAACTTTTAGGAAAAGAATGTGTTATTCGTTTACAACCAACAATGGCTGGCGAAGATTTTTCAGCATTTTTACAAAAAGCTCCAGGTACATTTTTCTTTATAGGGGCTGGAAATGAAGAGAAAGGGATTATATATCCCCATCATCATCCGCGATTTACAATTGATGAGGATGCTTTGCCAATTGGCGTAAGCATATTTGTTTCGTCAGTTTTGGATTTCATGAAAGGCCTAGAATAACATTATGTTTCGCTCAAGTTATCCTGTTGGTAAAAGATAACTTTTTTAAATATCTTGCAAGTAATGGAAGGAACTGAAAAAGTCCGTTTCAATATAAAAAAGAAGATAACCATCTATTTCTCTGTTGGTTATCTTCTTTTTGTTCTATATATATGGACGGGATTTTCAATCGGTACTATACGAGTCCTAACCAGTTTACTAATTGCGCGGACAGGAATGTAACAACAATGGCAATTACAGTTGGAATTGCGAAGGAAAGAAAAGTCCATTTTGCACTTTTTGTTTCTTTATATATATTCACTAACGTTGTTCCACACGGGAAATGAAGAAGAGAAAACAGCATCATATTTAATGCAGTTAGCCAAGTCCAGCCGTGATCGAGAAACAACTGTTTAATTTGTGTTAAATCATCTAACTCAGTTAATGAACCTGTTGATAAATAAGCCATTAATAAAATTGGAACAACAATTTCGTTTGCTGGTAAGCCGAGAATAAAGGCTGCTAAAATATATCCGTCAAGCCCGAGTAATTTTGCAAACGGATCTAAAAAATTCACGACATACATAAGAAGACTTGTGTCTCCAATAAATACATTTGCTAATATCCACGTTAATGCCGCTGCAGGTGCTGCGACGATAATGGCACGCTTTAGAACGTATACTGATTTATCAAGTGTTGCACGTACGATCGTATCCAAAATTTTAGGCTTTCGATAAGGTGGTAATTCTAGCGTGTAGTGGGTTGGGACACCTTTTAAAGCTGTTTTTGAGAGTACCCATGATACAGTTAAAGTCATGATAATACCAATTACAACCATACCGACTACAACCCCAGATGTTACAAATGTTTGCATTCCCCCTGTATATCCAGCAGCCATAAATAAAGATGCTAATAGAATAAGTGTTGGCCATCTTCCATTACAAGGAACAAAGTTATTTGTTAAGATTGCTAGCATACGTTCACGTGGTGATTCGATAATACGCGTTGACATAATGGCAGCTGCATTACATCCAAACCCCATCGCCATCGTTAATGATTGTTTTCCATGTGCTCCAGCGCGTTTAAAGAGGCGATCCATGTTAAAAGCAACACGTGGCAAGTACCCATAGTTTTCTAATAAAGCAAACATTGGGAAGAAAATAGCCATTGGCGGCAACATAACACTAATAACAGCCCCTATTCCGCGGAATAAACCGAGAATGAGAATGCCATGTAGCCACTTTGGAGCATTTATTGCTTGGAACCACGTTGTTAAATGCCCCTCTGCCCATCCGAAAAATTCAGCAATCATATCAGAAGGGATGTTAGCCCCTGCAATTGTAAGATAGAAAACAATAGATAAAATGGCAAGCATAATAGGGAAGCCGAATATAGGAGAAGTGAAGATTTTATCAAGCTTCTCTGAACGATATAATTTATTTTTATCTGTATATTGAACTGAATCTTTACAAATAGTAGCTGAGGCACGGTAAATATCACCGACAATTTCATCACGAATATCCTCTTTTACAAGCGTTCGCGCATGCTGAACGATATAGTCTAATGGAAGAGCTTTACTGGTTGAATGAGATTCCATTCATTACGACCTCCCTTACAAGTGGTTCTTCATGATGCTTTTGAAGAGATTCTAAGAAATTTTTGTCCCCATCTAACATGCGAAGTGCGATCCAGCGAGTAGGATAAGTGTCTCCGAACATTTTATATATTTGCGGCTCGAGCTCCTGAATCATCTTTTCTATTTTCTCGTTATAAGTAATTTGGAAAGGTGTAGGAATTAATTTTCTATTCGCTACTTTTTCAATTTTGTTTAGCAACTGATCAATTCCGAATTTATTGCGGGCAGAAATTTTTACAACGGGAACTCCAAGCGATTTCGCTAATTTTTTCTCATCGATTAGAATGCCCTTTTTTTCAGCCTCATCAATTAAATTCACACATATAATTACTTCTTTTGTCATTTCCATTACTTGCAAGGCTAAATTCAAATTTCTTTCCATTGCAGTGGCATCAACAACAACAACTGTTACGTCTGGTTTTTCAAAAATAATATAGTCACGTGCTACTTCTTCATCAGCAGAATTTGAGTATAAGGAATATGTTCCTGGCAAATCGATTACAGTATAGAGGTTTCCGTGATGCTCGTATTCACCTTCAGCTTTTAATACCGTTTTTCCTGTCCAGTTTCCAGTATGCTGTTTTAATCCGGTTAACGTATTAAATAGTGTACTTTTTCCTGTGTTTGGATTCCCAGCTAATGCAATGCGATGTTTCTTCATTGTGAATCATCTCCTGTCAAGCTTCCTAATATGAGAGAACTCTCTTCACTTCGAAGCGCGATTGTTGTATTGCTTACTTGATATGCAATGGGATCACCAAGCGGGCTCTTTTGTAACACTTTAATTGTTGCACCTGGAATGAATCCTAAATCTAGCAGGCGACGTTTCATCGTTCCTTCTAAGTTGATTTTTTCAATTTGTACGAGCTGACCTGTTTTAAAAGTAGAAAGTGGTTGAGTTTTAACCGATGTCATAAGAGTTACCTCACCTCTATTTTTTTAGTGCGAGTTTAAAAAGTTTCCCTAAGGAAACTTTTTGTTACTATCATACTAGATGATAGTGAATGATGTTGTCAATTGTTAATTTAGAAATATTCAATTATTTATTTAATTGTTCCAATTTATCCCGCATTAACTGGCCGTAAAGCCTCTCCTTATGGAAGTTTCACCCCAAGTAAAAAACGATATAAAAATTTTAGGGAGGGACGAGAGCATCCATATGTAAAGTTTAAAACGAAACTAAAAGGAAAGAGCGAGTAGAGGTCATGTTGTTTTCTGCATGGCAGCGATTTATATGTAAATGTTAATCCGTTGTGCGCGGAGTTTTTAGTTGTTTTAACAGGATAAACGTAAAATTATATATCGAAATTTACATTCAATTTACATTATTAAAATTAAATTTACAATGTGTGCGGTTTCTTGAGATTTTTTACTTCCTTTGTAGAGAAACAGTGAATATATACAGCCTTTTCTAAGAATTTACTGTCTTTACTTAAAATTTAAAAACGCTTAACACTGGCATAATATTATTGTTCTACAATGAATTTGTATTAAGAGTTATACACATAAAAACGTGGGAATGCAAAGTGATAATAAAATGGGGGTACAAAACATGGGTATGAAAAAAGGTTTGAAATTTTCTTTAGCAGCATTAGTAGTTGCTGGTGCTTTAGTAGGGTGTGGGAAATCAGAAGGCGCAAAGGAAACTGCTAAAGGTACTAATGAAACGAAGCAAGAATTATCGGGTACAATTACAGCGGCTGGTTCTACAGCGCTTCAACCACTTGCAGATGAGGCAGCTAAAGAATTTATGGGCAAAAATTCAAAAGTATCAATTACAGTTCAAGGCGGCGGTAGTGGTACTGGAATTAACCAAGTAGCTTCTGGTGCTGTACAAGTTGGTAATTCTGATGTTCCTGCTGCGGATAAAATAAAAGAAGCAGATAAAGCGAAAGAATTAGTAGATAACAAAGTTGCAGGTATCGCATTTGCATTAGTGGTAAATAAAGATGTAAAAGTTGATAACTTAACATTAAAACAAGTACAAGATATTTTCTCTGGTAAAGTTACAAACTGGAAAGATGTTGGCGGAAAAGATGAAAAAATCAATATCGTTAATCGTCCAGCAGCTTCTGGTACACGTGCTACATTTGAAAAAACAGTTATGAAAGACGTAAAAATTAACGATTCTACAGGTACAACACAAGATTCAAATGGTGCAGTTGAGCAAGCGATTAACTCTACACCAGGATCTGTTAGCTACTTAGCTATGTCCTACATGACTGGTGACAAAAAAGGCTCATTAAAAACATTAAAAATTGATGGTGTAGAACCAAAAACTGAAAATATTTCTGCTGGTAAATATCCGTTCTGGTCTTATGAATACATGATTACAAAAGGCGAAGCAAAAGATGCAACAAAAGGCTACATTGATTATGTAAAAGGTAAAGACTTTGAAAAGAAAGTAGAAGAGATGGGTTACATCCCAATGTCTAAATTAAAGCAATAAAATAATATAAAGCGGGGCTGGCTGTTTAGCCAGTCCTGTTCATTTCAATATATGAAGTGAGGTTGTGGTCTTGTGATGAAGGGGAAAAAACAAATTAACTACGTAAAAAGTGAATATATTGGAAGAACACTTGTAACGATTTGTGGTTTATTAATTGTTGCTATTACATTAGCTATTATCGCATTCATTTGTGCAAAAGGAATTCAATCATTTACACAAAGTAATATTTCGATTTCAGAAGTGTTTACATCAACAAAATGGGCTCCGAATGAAGGGAATGGAAGCTTTGGAGCTGTTATTTTCATCGTTGGATCTACTTTAGTGTCTCTTGGGGCAGTAATTATTAGTGCACCCATTGCAATTGCACTCGCAGTGTTTATGAATTTAATTTCTCCGAAGTTTGGAAACAGGGTGTTAAAACCAGTTTTAGAATTGTTGGTAGGGATTCCATCTGTTGTATATGGTTTACTAGGTGTTACGATTTTAATTCCGATTTTACGAGATTCATTTGGTGGTGTAGGATTTAGTTTAATTGCCGGTGTTATTGTATTAAGTATTATGATTTTGCCAACGATTGCAAGTATTGCTTCTGATGCAATTCGTTCGGTTCCTTTTGATTATTTAGAAGCCTCTTATGGTTTAGGATCGACGAAATGGCAAGCAATTAGTCGTGTTATTGTTCCGGCTGCAAAAAAAGGTATTTTAACAGGGATTGTTCTTGGAGTAGCTCGAGCTTTCGGGGAAGCGCTAGCGGTACAAATGGTAATAGGAAATACAATAAAATTACCAGAAGGAATATATAGTCCAACTTCAACTTTAACGGGTATTTTGACAATGGATATGACAAATACGTTAAATGGAACAGCCTGGAATAATGCGCTATGGACGTTAGCGATGATACTACTTTTGATTTCGTTCTTATTTATTGTAATAATTCGAGCGATTGGCCAAAGAGGTGAAAGATAACGATGAATGCTAGAACAGTTAATAAGATATGGACAGGTATTTTATATGCAGTTGCCTTCTTTATAGTCACTTTACTTATTTTTCTTGTATATGAAATTTTACAAAAAGGTTGGGGATTTTGGGATCCGAGTTTTTTATTTGGAGAACCGAGTAATACAAGAGCAGGAGGGGGAATTGGACCTCAATTATTTAACTCTTTTTACATGCTTGTTATTACATTGATTATCTCAATTCCTTTAGGTCTCGGTGCAGGGATTTACTTGGCGGAATATGCAAAACAAGGTCGTTTTTTAAATTTTGTTCGCTTATGCATTGAAACAATGGCGTCCTTACCTTCTATTGTAGTTGGTCTATTTGGATTGCTTGTGTTCGTTACAACAGCGGGTTGGGGATATACTGTCATGGGCGGAGCTTTAGCCTTAACAATTTTAAATTTACCAGGTTTAACGCGCGTTTGTGAAAATGCAATGACAGAAATTCCAACGAATGTGAAAGAAGCAAGTCTTGGGTTAGGTGCAACGAAGTGGCAAACAATTGTAAGAAGTATGCTTCCATCTGCATTGCCGCAAATTATTACAGGTGTAATTCTAGCAGCTGGACGTATTTTTGGTGAAGCAGCGGCACTCATTTATACAGCTGGATTAACGTCACCAATTTTAAACTCAGCAGCGGATTTTTCAAGCCCTTCACATCCATTAAATCCATTTCGACCAGCAGAAACATTAGCGGTGCATATTTGGAAGTTGAATTCTGAGGGAATTATCCCTGATGCAAAACTAATTGCAACAAAGTCAGCAGCAGTATTAATTATTATGGTATTACTATTTAATATTATTGCTCGTTTTACTGCGTCTGTACTTCATAAGCGTTTTACTGGTACGAAAAAGTCACGTAAAAGTAGTAAGGTAAAAGCAGCATAGCTTTTATAAACAAAGTGAATAAAAAACTCCTTTTTTTAGGTGGGCGAGAGGATCTGGCCGTGCATAGAAGCGGTCAGGTCCTTTTTCTGCCATGTGCAAGGTTTAAACCAAAGGGAGAAAGCGAGTGGGGATTACTTTTTGTTTTGTATAGCTACGATTTGTATATAAGGGAATGCTGTTAGATTGTTCTATACAGCATTCCCTCATATTATTTTTTATAACAATTAATTGCTTCTATATAAATACAAGTTGAAAAGCAGAGATAAAAGAACTTTCTTTTAGATGGGTGAGAGGGTCTGGCCGTGCGTAGAAGCGGTCAGGTCCTTTTTTCTGCCTCTTGCCAAAGGAGTGAGCGAGTTCTACACAATTTTGAGAGAAAAAACAACAGCCGTATTCAGAAGTCTGAATACGGCTGTTGTAACGTTAAGATTTAGGAACATCTGTATAAGGTTCGTGTCGGTTTTTGCGATGCTTTTTACTACCGATTTTATCTAGCAATTCGTACATAACGGGTACGACAACTAGTGTTAGTAATGTAGAAACTAGTAAACCGCCAATGACTACAACAGCTAAGCTTTTTGATACCATACTTCCGGCCTGTGCATCACCGAATAATAGAGGAAGCATTGCGAAGATGGTTGTAATAGCTGTCATAATAATTGGGCGCAATCGTACAGAACCAGCTTCTAATAGTGCTTCTCTTGTTGCCATTCCTTTTTCGCGATTTTGTTGTACACGTTCTATTAAGACAATGGCATTCGTTACAACAATTCCGATTAGCATTAAAGCTCCGATCAGAGAGTTTAAATCGACAGGTGTTTGTGAAATTATTAAACCTAAAATTCCGCCAACAGCTGCTAATGGCAGAGAGAACAAAATTGCAAATGGTGCGCGTGCTTGCCCGAAAGTAATAACCATAATTAAGTAAACGACACCGATTGCGATTCCCATAACCTTAAATAAATCAGTGAAATTTTCTTGCATCGATTCTGTTGCTCCGGCAATGTTAACTTTTGCCCCATCAGGCAATTTTAAATCTGCAATAGCTGTATTTACTTCTGCGCTTACTTTGCTTAAATCTTCATCTTTTGCTTCTGCTGTAACTTGAATTGTTTCTTTTCCATCTTTGTGGAATATTTCAGTTTGTATTTGTTTTTCAGAAATCGTTGCAACATCTTTTAATGCGATTAAGCCAGTAATTGGTGATAGGATGTTTGAGTTTAAAATCGTATCTTTATTAGGTGTCTCTGTTTTTTTGTGTTCTAACATAAGAGTTGTCTTTTCGTTGTCTAGTGTGATTTGGCCAATTGGTGATTTTTTCATTAAAAATGCAACTTGTTGTCCGATGACTTCGGAATTTAAGCCTGCCTTTTCTGCTTTTGTTTGATCGACGTTAACAACCCATTCGTTTTTCTCTTCCTCTGTATTGGTTTTTACTTTTGAAAGACTATTTAAGCTTTTTAATTTTGTAGTAACAAGGTCAGAAGCTTGTTTTAAATCTTTATTATTGTTTGCAGTGATATTAAATTGTAATGCGTTTCCACCGCCGAAACTTGAAAAGCTTACTTTTATATAATCAAATGTCGCTGGTTGAAATTGATTCTGTTCTTTTTTTAGTTTATTAATGTACGGTTCAAGGTCAATGCCCTTTTTAAAATCTATAAATATACTTGCAAGATTGTTTTTTCTCGTTTGTCCCCATTGTGCATCTTCTGCAGCGGAACCCATTTGTAATATAACGTTTTTTACATTTGGATCTGCAAGTAATTTTTTCTCAAATTCAAAAGCCTGCTGCTTCCCTTTCTCTAAATCGTAATTAGCAGGGAATGTCATATTAATAGAAAGCATGGTGTTATCATCAGATTTAATGTTCGCTTTTGGGAGTAGAATGTAAGCTGCAATTGAACCGACAAATAATAAAAAAGCGGTAAATAAAATGATAAATTTATGTGATAACGACCATTTTAAAATGGCTGTATAACGTTTCGTTTCTTTTTGCTCTGTATGTGTTGTTTTCCTTAAAAGTAGAAAAGCCATGAGTGGCACAACTGTTAAAGCCACTAATAGAGATGAAAGAATTGAATAAACAACTGCTAATACCATAGGCAACATAAATTCACCGATTCCGCCTGATACAAGACCGATTGGTAAAAATACGGCGACGGTTGTTAAGGTAGAAGACGTAATTGCGATTGCTACTTCTTTCGTAGCGTCAATAATTAAGTCTTTCGAGAAAGAATCTTTTTGTAAACGACGGAAGATGTTTTCAATTACAACGATGCTATCATCGACGAGACGTCCGACAGCAACTGCCAATCCACCTAAAGTTAAAATGTTTAAAGTGATATTAGACTGATTAAGTAAAAAGAGTGTAAGAAGTATGGATAATGGGATACTAACAATCGAAATTAGAGTAGTACGAATGTTACGCAAGAAAATTAAAATGATGAATGTAGCGGCAATCGCGCCAAGCACAACTTCTTTCCCCATACTTGTAACAGCATTTTGGACTTGTTCGTGTGTAGACATAAGTGTTTTTATAGTGAAAGTTTCTTTATATTTCTTATTTATATCATCAACCTTTTTCTCGATTTCTTTTCCGATTGTAACGGCATTTTTGCTCGGTTCTTTCGCAACGACTAGTACAGCGCCGTCATCGCCGTTAATGTGAGAAATAGCATCATGATGTTGTTTTAATTCAACTTTTGCGATGTCGCGTAACTTTAGTTCAGGTGTTAGTGTAACATTCTGTATATCATCAACGCTTTTTATTTCTCCAATTACGCGAAGTAGGTAATTTTCATTATTTATAGATATTTGCCCAGCTGGTATAGAAGCTTCTTTTCCTTGCAGGGCGGATACGATTTGTGATGTTGCGATGTTTTTATCTTTCATTTTAGCGGGATCTAATACAATAGATAACTCAGATGTTGATTTCCCATAAAACATAACATTAGAAACGCCATCGATACTTTCAAGTTGTGGGACGATTTCTTTTTCAATTTGTTTCTCGTCAGCTTTTGTGAAGCCATTTTTCTTTTGGACTGTAATTTGTGCGAGTGGGATCATAGAAGTATTTAGTTGGCTGATAACAGGTTTCATGACGTCTTTTGGAAGTGTGATTCCGTTTGTGAGTTTTTCGACTTCACGCGCTGCATCTTTCATATTCGTCTTTGCTTTATACATAATTTCAATTTTTGATAAGCCTTCACTTGTTGACGATGTAATGGTATCGACATGTGCAAGGTTTCGGAATTGCTTTTCGAGAGGGTCTGTCACTTCTTTCGTCATTGCTTCAGCATCTAGCCCCTCAGATAAAGTGGTAATTGTTATAGTTGGTTGATCCAGGCTTGGTAAAAATTCCATCGGTAATTTAGAGCCGGAATAAATACCTAATACAGAGATGAGAAAAACCATGATGATAATGGCGGCCCTATTTTTCAATGAAAACTTCGTCAATCTTTCCATAAATGAATTCCTCCATAATAGTGTTTTGATGGTTTACTGTTTTACTATATAACAAATGCCAGGGAATTACGGTTAAGAACATGTAAAAATTTTCTAAAAAAATTCTTAAGTAAGGTATTTCTTGTATGGTTAGCTAAAGGTTTATAAAAGAATTGAATGGATAGCATAAAAAACTTCATATTTTTTTAAAAAATGCTTGTTTTTATAAAAAGCAGATGATATATTAATAAACGTCGCTGCTGCACGAAAGCAGAAAGCGAAATGAAAAAAGAAGTAAAAAACAATGTTGACATCGAAAAACAAAGATGTTAACATGAGAAAGTCGCAAATGAGCGACGGACAAGTTCTTTGAAAACTGAACGAAACAAACAACGTGAAACGTCAATTTTTATTTATGATGCTAGACAAACACTTTATTGGAGAGTTTG
>NZ_JQKQ01000030.1:0-72874 GCF_000746135.1 Bacillus sp. UNC322MFChir4.1
ACTGTTTTAAATTTTGTACGTGGTTGTCCTTTAAACGGTGCATTACCTTTACTACGTTCATCAAATGGTTCACCATTTTTCCATTTTTTCACCCAAACCTTTAATTGTGTACAACTTCGAATACCTAATCGTTCTGAGAGCCTTTGATAACTTTCGGACCCATTCACATAGGCCCTAACGGCATCTAACTTAAATTCTTCCGTGTAGGATTGAAATTGTTGTCCCTTTTTCGCCATAGAAAAATCCCCTCCAAGTTTCATTCTTTCCTTCATCTTATCATGAAGGTTTTTTTGAATGTCTACTTAAAGGGGATAATACCAGTAGATAGCGGTTTTTTTATATTACTCTGCAATTTCCTCATATAAGAAGTACGTCACATTGTAAATATGTTCTACTTCGTCGTCCGTCATATACATCAGTTCTTCACGTTCGATTCCTTTCTTCTTTTCAATAAATTCAATCATGTTTTTCCGTTCTTCTCTTTTGATCATCATTATTTCTCCTCTCAATCTGTTTTAATACAGTTTATTTAAGTTAGTACTATTATATAACAGGATCTTTAGAAAGTTCCAGCTTTTTCAATATTTTTTGGAAAAGAACTTTTCGACAAAACGAGACCTCATCTTTTGTGAGGTCTCGTCTTAATTTGTTATAGGCGTAAAAATTCTGGTTGTGCTGTACCAGTATGATCAATGTAATAAATGGTGTCAGGATTGATTTTTATTAACACGTAATTTGGATCTTCAGGACCAAGTAACCAGCGTTTTAAACTATTTGTCCAAAATTTATTTTTTAGCGTGCTGTCTTCTTCAATAGAAGCAATACCTTCTATTTCAAGATATTCTTCGTCCCATTTTTTTCCCTCGCGACCAAGTAAAACATGAACATTCGCATTTTGTTTGATATCTGCTATTTTTTTGGATTGCCGATCTGTTGCAGCGTACAATACGAAATCTTCGTGAAAAAATATCATAAAACAGCTATACGGTTTGTTGTCACGCATTGTTGCTAGGACACCAATGCGTTTGCTTTGAATAATATTTTCTATTTTTTCTTTTAGATGCATTTGTTTCTGCTCCTTTCGAGTATCTCATACTTAACATTCATATTTTTTTACTCGCTCTTACTTTTTTCTACAATGCTCTTTTTTAAACGTAATTATGATAAAAATTGGGTAAATTAGAAGAATAATAATGGTAATATAAAGAGTGATTGAGAAAGAAATGGAAGGATGAAAAGGATGTTTAATAAGATTTTTTTATTTGTTGCAGTCATTGGTGTACCGCTTTCTGTTCTTGGTAACGTAATGCATTGGCCACAAACAATTATGTTTGCTGTCTATTGCGTTACAATTATCGCACTGGCCGGTTTTATGGGGAGAGCAACGGAAAGTTTGGCGGTTGTATCAGGACCTCGTATAGGAGGCTTGTTAAACGCAACATTTGGTAATGCAGTTGAGCTTATTATTTCAATTTTTGCATTGCAAGCTGGGTTAACAGAAGTCGTACTCGCTTCGTTAACAGGTTCTGTTCTTGGGAACCTATTACTAGTGGGTGGACTCTCATTCTTTGTAGGGGGTCTAAAGTATAAACGTCAAAGCTTCAATGTATATGACGCGCGCCATAATTCAGCTTTATTAATTTTTGCGGTTGTCGTTGCTTTTGTCATTCCTGAAATATTTTCAAAAAGCATGAACGTAGGAAAAACGTTCCAACTTAGCGTCGGCATTTCTATTATTATGATTGTTTTATATTTAGCGGCATTGTTTTTCAAACTTGTCACGCATCGCGGTGTATACCAGCATAAAGACGAAGTAGTAGAGCATGATGAAGAACCGGAATGGTCAAAAGGAAAAGCATTGCTTGTTTTGGCAATTGCAACAATAGCGGTTGCTTATGTATCAGAGGCACTTGTACATACGATTGAAACTGTCGCTAAAACATTTGGCTGGAGTGAATTATTTATCGGGATTATTATTGTGGCGATTGTTGGAAACGCAGCAGAGCATGCATCGGCTATAGTTATGGCCTATAAAAATAAAGTGAATATCGCTGTTGAAATTGCAGTTGGTTCAACATTACAAATTGCCATGTTTGTTGCGCCTGTACTTGTCATTATTTCGATGTTCTCCGCGGTAAATATGCCTCTTGTATTTACGATTCCAGAATTAGTCGCAATGATTACAGCTGTATTTTTGACAATTGCTATAGCAAATGATGGCGATACGAACTGGTTTGAAGGTTTAACATTACTTGCCGCATATCTCATTATGGGAATCGGTTTTTATTTATTATAAAAAGTTTGGATAACAATAGAGAGCAGGGAAAAGAATATAACCGTATAGTCCCATTAGGAAGGAGCTTTACGGATGAAACGAGTGTGCAATATTTATATCACCATTATGTTCTCGTTTATCTTTTTATTTCCTTGTAGTAGCTTTGCGAAGACAGAATTGAATGTAAAGGTTCCACCATCTGTTTTAAACATTTCAAAAGAAAATACGTATCCAAATCCAACGCAGGACTTGCCGCGCTTACAACCGAGCGAATTAGCAAAAGCGTTGCTTGAGACATCGCCAATAAAGATTGAAAATCCGGATTTAATTCGGATGTTTAATGAAACATCCATTTCTAATGCACCACTTGCAGTTGGATACCGTGCGAAAATTTATTTAGGACAATGGCCTTTAAATTATGAATCGACTGAAACAACAATGAACTGGGAATACAGGCAAGTCAATCGGAATGTTCATGATAATCGCGGTGGACAGGGATATTATCCACTTCGCTATAGACAAGAGGCACAAAAACTAGTAGAAGGTGGGCTTACTTCTTACATTAAGGATGCAGAAGATGTGAAGAAGATGATGCTGCTAAAAGCGATGGAAAAAGTACGTTTACCTCTTTCGTTTAAAACAATCATTGGTTATGGAACCCAGCATGAACGAGTATATAATATTAGTCCGAAACAACTTGGATATTTATATGCGTATACGCCAGCCGTTAACGAAAAAGGAAAAGTAACATTTGGTGAGGTATATCTTGTTTTAAAAGGGAATCAGCGAAAATTGATGATTAAAAATATTACATCACAAGGAATTGGAGCATCCATACCAATTCAAGATCATATCTCTTTTAAGTTTATTCCGTCTTCTGATCCAAAGTAAATGTTCATACAAAAAACGTCAGCATGATAGTACGCTGACGTTTTTTCTTATAATGTGATGTTTGCTTGTTTTGTTAAGAAATTTTCTGTGGGATAATAACTATTTTTTACAAGAATGTTTGGCCCAAGGCATTTTACAGCTGGACAATGACAGCTTAATTCTTTTGCTGTTTTTGAGGCACTCCACTTGTCATAGGCTTCTTGTAATGTATTCGTTTGGACATTTCCGAGCATTGGAATGTCACCGAAATCTGTAACAATAATACTGCCGTCAAAAATATTTACATTTAAACGAGAACGACCGTCTGGGTCATTACGTACTGTGACATTTTTACTTGCATGCAGTTTCTTGAATATTTCTAAATCACGTTCATCATCGCTGCATGCATAGAATGGCAATGTTCCAAATAGCATCCACACATTTTCATCTCGAATATCAAGAAGGCGTGAAATGGCACTGCGGATTTCATCTTTCGTTAAAATTTCAAGATTGCTCGCAAAATCACTTGGATACATTGGATGTACTTCATGACGTTTACAGCCCATCTCTTCAACAATTTGACGGTGAATATGTTCAATATGCGGAAGTGTACGCTTATTGAGCATTGTTTCAGCAGAAACAAGAACGCCTGCCTCTGATAATGCTTTACTATTTGAAATCATTCGTTCAAATAATTTAGCACGTTGTTCATATGACGGCTTGCGTTCCATCATCGCAAATCCGCCCTGGACGAAATCATCAATCGTTCCCCAGTTATGAGAAATGTGTAAAACATCGAGATAAGGAATAATTTGTTCATAACGGGCTAAATCTATAGTTAGGTTAGAGTTGATCTGGGTGCGAACGCCTCGTTCGTGAGCATATTTTAAGAGCGGTGTTACATAGTTATCAACAGACTTCTTAGAAAGCATCGGCTCACCGCCTGTAATGCTTAAAGAACGTAGATGTGGAACTTCATCTAATCGTTGTAATAGTAAATCAAGCGGAAGTGGATTTGGATCTTTTGGCTGCAGTGTATAACCAACAGCACAATGTTCACAGCGCATATTGCATAATGTTGTCGTTGTAAACTCAACGTTTGTTAATAATAATTTGCCATACTCTTCAAAATCCATATAAGCTTCCCATGGATCATAAGAAGGAGTAATCGGCTTCATTTTTTGTGATGTATTCATTTATGAAATACTCCTTTGACTATTGAAATAACAATTTGTCCATCCTCTATGATAGAAGAAGATTGCTTTTTAATAAAGTGAAACTTCCATCAGTGGGGAGTTTTTTCATCCCTACTGATGGTTAGCCCACCCAATCGGGCTTTTACGGACAGTTATCCCCACTGAAGAAAAACCATTCTTTTTAGATGGGCGAGAGCATCTGGTCATACATAGAAGTTCTGCCACATGCGAAGTTTAAATAAAGCGAGAGAAGGATCCTTTTTCTGCATTGCAGCAATTTACATATTGAAAAATTAAAATGGATTCATCTAGTTGAACCTTCTGCGATTTTCCTTGAATTTTGAGGTGGAGGAATAGCGGGACATATCATTTTACTCAAATTAATGCAAAAATTCATGTCCGTGGTAATCATTTTTACTGTATAATAAAATAAAGATTCAACAAGCAAACGAATGAGTATGCTTAGTATGAGTCGAAGCAATCGGGTTATATAAGTGTATTATTTTTTGCAAATATGTAGGAATACTTATATCTTTTAAGAAATAATCAAGATAACTCGCACAAAAAGGAGAGAGCACCTATGGGAAATGCTACTTATGATAAAGATTCACAATTAGTATATTTGAAAGAACGTTTAAATATGTTTATAGAGGTTATTGATACAATTGAACCAGAAGACGTGGAACTAGAAGATGTAGATCGCCTTCTTGAAATGTTAGATGATATTGAGTTTAAATGTGAGCAATTTAAAAAGAGTGAGTAATCAGAAGTCGACAACAAATGTTGTCGACTTTTTTATTTTCGCTGTAAATAGGATGAAAATATACTTTATAATGTAAATATGGAAAAGGAGGAAGTATATGTCACACAACTTAATGGAACCTGTATTACAAGGGAAACAAGCGAGAGAAACAAAAACGTATAATATTTATAATTTTTTTGTTATTGGACTTATTTTTGGGATTATTCCGATTATGATTTTAGGAACTTGCAATGCGATTTGGTTAAAAGAGTCCAAAAAGAAAATATATATACTTCTTATGATAGGAATAATGACTTTATTAGCAATGTTCATCTTTGCCGCTCTAATTGGTGATATATATGTGCTAAAGATTGCTTCTCGAATAGCTGCTGTAGTCGTAACAGGTGTGTATGTATATGCGCTGCGGGAACGGTTTCGAATTCATAATTTAGTAAATGAAAATGTAGAGTCATTACACCGGATCGGTTTAATCGTTGGAATAGTTGGTATCATGGCCCAAGCGGCATTGATAGCAGGAGGGGAGATGCTCCATGTCAACTTCACACAGTGAAACGATGTTGTGGCAAGAAGCGTTGCATTATTACGAGATTGGTCATATTGAAACAGCACAGCGGAAATTGGAAACGTTGCTTTCTCATAATCCGCAGCATGCGGGAGCATTGTACTTTTTGGGATGCTGTTATGCAGATTTAGAACAATATGATGAAGCAAAAGAGATTTGCTTATCAGCTTTGCAACATGGTTATGACCCAGAAGAAGTGTACTATACACTTGGACATATATATACATATACGAATGAACTTGAAAAAGCGGAGCAAAGTTTTTTGAATGTGCTGTATTCAGACCCTTCCAATGCGCAAGCGATGGCGAAATATGCATATATTTTATTAAAAACAGGTCATATTGAAAAAGCTAAGCAACTCATAAAAGAGGCGGTAGAAGTTAATCCGAACCATCCTACCGTTCTTCATTATCAATTTATTTTATTACTCGCAATAGGAACGAAACAAGAAATAGAGGAATCTTTAAAAGATAATTATTATGTATCAGATAATGAGGTAAATTTTTTAGTGAAGTTAGGACTCCATGCATCATCAAAGAAAAGGTATAGAGAAGCATACAAATATTATCGACAAGCGTTCTTGTTGGCGCCTAATAATAAAGATTTACTTGAAATTTTAGAAGAAGCAGAAGAGATGATTCATCCGATTTTCTTTCCGAATGTTCTCATCGATAAAATAGGTGGTCCGCTTATCTTTTGGGCAATAGGTGTTGGAACGATGGGCTTATTAGCTACGTTACATTCGGACGTTATACTGAGAGCTGGACTTTTATTTTATATTATCATTTGTATATGGAGTTGGTTATCTACACCGATGTACAAGTTATATAAAAAAATAAAAAGATCATGATGGGAGAGCGAAGGGTGAATAAAATAGATGTGTTAAAACAAGTAGTAGCACAAGATGAAGAAAATGGATTGATTTGGTATTTGATTGGGGTAGAGTATAAAGAGCAGGGAGAGGTAGCAAATGCGCTGCAAGCTTTATCGAAAGCCCTTCAGTATGGTGATCAAGAATGGAAGGATAAAGTTGCTGCTGAACTCGCAGCTTTATCACAGGCTCTTACAAATCCGAAAGAAGCACCACATGTAACTGAAGAAGAGAGCCATTTTGAAAAAAACGAGCATTACGTAGTAGAGCCATCTCCTGAAAAAGAAAAACAGTTACATACAGCTTATGTAAATGAAAACGCGGAAGAAAATGTGATTCCGATGAATGTGCTTCAAGGCGGGAGAAGCAAACAAAAATATGAACAAGATCAGATTACATTTCAGGATGTCGGCGGTTTGCATGATGTGAAAAAAGCGATCCAAATGAAAATTATAAAACCCTTTACTTCACCTGGGTTATTTGAACGGTTTAAGAAAAAAGTTGGTGGCGGTATTTTATTATATGGCCCTCCTGGTTGCGGTAAAACATATATTGCAAAAGCAACTGCAGGAGAATGTGGAGCGCATTTTACGACAATGAGTATTACTGATATTCTTGATCCGTATGTTGGCGTAAGTGAACAAAACATACGAGAAATTTTCCAATATGCTCGTTCCAAAAAACCATGTATTTTATTTCTAGATGAAATGGATGCGCTTGGATTTAACCGGAGTAAAGCATCAGGGCATCCGACACTAAGAACAGTTATAGATCAATTGTTAACAGAAATCGAAGGTATTGATACGAATACAGATAAACTATTGTTAATTGGTGCGACAAATATGCCATGGGATATTGATCCTGCATTTAAAAGACCAGGTCGCTTTGACAAAATGATTTTTGTTTCACCGCCCGATTTAGAAGCACGGAGCAGTATTTTTAAAATTAAGTTGGCAGGCAAACCGATTTCAACAATAGATTACGATTTGCTAGCGAAAGAAACAGAACTTTATTCTGGTGCTGATATTGAGAATGTAGTGGAGCTAGCTTTAGAAAATGTTTTAGAAGAAATTATGACAACGGGCATAGAGCGAATGATTACAATGAAGGATTTAACCGATGCCATAGTAGAAACAAGGCCATCTACGTTAGAGTGGTTCCGTACAATTAAAAATTATATTAAATATGCAAATGAAAGCGGTGCATATGATGATGTACAAGCATATTTAAAAAGATACAAAAAAATATAATCTCATTAAGACGCTATTGAAAATAGAAGGAATGGAAAAAAAAGAGTATAATCATATTGTGAAATTTTGAAATGCGTTTTGGTAGCGTTCACAATTGAGGGGGAAGTAATTATGAAAAAGCTTCAAGAAAGCATGTATCAACTAATTGTTGAAACGTCAACGAATTTACCGAAAGATGTAAGGCGTGTAATTCAACAAGCGAAGGAACGAGAAAATGCAGGAACTCGTTCTGCGATGGCACTTGGCACAATTACAAATAACATTAAAATGGCTGATGATAATATTTCGCCAATTTGCCAAGATACAGGGATGCCAACTTTTAAAGTGTACACACCAGTTGGTGTAAACCAACTGCAAATTAAAGAAGCAATTTACAAAGCAATCGAACAAGCAACGAAAGACGGGAAGCTTCGCCCGAACTCTGTAGATTCTCTGTTTGGTGATAACAGCGGAAATAACTTAGGACCAGGAACACCTGTCATTAAGTTTGAGCAATGGGAAAAAGATTATATCGATGCACGCCTTATTTTAAAAGGCGGTGGTTGTGAAAATAAAAATATTCAATACAGCTTACCTTGTGAAATTGAAGGACTAGGACGAGCTGGCCGTGATTTAGAAGGAATTCGTAAATGCCTTCTTCATGCGGTATATCAAGCACAAGGGCAAGGATGCAGCGCCGGCGTAATTGGCGTTGGTATCGGAGGAGATCGCACGTCAGGTTATGAACTTGCGAAAAACCAATTGTTCCGTTCATTAGATGATGAAAATTCAATTCCAGAATTGAAGCAACTTGAAGATTATATTATGGAAAATGCCAATAAGCTTGGTATTGGAACGATGGGATTTGGCGGCGAAACAACATTACTTGGCTGCAAAATCGGTGTATACAACCGTCTCCCAGCTAGCTTCTATGTTTCTGTTGCGTATAACTGCTGGGCATATCGCCGCCTAGGTGTAACGATTCACCCAGAATCAGGTGAAATTATTGACTGGTTATACCAAGAAGGTGAAGACACGTTAAAACACGAGGAGGCAAACGAAGAAGCAAATACACAACGTGAAATCGTCTTACAGGCGCCAATTACTGAGGAACAAATTCGCGAACTTCGCGTTGGTGACGTTGTAACAATCAACGGTATGATGTATACAGGCCGCGATGCAATTCATAAACATTTAATGGATAACGATTGCCCAGTTGATTTAAATGGACAAGTTATTTATCACTGCGGACCAGTTGTTGTAAAAGATGAAAACGACAATTGGAAAATTAAAGCGGCAGGACCGACAACAAGTATTCGTGAAGAACCGTACCAAGGCGATATTATGAAGAAATTCGGTATTCGCGCTGTTATCGGTAAAGGTGGTATGGGTGCGAAAACATTGGCGGCATTAAATGAACATGGCGGCGTATACTTAAATGCAATCGGCGGTGCAGCACAGTACTACGCAGAGTGCATTAAAGAAGTAAAAGACGTTGATTTCTTACAATTTGGTATTCCAGAAGCAATGTGGCATTTACGTATAGAAGGATTTAAAGCGGTTGTAACGATGGATTCTCACGGTAATAGCTTACATGCTGATGTAGATAAATCATCTTTAGAGAAGTTAGCATCGTTTAAAGAACCAGTTTTTAAATAAGAGTGAGGAGCTGACGTTTGTCGGCTCTTTTTTTTGCGTTCGGTGCGTCGAACGGTGTCGAAGCGCCGATATATTGATTTCTTTGTATTGGTATAAATGGAAAAACGTGTTCGGCATGAAAAAATTATAGACACAGAAACTACAAGTACGATTATATAGGAAAAGGAGCTTATACAATGAAGCGTAATTGGTTATACATTGGTATTATCTTTTCAATTATGATGGTACTTGTTCCGGCTTCTGTGCTTGCTTATGTGAATACACCAAATCATTGGGGAATTCCACGCGCGAAAAATGAAACTCCTCCGGATGCTGGTCAAAAATTTACAGAGCTGCTGCAGAAAAACGGAGGATTTTATTTAGGGGATACAAAGAAAAAAGATATTTATTTAACGTTTGATAATGGATATGAAAATGGCTTTACCGGAAAAATTCTTGATGTGTTAAAAGAAAAGAAAGTCCCAGCAACGTTTTTTGTGACAGGACACTATATTAAAACGCAACCAGATTTATTAAAACGAATGGTGAATGAAGGACATATTGTTGGAAATCACTCACAGAGTCATCCAGATTTTACAACGGTACATGATGCAAAGCTTCGCGTGGAATTGCAAATTGTAACAGACGAAATTAAAAAGGTGACAGGACAAAAAGAAGTACGATATGTAAGGCCACCGCGCGGTATTTTTAGTGAACGTACATTAGCGCTTGCAAAAGATATGGGCTACTATAATGTCTTTTGGTCACTTGCTTTTCTCGATTGGAAAGTAGACGAGCAAAGAGGATGGCAATATGCTCATAATAATGTAATGAATATGATTCATCCTGGAGCGGTTATTTTGCTGCACTCTATTTCGAAGGATAACACAGAAGCACTTGCGAAAATTATTGATGATTTACGCGAGAAGGGGTATCATTTTAAAAGCTTAGATGATTTAGTAAAGGGCAATCAACCGTAAGCATGTATGCTTGCGGTTTTCTCATGCTATAATGATGTGTAAAAAGGATGAGGAATGCATGTGGAGCGAACAAATTACGTTAGATTATCCGTATCGTTTTGAAGAAGTATTAAAACGTTTATCTTTTGACCCGTTAAATATCATTCATTTAGAAGATAAAACCATTCATGTCCCACTTACCCTAGATGGAAAGCAAGTTATTGTCCGTGTACAAGGGAAGGGGACAACTGGAGCACCGCAATTTTGGATTTCTAGCCAAAGCGATAAACAAGACGAAATTATGAAGCGCATTTCTTCTATTTTTCAATGGAATCAACCTTTTCATGAGATTCAACATCATTTTTTGAACACATCATTACGGCCGCTTTTTGAAACATTTGCATATACTCCAATTATTTTAGAGTTCGATTATTTTGCTTGTCTTCTTCGTTGTATTATTCATCAACAAGTTCACCTAAAGTTTGCGACAGCACTGACAGAACAATTTGTAAAAACATATGGAACAGAAAGAAAAGGCGTTTTCTTTTTTCCGACGCCTGAACAAGTAGCAAATATTACAGTAGAAGAATTAAGAAATCAAAAATTTAGTCAGCGTAAAGCAGAGTATATCATTGGACTTGCACAACATATTGTGGACGGAAAGCTAAACTTAGAAGAGCTAGAGGAGAAAACAGACGAAGAAGTTGCAGCGGTGCTATTACCAGTGCGAGGTATTGGGGCATGGACTGTACAAAATTTCTTACTATTTGCTCTTGGACGTCAAAATATGTTTCCAAAAGCTGATATTGGGATTCAACGTGCACTTCAACAGCTATTTCAATTAGAACAAAAGCCAGATGACGTATTTTTAGAACGAATGAAACAAGAGTGTGAACCATATTGCAGCTATGCATCATTATATTTATGGAAAAGTATAGAGTAGAGGTGTAACAATGATACAAAAACAACACGAGAGTAAGTTAGAAGTTGGTCAAACATTTCCTGTGACAATTAAGCGTCTTGGGATTAACGGAGAGGGCGTAGGTTACTTTAAGCGCCAGGTTGTCTTCATTCCAGGGGCATTACCAGGAGAAGAAGTTGTTGCAGAAACAACGAAAATTCAGCGTGGCTTTGCAGAAGCAAAAGTGAAAAAAATTCGTAAAGCTTCCCCGCATCGCTTGAAGCCGCCATGTGCTGTTTATGAGAAATGCGGTGGTTGTCAGCTTCAGCATTTAGATTATCAAGAACAATTAAATCAAAAACGTGACATCGTTGTACAAGCATTTGAGAAGTATATGAACGGCAGTATGGAAGATAAGATTCGTCAGACGCTTGGTATGGAAGACCCATGGCATTATCGTAACAAAAGCCAACTGCAAGTCGGACGTAAAGATGAAAAGGTCATCACAGGATTATACGAACAAAACTCACATCGCTTAATTGATATCTCGCATTGTATGATTCAACATAAAGCAACGAACGAAGCAACAAAAGTTGTAAGACGTATATTAGAAAAACTGAACATTTCTATTTACAATGAAAGAAAACAAAAAGGTCTTGTACGTACAATTGTAACGCGTGCTGCAGTGCAAACAGGGGAAGTGCAAGTTACATTAATTACGACAAAAGAAGAATTGCCAAATAAAGAACAGTTTATTGCAGAAGTGCAAAAACAAATGCCGTCTGTAAAATCGATTATGCAAAATGTGAACTGGCGTAAAACATCAGTCATCTTCGGCGATAAAACATTCCGCTTAGCTGGAAAAGAAGTAATTCAAGAAACACTCGGGGATTTATCATTTGAATTATCTGCACGCGCATTCTTCCAGTTAAATCCTGAGCAAACCGTTGTGTTATATAACGAGGCGAAAAAAGCAGCTGCTTTAACAGGAACTGAAAAAGTTGTAGATGCTTATTGCGGCGTTGGAACAATCGGACTGTGGCTTGCAAAAGATGCAGCAGAAGTGCGCGGTATGGATGTTATTCCAGAAGCGATTGAAGATGCGAAGAAAAATGCAAAGCGTCACGGTTTCACAAATACAAAGTACGAGGCTGGAAAAGCGGAACAATGGCTGCCAAAATGGGTAAAAGAAGGCTGGCGTCCAGATGTCATCGTTGTGGATCCGCCGCGCACTGGTTGTGATGATAAACTACTTGAAACGATTTTAAAAGTAAAACCGGAAACGGTTGTGTACGTATCTTGTAACCCGTCATCATTAGCGCGTGATGTGAAAACGTTAATGAAGAGTTATGACGTGGAGTATGTACAGCCAGTTGATATGTTCCCGCATACGGCGCATGTGGAGAATGTTGTTAGGCTTGTTAGAAAAGAAAAGTAAATGAATTACGCTGAACCGTACCATAAGTACATGGCATAAATAATAAAAAACAAAGAAGCAGACAATCACTTAAGATTTCCTGCTTCTTTGTTTTTATAAAGAAAATATTGTTAGTACACAACAACCGGTTCATTAGTACTAAGATTATCATACACAGTTTTCGCAATACTAGGAGGGAGGTTAACACATCCGCCCGAACCTCCAGTTAAATAGGCATTATTTGCCCAGTTTGTTCGCCAGCCGGCATCGTGGAATCCTTGTCCACCGTTTGTAAATGGAGCCCAGTAATCCACATTAACGGAATAATCGGGTTTACCTACTGCACTGCCTTTTAGTGTGTACGGTGTTCGTTTATAAAGGATATACCATACACCTGGTGATGTATCTTCACTCGTGCTATGTTTACCAGTTACTACATTCGTTGTGACTACCAATTGTCCATCTTTGTAAATCCAAATTTGCTGTTCAGCAATTGACACTTCCGCATACGTGTCTCCAATGCCGTTATTCGCTGTTGTTTCATAACCGATGCCTTCATTATTCCAGCCATTTCCGTAAATATGAGAAGCAGAAAGCGATTTTTCCCCTTTTTCGAAGGCTTCTTTGACGCGTTTTGCTTCTTTTTCAATATCTATTGCCCAGCCATAGCCTTGTCCTCTTACTGATATGACCGAACCAGAATGGGTTTTAAATGTGAAGTTTTTAGTTAATGTTGATTGAGAATTATTAATTTCAGCAATCTTGTTCTTAATGTCACTTGCGTCGATTGTAACCTTCATATCTTTTGACATAGAGGCGTTTTTAATTAAATCTTTAGCTTTTAAAGAGTGCACTTTATTTTGTACCTTATAATCAATGGTTTGTTGAAGAAGATTCTGTAGTGCTTGTTCTTCTTTTTTAACAATCGAATCGTTTTCTTTAATAGGCTTTATGTATACAGTTTTCAAATGAATTTCACTTTTATACTTCTGCTTGTCGTAATCTTTTAATAGACTAGCAACGTCATACTGTTTTCCGTCAACGCTTTTTGAAATAACAACTTTACCTTGTTCGAGTTTCGCCATAGCATCTTGAGGCGCTTTTAAATCTTCATTCATAGAGATGAGCTTTTCTTCTACAAGTTTTTTCAGCGTTTCGCTTCGATACTGATCCGCATTTTTCGGTAGCAGTGAATAATTTTTTCCCTTTGAAGAAGGGAAAAATGTCCACTGGCTTTTTAATAGTTCCTTAACTTTAGGCAAATCTTTTTCTGTAAGTTCCGTTTGTGTATTTTTTTCATCTAAAATTTGTTTCTCTCCGACATAGACCTTGTTTTCTAATCCAGATACTTTTAATTTCTGGATTGCCTGATCAGCAGTCATACCACCGACTTTTGTGTCATTAATCGTAATCTGTGAATTGAAGTGGGTTGTCTGATAATAACTCACTCCCCCAATAAGAAGCGCGATAATACCAACGCCGCCCGCTGTGATAAGTTTCCAATTTGTAGAGCGTTTGCTTGATCTTGACCGTTTTTTATCAACTTCTTCAACTGATTCATTTATTGTGTTGTTGTTCATAAACTATTCCTCCGTATATATCAACGTCAATCGATTTTAAACTAAAACCATTGATTAGTGTACCTTATTCTTCTTAAATTTTCATTACTTTTGACTAGATTTTATTGTTCTAAATTGGACAAATTTGGATTTTTTTAAATAGAATGACACTGAATAGCCCATTATAACCCCCTTGCAAGCCCCTTAAAAGCCCCTTATAAGTAATAAATCATTAAAAAAACAAAATAAAAAACTACTACTACAAGAATCACCCCGAAAGAACTAAAACCGTAGTAGTCATTTTTTTGAAAATCAAATTACCAAATTTCCTCTTTTGTCCTTATATCTATTAAGGAGACGGAAATCTCATATGTGTCATCAAAGATGGGAGGAATTAATATGGCGGTATACCGAAATGTACAGGTGGATTTTTGGCAGGACGATTTTGTATTGGAGTTAACGCCAGAGGAACGATACTTTTACATATACTTGCTGACATGTTCTAAAACGACGCAATGCGGCATTTATTCCTTGCCGAAGCGTTTAGCGGAGATGGAAACAGGTTATAACCGTGAGACTGTTGAGAAGCTGCTGCAGCGGTTCATCGATTATGGAAAAATAGTATATGATGCAGAAACGAAGGAGTTATACATCAAAAATTGGTTACGCTATAACCCGGTTACGAACACGAATATTGAAAAATGTGTGCTGCGTGAGTTAAAAACTGTGAAAAGCAAAAAGTTTGTATACATGTTTTTGGAAAAATGTTTGGAGGAAGAGATGAATATTCCGCTATTATTAGAGTATTTTGGCATACCAGTTAAGGATTCTCAAGCCGATGCTGAAAGCTGTGAAGCAGATGAAGGAATGACTCCAGATAGCGATGTATTCACGTTTTATGAACAAACCTTTGGCAGCTTGTCACCGTATACGAAGGAGGAACTGAATACGTGGATGAATGATTTGTCAGATGAACTTGTATGGAAAGCACTCCAGATTGCCCATGAAAATAACAAGCATACGCTTGCTTATGTGAAAGGCATTTTACGAGAATGGCATGAGAGAGGATATACGAAGCTTAGTGAAGTAGAGGAAGCAGCAGTGCGGTTTCGGAAGAAGGAACCTTCTGTCGTTCATGAGACTGAGGAGTTTCTAAAGGAGTGCGAGGAGTGGGAGAAAAATGTACCGTCTGAAGAAGAATTGCAGAGGTTCTTGCAGGAACATGGCTGGCATCCGTGAATTGGAAATTCCATTAATTGTATTTACAAAAATATCGAAAAGTGAGATAATAAAGAAAATTTCGAAGGGGGAAAGTAAGTTATGACACCAACTAATTGCTAATATTGATTTTAAATTAAAATTAATAGGGATTTTATAATGAGTATTAATTTTCCTAATTTTACTAGGTTTATTTGGTTATGCTCTTTATGGAATCAAGGCAATGTAGAAGGTAACTTACTTTACTAAAATCGAGATTATAATTTATAACATATTTCAAAAGTGGTTTTGAAATTGTTCGCCTCTGTTTAGTAGGCGAAGTGTATAGGCATAACAATGTGTTTTTGACGTACACATTTTCTGCTTGTATACAGTTTCATAAATTATATTCCGCAGATTATTTAGACTGTAAGAAGAGATCATCTTCTTATGGTCTTTTTATTTTTAACAATAAAATAGTAATGAAGGTCTGCTTTGTCCTGTCCATAAAATGCGTAACTTGTATTATGGATGAAAGAAGGGAATTGCATGTTTGAATTAACGTTAAACGGTATTAAGAAATATATGGATGCTACACTTGTTCTTAAAAATATAAGTTTTGAGGTTTATGCAGGAGAGAAGGTTGGGGTTGTTGGCGCAAATGGCAGTGGAAAGAGTACGATCTTGAAATTAATTGCGGGGATAGAGTCTATGCATTATTATCCAGGTTATCCACAAACCTCAAGCCCTGGATATGATGAAGGTCTTATTCACTTTCCGAGAGGGGCAACTTGTGCATATCTCGAGCAAACGCCTTCGTATCCACAAGGTTTAAAGGTGATTGATGTTTTAAACATGGCTTTTGAGGAAGTTCATTGTATAGAGAAAGAAATGCGTGTATTAGAAGGGCAAATGAAGACGTTAGAAGATGCCGCGTTAGAAAAAGCCCTGCAAAAGTATAGTGATTTAGTTCAATTATATGAAGCGAAGGGCGGATATGATATAGAAGAAAAATTAGGCAAGGTTTGCACAGGGCTGAAATTTGATGAGAGCTTTTTAAACAAGGATTTTGATTTATTGAGCGGCGGTGAAAAAACGACCGTTGTACTTGGGAAACTACTGATTCATGATCCAGACATATTGTTGCTTGATGAGCCGACCAATCATTTAGATATGGATTCCGTTGAATGGCTCGAGGGCTATTTGAAGAGCTATAAGGGAGTTGTCATTATCGTATCCCATGATCGATATTTTTTAGACAATGTAGTCACAAAAATTGTAGAAATAGAGGATATGGAGTCTATCACCTACAAGGGGAACTATTCATCTTATGTGAATCAAAAGGAAGAGAATTTACGCATTCAGTATGAGCATTTTAGAGAGCAGCAAAAAAAGATTAATTCCATGGAAAAGACCGTAACGGATTTGAGAGATTGGGCTATGAGAGCCGATAATAACAAGTTCTTTAGAAGAGCTGCTAGTATACAAAAAAAGCTCGATAAAATGGAGCGGATTGAAAAGCCGGTGTTTGAGAGACAAAATATGAAGCTACATGTAAAGGCTGCGCAAAGATCCGGAAATGAAACCATTAAAGCAGTAGGACTTTCTAAAAGCTATGGAGATAAAGTAATTTTTAAGGATGCTGATGTAATGGTTCATTACGGGGAAAGAGTGGGGCTAATCGGCTCTAATGGCAGCGGGAAAACCACGTTTTTAAAGATGCTTTTAGGGGAAGAGCAGCCGGATCAAGGTGTAGTGGAATTAGGTGCTAATGTAATGGCGGCATATTTACCGCAGAAAATTACTTTTAAAAGTGAAGAACTTACGGTACTGGAATGCTTTAGAGAGGATATCTCGATACTGGAGGGAAAAGCACGGGAATATTTATCAAAGTTTATGTTTTATAAAAATGGCGTCTTCAAAAAAGTAAAGCATTTATCAGGTGGGGAAAGAATTAGACTCAAACTTGGTATGTTGTTATATCAAGATGTAAATTTATTAATACTGGATGAGCCGACCAATCATCTGGATATTGATTCGATAGAGACTCTTGAGGAAGCTTTAGAGGATTTTAAGGGAACTATATTTTTTATCTCTCACGACAGATATTTTATTAATAAAATCGGTGAAAGAGTAATTGATATTGAGGATCACTCCTGTAAAAGCTATCTTGGAAATTACGATTATTATAAAAGCGTAAAAGAGGAGTTAAGCCTGAAGAATGTGAAGGAACCGGTTAAAAAGAGCGTGAAGGTGAAGAAACAAAGAAATGATGCGGACGATATAAAGGGGGAAGCAGTAAAGACTAAGGCACTAGTGAAGATTGAAAGGCTTGAAGAGGAAATAAGACAGCTAGATATAGCTATGGCTGCTGATCCTATCGAGTATGAGGAACTCAATCAGCTATATGGTAGGAAATTTGAATTAAATCATGAACTAGATTCGGCGATGGAATTGTGGTTAAGTTTTGGAGATTAACTTTAACGGTCTATATCTCTCCTAAGTTTTGTAAGTATTTAGAGATGAAAAGCTTTAAGTCTTTTGAGCAAATAATTGTAATTCATCAGATATAGAAATTGACATACAAAAACACTATCCTTTCTTATGATTCTATGGAAAGGATAGCGTATTGTTCATTTTAGGGGGATTAGCTTGATGGAAATATCGTGCCCCCTATAAGGTCTTTAAATGTTGAAAGAAATAAATGTGAAACAAGTGTTAGTTGGTAACCTGTCTATATATAATTCGATACTTTTTGAACAATATACTGTATTGTGGATTCCATTTTCGAATCATCTATCTCGTCCTTATATTTATGATGAATGACTTGTTGCTTTTTAAGAATGTAATAATCAAAAAGTGCTTGATATAAAGTCATATTGTTTTGAATTAAGATTGTAGGTTCAAAGAGCTTCCGCAGTAGTATATCGTCTTGGATAAGGATGAGTGCAGGGTTTATCGTGTTGAACACTTCTGTTTTTATATGTTTTTCATAGAATTTTTTTAATTTATTATTTCGTTCGTTTTGAGCTTGTACGATTTGCTCGTATAGTACAGGAGCACTATGCTTTAAATCTAATATAAAAGTATCAGATATATAAAAAGCAATGAGTAATGACTGCTCAAATGTTTTTTGAAAACGCTCTCCGAACGGGACTGTTTCTTCAAAAATGGTTTGATCGATACTAGTAATATATTCAGCATAAATCTTGACGATGTATTGGATAATCTCATCTTTTGATGAGAAATACTTGTACATAGTTGCTTTGCTAATATCCATATAACGAGCAATATCATCTGTTCGTAATGGGCTTATACCTTGTTTTTTTACAATCGGTAATAATTTAAAAATGAGCTTTTTTCTCATTTCTGCTTGATTATCGATATTGTTATTTAACATAACAACCCTCCTTGCATTCATTTTATTATAGGCTAGTTTATGGATTTATACAAATTAAACTAATTGAACTAAAAACACAAAAACAGTTTACTTGTTATTTTTTGTGTGTTATTCTCTTTTTACATTATCTTTTCGAAAGAAGGGGAACTTATGAAAAAGAAGAAACTAGGTTCACAAGGTTTAGAAGTAGCGGAAATCGGATTAGGTTGTATGGGGATGTCTGAATTTTATGGTCAAACAGATGAGATAGAGGCGACAAAAACAATTCATCGTGCTTTTGAACTTGGAATTACAATGTTCGATACAGCGGATATTTATGGATATGATGAAGAGGGAATGGGAACAAATGAAAAACTAGTAGGGAAAGCGTTACAAAAGGTTCGGTATGATGTGAAAATTGCAACGAAGTTCGGAGCGTTGCGAAATGAAACAAAATCACTAGGATATAACGGTTCTCCTCAATATGTGAAGGAAGCATGTGAAGCAAGTTTAAGAAGATTAGGAACAGACTACATTGACTTATATTATTTACATCGAGTTGATCCAAATACACCAATTGAAGAAACTGTAGGGGCAATGGCAAAGTTAGTGCAAGAAGGAAAAGTACGTTATATTGGACTGTCTGAAGTAACAGGTGAGCAATTAAAAACAGCTCATGCAATTCATCCAATTTCAGCTGTTCAAACAGAATATTCTCTTTGGTCACGCGATCCAGAGAAAGATATTTTACCAGTTTGCCGTGAATTAGGCGTTGGATTCGTTCCGTATAGTCCACTTGGCCGCGGATTTTTAACAGGAAATTTAACAAGTCGTGATCAATTAACACCTGATGATTGGAGATATTATAATCCACGTTTTTCAGAAGAAGCGTTTGCTTCGAATATGAAAATTGTCGAAGGAATTAAGCAGCTTGCGCTAAAGAAAGAATGCACGCCTGCACAATTAGCACTTGCTTGGGTTGTTGCCCAAGGCGAAGGAATCGTGCCAATTCCGGGTACAAAGCGAGTGAAGTATTTAGAACAAAATGTAGCAGCTCTTGAAGTAACTTTAACAGAAGAAGAACTAGCATATTTAAACACGATTGCGCCAATTGGCGGTACGATTGGTAATCGATATTAAGATTGATAATCATATGAAAAATCAAATAGAGAAACGTATGACTTCGAATTAATAAATATGTTTTATCTATATATAAATATAAATAATAAAATGATTTTGTGTACCCAATTTGAAATGTTAGATCATAAAGGAGCAAAAAAACATGAACAAATTTAAAGACATTCAAAATAATCATTTAGTATTAACACAATATCATCGTTGGTATCAAGTATATGAAGCTCCATTTAACAAAGCACGTATTGACAATCAGTTAGATATTTTAGCGGAAGAAATCGACATTTCATCGCAAATTGGAACAACGAAAGGGAAAATGGGTATAGAAGATAAATTAAAAATGTTTGAAGGATGGCAAAATGCACATCATGTTGAAAACACATCAATCAAACAGTTGAACGATGAGGAACTTTCATTAGAAGCAGATATTCTTTATCAAAATATACGCCCAGATAATAGTAGATACAGCTACAAAATTCATTATTCAACAATTTTGACACTTAGAGAGAATGACTTGCCTCTTTTTACAAATGTTCATTTAAAACCAATCGGTAATGTAGAAAATCCGCAATTTACATCGGCCTATGCAGACAATAGAGCAAAATCATTTATGCATTACTGGTTATATTTAATGGAAACGGTATCTGTGGACGGTGATAAATTCAAAGAACTACTAGCGGAACAATTTGAATTGAATTTAAGTACAGGTTCTAAAATCGATACATTAAAAGGATTTAACGAATGGTTGGCAACCATTTCAAATCAAGTGAAACAAAGCGGACATTATCCGAAAAATTTCTCAGTTACAGAAAATGCGGATAACACGATAAATGTTTCCGTAGATTTTGAATGGGAAGGTATTTCTGTTGATGATAAACCGATGGTTGCGGAAACACATCATGAATGGGTACTTGAAAATAATTTAGATGAGCGATTTGCTCGTATGAAAATGATGAAAGTAACTCAAACAAAGCCATTCCAAACAGTAGAATAATTTGAAATATAGTTCTGATACGAACAAAACAAGAAAATTGTATGTTAAGGTACCATTTAAATAAAAATCACCGATTTCCTGTACGTTAAAAAGTCGATGATTCTTGATATTTTGTTTCTTGTAATGTTCATAAAAGAAACAGAACAATAAAATTAGCAAATTAGAAAATAAAACAGGATGTGAGTCGATTATTATGGAGCAATCAAATAAAGCGTTTAGCGAGGCATTAGTAAAATCGTTAAGGGGAGAACGAGGACATCTTCCCATCAAGAATGCTTTGTCGGATATAGACGTGGCTCTTGCGGGAAAACGCAGAGAGGAACTACCTTATTCTATTTATCAATTAGTGAAACACATGACCTACTGGCAAGACTTTCTCTTATTAGCTGCTCAGGGGGAAAAACCTGCACTGCCTGCTCATGTAAGAGAGAGCTGGCCTGAAGGAGAATGTCCTGGCAGTGAGGAAGAGTGGAAACAGACGATTCAGTATTTTCTTCAGGGGATTGAGCAGGCATGCATGATTGCCCAAACTGCTCAATTGGACGAACCATTGGAGAGCTGGCCTGGTGAAACCCGAGGCGGTGTGCTACGCAATATTGCATCTCACAACTCCTACCATTTAGGAGAAATTGTACTGATTCGCAGATTATTTAGTGCTTGGCCACCGCCAACAGGTGGATATCCGGTCTAAACAAGGTTATTGGTTGAACCCTTTCCTGTGAATTGACTTCTATATTTTTAGATATGAATAATTACTTTGCGGTCTACAACAAGACCCTGTAATTACTCCTATAATACCGAATACAAGAGACCGATTTTGTATTCATAATCTACCACGGTACCCTGTAGCGTGGTATTTTTTCATATGAAGGTGTATATTTAGGTACAGGTAAAAGAAAGGCGGTGAGTCTGTTACTAAAACAGAATAACTTTAGTAGCAGAAAATAATGAACAACTACAAACTAACAATTCAATATGACGGCGGCCGCTATAAAGGCTGGCAGCGTCTTGGTAATAGCGAGAATACCATTCAAGGAAAAATAGAAAATGTATTATCTGAAATGTTCGGAAAAGAAATTGAAATTATCGGCTGCAGCAGAACAGATGCGGGTGTGCATGCTTTGAATCAAGTAGCTAACTTTAAGATTGATGAGAATTTGACGGAGCATAAAGTGAAAAAAAGTTTAAATCAATACTTACCAAATGATATTAGTATTACTGATGTGGAATTAGTTTCGGAGCGTTTCCATGCTCGCTACAATTCGAAAGCGAAAACGTATTTATATAAGATTTGGAATGAAGAACATACGAATCCGTTTATGCGAAAGTATAGCATGCATGTTGGAAAAAAGTTGAATATTGAAAGCATGAGAAAAGCAGCTCAATATTTTATCGGTTCGCATGATTTTACAGCTTTCTCTAATGCGAAGTCGAAGAAAAAATCAATGGTTCGTGAAATCTATTCATTAGATGTAATGGAACAGGATGGCTTCGTTCAAGTTAGAGTAAGCGGAAACGGATTTCTTCACAATATGGTGAGAAAAATTGTTGGAGCGTTAATAGAAGTCGGATTAGGCCAGTTAGACGCTGAAGCAATACCACAAATTTTAGAGGGAAAACAACGAAATCAAATCAATTGTCTTGCGGAGGCAAGTGGATTGTATTTGGAGAAAGTTGATTTTTAATTTAAACAAGCCCCCGTTTCAAAACACATTAGCTTTGAATTGGGGGCAAATTTATCGCACGTTTGAAAAAAACGTGTTTAGAATTGCTAAATTCTCCTGTAAAAAGGTTTGATGTTTTTCAATGCCTCTTTTTTTACACCAACCAATTGAGTTAAATGCATCCATAAAGCGATAAAATGGTAAAACTTCCTGTAAATTAATAAGAGGGCGAACGGACTCGTAGCCTTGTTGATAAGCTTCCATTGTGCCGGGATATTTTATAAAGATATCACGATTGATTTTTGTGAAATCTATTTCGGTTGCTCCGATGCGGGTACCTTCAAAGTCAATGATACCCGCTACTTGATTTTCATAAACTAAAATATTACCAGGGCGAAAATCCATATGTATAAAACTAGGTCCGTCTGGAGACGGAAGTAATTTCAAATGATGTTCAAAATATTGCAAGCTTTGTTCGTATAAATGTGGGTCGATTACTTCTTTTGCATATTTTGTAAAGGAATAAAAAAATTGCTGAATAAACGCAGACCATTGATTATACACATTGGGAATGGAACTTTTGAAGTCTTGCTCATTCGGAATAATTGCATGCAACGTAGCGTGTTGCACTCCGATATCATAAGCTAATTTGGCATCTACCTTCTCTGTAGCCGGTACACCGTTGATTGCGGATAATAACAATGCACCGCTACATTCCTCATTTCCTCCCCAATAATCTAATACTTGTGGTACGGATAACTCATGGCGTAATCGATCAAGTATGGTATATTCACGTTCAAGTTTTACTTTAGAAGAAGGAATCTTAACATAAACTGTACGTTGATTGATTAACTTGATTTTATAAACTGTTGAACTAAAAGATTGAGGAACATCTTCAATTGTTAATACGTGTAGTTTGAATTTTTTTATGACTTGTTCCAGCTTATCCATTTGCAAACCACCTATCTATAAACATCGAATATAAGCAAAGGTCTCTAGAATACATATAAAGCTACTAGTTCAACCCATACTTTTTTAACCGATATTGCAAGTTTTGCCTACTTAATCCTAAGTACTTTGCGGCTTGCGAGATATTTCCATTATGCTCGCTAAGAATTTCAATGATATATTCTTTTTCCATGTCTTTCATTGTGTTCTTTAAAGTTTTCGATTGATTGCTTTCCCATCTAGCTAGAGGAGGTTGAATAGAGCATTCATTTTTTGTTAGCTCATAAAAACGGGTTGGAATATGGGATGTTGTAATCATTTCCTCATCTTCAATTAAGTTCATAGAACCTTCAATGATGTGCTCTAACTCGCGAATATTTCCGGGCCAATCGTGTTGATAGAAAAAGTTGATTACGTTGTCATCCACACCTTGTACTTGTAAGCCAAACTGCATATTATATTTTTCAATAAAACGATGAAGAAGCGGTAAAATGTCATCTTTACGCTGCCGTAAAGATGGGAGAAATAAAGTAACGACGCTTAATCTGTAATATAAATCTTTTCGTAATCGATTGTGCGTGATAGCTTCAATTGGATCTTCATTAATTGTAGCTATGATGCGAACGTCTACTTCTTTTTCTTGTGTTCCGCCGATTCTTCGAATTGTTTTATCTTGGATGGCACGCAATAATTTAGCTTGCAGTGCTGGACTTAATGAGTTAATTTCATCTAATAATAAAGTTCCTCCATGCGCTTCCTCAAATAAACCAGGTTTATCGATTGCTCCTGTAAAAGCTCCTTTGTTTGTACCAAATAATAAGCTTTCCATTAAAGTTTCAGGAATGGCTGCACAATTTTGCGAGATAAAAGGCTTTCCGGCACGCTGGCTTTCATGATGAATACTTTGTGCAAATAATTCTTTTCCGGTTCCTGTTTCTCCGACGATCAGTACAGAGGAAGAGGTCCGTGTTACCCTTTTCGCTTCTGTAATAACCGATTGAATAGCGCTAGAATTCCCTATTATATGATCGAAGGTAAATTTCGTATGATGCACTCGCATGGCGTTTCCTTTACTCACTTGTTTTAATGGAAGAAACTCTTTTACGATTTCAACAGCGCCCTTGATTTTTCCGTTCTTCACGATCGGAAAGGTATCATTAATCGTTGTAATCTCTTGTCCTTTATTATTAAAATACGTTTGTTTGATATTTTTCTTTGCTTTTCCAAGTGTTAACGCCTCGATAAGAGTACTGTTTTGATTTTCTTCAAATGCAAATACTTCTAAAAGATTTTTATAGAGTACATCTTTATGATCCATCGATTCAATTTCCATCATTTTACGATTATAGATGATCGTTTTGCCTTCTTCGTTAATCATGTGAATCCCAATATCAATTTCATTCAGTAAAGTTTCATATAACGAATTCATTTCAACTAATTTTTTGAAATTGATTTCTTCTGTATGCATGTTTCATCTTCTCCTCGTTATACTCTATGAAGACTGATTTTTCTTAATTTTAATAAAATTTTTGCAAGTATGCAAAAAAAATTTGCGTTTTTAACCTTAAAAATTTGTCAAAGAGAAGAAAGAGTTTGTGTAAAATGCAGATGTTTTCAGTACGAACTCTTAAATCCAAGTAAAAAAATTAGGTTGGTATACATCTTGCATAAATAATAGTTGAATTCTAGCAATTTGGAGGTGGGTTAAAGGGGTTACATGCGCAATTCATAAGAGAGAGAGGTTTAAAAGATGAAAACAGTGATAGAAAACGTGTACAGTCCTTGTTATGGCAAAGTTGCGAAATTATTTATTAACGAAAGCTCCTATGTTTATGAGTGGGAGAAATTAGCTTTAATTGAAACGATGGATGAGCGGAAAGTAGAAGTAAAAGTGGGAATTAGCGGCTATGTGGAATTGCTAGAAGTAGAAGAAGGACAAGCTATCACGAATGAAACATTATTAATATCAGTTAGAGATGATTTATTGATCACAGGAAGTGATTAATACAGTCTTTCTAGATAATGTACCGTTTTCTAAGAGTCTTTTAAACAATTGTAGTAAATGATAAAAAATTTTTTGTAGCAACTATCTATCGAGTTATCGGTATTTCCTTGGATTGGGAGAGTTTCTTTTGAAACATCTCCCTCCTGTTACAAATTTATAGTAATAATGAGAATGCACTTTTATTTTTTTACATTATTTTTAAGGCGTTTACATCTTTGGGCAAGGGGGATTCATATGGAAAAGCAAAACCAGGAGTTAAAGCGAGAGCTAAAAAGTCGGCACATATTTATGATTGCACTTGGAGGGGTTATCGGTACAGGGCTTTTCTTAGGATCTGGCTATACAATTCATGAAGCCGGACCAGGCGGTGCACTTGTTGCGTATCTTGTTGGGGGCTTTGTTATGTATTTAACGATGCTCTGCCTTGGCGAATTAGCAGTTGCTATGCCGAATGCAGGATCTTATCAAATGTATGCTGCAAAGAATATTTCGCCTGCGGTAGGTTATGTAGTTGGTTGGATGTCATGGTTAAACTGGGCTGCTACGATAGGGATTGAGTTGATTGCAGTAAGCATTTTAATGAAGCGCTGGTTTCCTCATGTACCATCTTGGATATGGTGCGTCGTGTTTGCAGTCCTTCTTTTTTCGATTAATGCATTATCATCACGGAGTTTTGCGGAAGTTGAGTTTTGGGTTGCGGGCATTAAAGTCATTACGATTATTGCATTTATTATTTTAGGCGGGGCAGCGATGTTCGGATTTTTACATATGAAAGGAAATGAAGCAGCACCGATACTTTCAAACTTTACTGATCACGGGGGACTGTTCCCGAATGGACTGACAGCGGTTCTAATTACAATGATTGCCGTTAATTTCTCCTTTCAGGGGACCGAAATTGTTGGGATTGCGGCCGGTGAGAGTGAAAATCCGGAGAAAGCCATTCCGCAAGCAATTAAAAATACAGCTTGGCGTATATTGGTTTTCTTTATACTTTCTATGTTCATACTCGCTGGGTTATTCCCGTGGGAAAAAGCGGGATTAGTAGAAAGTCCATTCGTAGTTGTATTTGATAAAATTGGGATTCCATATGCTGCAGATATTATGAACTTTGTTATTATTACAGCGGTGTTATCAGTAGCAAATTCGGGCTTATATGCAACTTCTCGTATGCTTTGGTCTATGTCGAATCAAGGGATGATTAGTCCAATTTTTGGGAAGTTATCTAAAAAGGGTGTTCCTATTTATGCATTAATTACAAGTATGATTTTTGGTTGTCTTTCTTTATTATCTGGTATATATGCAGAGGATACAGTTTATTTATGGCTTCTTTCTATTGCAGGATTCGGTGGAATACTAGTCTGGGCATCGATTGGTTTATCCAATCTTCTTAGTAGAAGAACGTACATAAAGCAAGGCGGGGATATTAAGGATCTGAAATTTAAAACGCCGTTGTATCCCGTTGTGCCACTCCTTTGTTTCGGATTGAATATGGCTGTAATTGTGAGCATGGCTTTTATTCCAGATCAACGTATGGCATTGTATTGTGGTATTCCGTTTCTGCTTGCTTGCTTACTGCTTTATCATTTTTCTAAGAATAAAAAAATGAAACAGACTGAAGAAACAAATGCAAAAGAAGTACATAGCTTATAATGAAAACAAGGAAAATCGGTGCATGCTGCGCCGATTTTCTTTGTTTTTTATGTGGAATGCGCTATTCTTCTTTCGCTGATTTGTTTTTCATCGCAATTAATTTTTCCTTTACTAATTCTACCGCAATTGCATCATCTAAGTATCCAATGGGAAATATGTAATCTGGAATAATATCTGTTGATAAAACGAAATAAAGCAAGGCACTTCCGATAATTGCTCGTTCTTGCGATGTAATCGTTTCGTTGCAAAATTGATGATACATATCTGTGAGTTGATCAATGAAAGGACCTGTACTATCAAGCTGTTGCAATTTTGCTAGGAATCCTTCATGAATAAGGCGTGTGCCTTCTGTTGTTTTCGCATAGCGTTCGTAATTTTCAAGCTCTTGTTTTACACGAGTTGTTGTGTACTTGTAATCAAATACGTTAGAGGATTGTAATATGTTTTGAATGGCATCAATTGATGTATATATTTCAGTCTGGGGTTCAGTAGTTTGGTGAGGCTGTTTGGCGTACGTTGCATCATATAAGAACTGTATAGGAATTTGGAGACATTCTGCAAATTTTTGAAGGTGCTTTTTCTTCGCTTGTTGCTTTCCATTAATAATTCGTGAAATGGTGGAAGGGTCAATATTGGTTAGCGTTCCAAATTGTCGCATCGATAGTGAACGCTCTTGTAACAATTCCTTTAATACCGTACCGAGTTGATGATTTATATTCTGAATAGACATAGGTTTAGGCGCTCCTTTTTGTTTCTGAAATGTTGATATTTTATTAAAAGTATATGAAACAGACAGGCACAATTGCTCAATATTTGCATACGATGCAATAAAAAAAGCAATAAGGGAGTGCTTATTGATGTATATAACAAGTTTTCTTTCCATTCTTTTTATTGGGGTAGCTTCAAATTTAGATAATGCAGGTGTAGGTATTGCTTATGGAATTCGGAAGATCCATATCTCATGGTCCAATAATTTTATCATAGCTTTCTTCGGCTTTTTCTTTACACTGTTGGCAGGATTTTTCGGGAATTGGATTTCTTTGTTTATTTCAGATGTTACAGCTAATGTGATTGGTGCTATCGTATTGGGGAGTATTGGCGTATTGGTATTATGCCAGCCGATGCTTAGTAAAGCGGTAGATGAGAGAAAGCAAGGTAATGTATTGATGCGTATTTTACGTAATCCAGAAGCCGCCGATTTTGATGAGTCTAAAACAATTGGCTTTTCAGAAGCAATTGTGCTTGGCGTTGCATTATCCATTAATAACATTGCGGGTGGTTTTGATGCAGGTGTGACAAATTTGAATTTGTGGATGACCGCTATTATTTCGGGCTGCTTTAGCTTCTTATGTGTGAGGTTCTGTTCTTATATCGGTAAAAAATACTTAGCGCTGTATTTAGGGAAATGGGCAACGATCATTGCTGGAGCTTTGCTTATTATCATTGCAGTTAATCAAGTTTTGTGAAAGATATAAAATTAGAGAGGGCGAGAGCGTCTGGCTGTGCATAGAGGCGACCAGGGCCTATTCCTGCCACGTGCGAGAATGAAAACAAAAGGAGAAAGCAAGTAGCGGTCATGATGTATTCTGCGTAGCAGTAAGTATAGAGAAAAACAAATTTCTAGCATTTCCTCGGAAATACAACAAACCATTGCATATGTCGACGACATTTTATTTATACTAACATAGAATTTAGGTAAAGGAAGGTGTTAGTATGGGACGCGGTAAATCCTTTGATCATAAGAAAAAAGGTCATGATCATCAACCTCCAAAAGGTGCGTATATTCATAAAGATGTAAATGAACATACGTTAGAAGAGGAAGAATTACCAGTAAATATTGAAACGTATAAAAATAGTTTGAAAAAACATTAAAAAGCACCTAAAGAGGTGCTTTTTCTACATGTAATGGACGTTTCACTTTACCGAATGTCTTCAAATAATTGTTCCGTTTCTTCATACATTTCATAGTCGCTTAGTACTTGAATACAGCGCCATTTTAGCTCTTCGATATTTTGTTCTAAGTCTTCAGGGATTAGATTTTGAATGTCTTCTAATTCGATGCCAAAATGGACGATTTCTAATACTTTGTCATCAATACTTCGATCCATTAACAATTCCAGAACATCTAGATTAAATATGTATCGATAGGCTTCATCAAGGGAAACAACTTTTAATTTTAAACTTTCAACGATACTTAATACAAAAAGAAGGATCGTCTTCTCAAGAACTGCCTGATCTTCTGTTTGAAGGATGAGTTTCATGAGCACCTCCATCTTCCTCAACGGCTTACTGTCTGTAAGAGTTGATTAGTTAACCATTTAGAGCGAAATGTATTCTCTAAACTGAAGTTTCCTTTTATAAAACCTAGGCTGTACTTGTACTATACTATTCAAGGGTACATGGTGAATATGCACAATTATATTGAAAAAAGCGTCGTTTCAGACGCTTTTTAGAAAATGCTCCAACCTTCTTGTTCAGAAAGTAATTCTAATATTTTAAATCCAGCAATGCTATTTCCGTTTTCATCTAGTGCAGGACCAAAAATACCAATACCCATTTCACCTTTTACACATCCTAAAATTCCGCCAGCTACACCACTTTTCGCTGGAATCCCAACGCGAATTGCAAATTCTCCAGATTCGTTGTACATACCACATGTGACCATAAAGGTTTTACAAATTTTCGTAATGTGTTTTGGGATAATTTGCTTTTTATAATATGGATCATAACCATCCATTGCAAAGATAAGTCCAATACGAGCTAAGTCGATGCAGTTTACTTCGATTGCGCATTGACGTGTGTATAGGTCCATTAACTCTTCGATATCCCCATCAATGATGTTGTTTTGCTTCATATAGTAGCAAAGAGAACGATTTAAATAAGCTGTTTCTAATTCAGAGATGGCCACTTTAGAAGAATAGTTAATGGAAGGATTAGCTGTAATTTCACGAACAAAGTGAAGGATACGCTCCATTTTCTCTTCATTAGAATTTCCGGCAATCATACTCGTAATCGCTAATGCCCCGGCATTAATCATTGGATTTAATGGTTTAGATGGGCTTGTTGTCTCTAGCTTAATAATAGAATTAAAAGGATCACCAGTTGGTTCCATGCCAACTTTCGAAAATACGTACTCCTCACCGCAATCTAAAAGTGCGAGTGCAAGTGTAATTACCTTCGAAATACTTTGAAGTGTAAAGAGTGTCTGGGATTTTCCAGCATGAACGTAATGGTCGTCTTTATGAAAAATCGCAATTCCTAAATCATTAGGATCTGCATTTCCTAACTCAGGAATATACGTTGCAAGCTTACCTTGTTTCGTATAGGGCTGAACTCGATCTAATAATTGTTGTAAGTTGTTCGTCTCGATACACTGCATAATAAACACCCCTAGTTGTATTAGTGATTAAGCTTAACTTGCGAGGCAAGTGTGGAAATAAATAATAACATGAAATTGAGGAATGATGAAATGTAACTTCTATTTACATCTTGGGTATGTAAAATAAAAAAATGCCAAAAAAACCTTTTTCTTTTAGGGTGGTCGAGAGAGTCTGGCGGTGCATAGGAGCGGTCAGTGCCTGTTTGTGCCACGTACGAGCTTTTAAATCCAGTGCAGGTCATCTTTTTTTCTGTATAGCAGCGGCTTATGTGTCGGAAAATTTAAATGAATATACATAGAATTAAATAAACGAGCATAAATTTATAAAAAAAACCAAACATAATAACTACACATCTATACAACTATATGTTATTATGTTCCTGTAATAGAAAGCGTTTTCTAAAACATATTTGTAGTTGGTAACGATTTCATAATTAGGATAGGGGGAATTCAGATGTTGCAGTTTTTACAACGTATTGGTAAAGCGTTAATGCTCCCAATTGCGGTACTACCAGCAGCCGGTCTATTGCTTCGTTTAGGGCAACCTGACGTATTTAATATTCCTGTTATGGCACAAGCCGGTGCAGCAATTTTTGATAACTTAGCACTTATTTTTGCAATTGGTGTTGCAGTTGGTTTGTCTGTTGATGGCAGCGGTGCCGCAGGTTTGGCCGGTGCGATTGGTTATCTTATTTTGAAAAATACGACTGATACTTTAAGTAAAGGGTATTCAGCGGCAGAGTTAAACGATAAGTTGAAAAGTGTTCAAGATTTAGTGGGTTCTGTAGATCCATCTAAAGTAGCAGATACGTTAGGAAAGATTTCTAAAGCGGCGACGTTAGCACCAAAAATTAATATGGCCATTTTAGGTGGTATCATCGCTGGTATTGTTGCGGGATTACTATATAACAAATTCTATAAAATTAAATTACCAGAATGGTTAGGATTCTTTGCTGGTAAACGTTTCGTTCCAATTATTACATCTGTAGTGATGCTTCTGTTAGGTTTAGTATTTGGAGAAATTTGGCCAACAATTCAAAGCGGTATCGATGCGGTAGCACATGGTATCGTTAACTTAGGAGCAATTGGTGCAGGGCTTTTCGGTTTATTAAACCGTTTATTGATCCCGATTGGTTTACACCATGTAATGAATACGTACTTCTGGTTTGTATTTGGTGAATTTACAAACACAGCAGGAGCGGTTGTAAATGGCGATATTGCTCGTTTCTTTGCAGGAGATCCAAGTGCAGGTATGTTTATGACAGGTTTCTTCCCAATCATGATGTTTGGTTTACCAGCAGCATGTTTTGCGATGATCGCAGCAGCAAAGCCAGAAAAGCGTAAAGCAGTTACAGGTATGTTAATTGGTCTTGCGTTAACTTCATTTTTAACTGGTATTACAGAACCAATTGAATTCTCATTTATGTTCTTATCTCCAGTATTATATGGGATTCATGCTATATTAACAGGTCTTTCTTTATTTATAACAACAAAGCTTGGCATTCACGATGGTTTTTCATTTAGTGCAGGTGCAATTGACTACGGTATTAACTTCGGTATTGCAACAAAGCCAGTATTATTAGCAGGTGTAGGCTTAGTTTATGCCGCAATTTACTTCTTTGTATTCTATTTCTTAATTAAGAAGTTAAACTTAAAAACGCCTGGTCGTGAAGATGATGATGAGTTATTAGAAGAGGGAACAATTGCAGTAGGTGAATCTGGTTCTATCGGTGAAGCTTATGTCGCAGCGTTAGGCGGAAAAGACAATTTAGCTGTTATTGACAACTGTGCTACTCGTCTTCGTCTACAAGTGAAAGATGCAAGTTTAATAAATGAACAAGCATTAAAACGTGCCGGCGCAAAAGGTGTTATGAAATTAAGTGATACAAGTGTACAAGTTATCGTTGGAACAAACGTTGAGTCTGTTGCTGATGATATGAAGAAGCACGTATAAGGAATATGAAGGCTCTGACTAAAAAGTCCACTTATTAGTCAGAGCCTTTCACTTTTTGGTATGATTCAGCACAGCGGGGGCGACTACTTGTATGTCGAATATCATCGAATGGTCTTTATCCCGCATTAACGGGCAGTAAAAGGTGGGGAAGGGCAAGGAAGAAAACTGCCCGTAAAAGCCCGATTGGTGAGAGCTTTCCATCAGTAAGAAAGGCGTCACTGATGGAAGTTTCACTTTATATTGTGTCGAAGCGCCGATATATTGCAAAGAACGGTCGATAACAGAAGTCAGCTTCGTTTTTTCATTACAAATGTAACGGCTATCTTGCATTTTGGGTGCTCATTTTTATTTTTTTGTACATAGCATTGGTAAAACATTGGTTGCGTGATAAAGTAAGATGTGAAATGAGCAACTATGTGAAAAGGCAGGTTTTTATTGTTATGAAAACTCGCGAACCAATTGTATATGTAAAACGAACGATTATTCTTAGTCTGTTGTTTGCCTTGGTATATTGGGGGTATGCGAAAATTACTTCCCATGATAAAGAAAAGGCAACTTTGCAAGCGATGAAAGAAGAAGAAAAAGAAGTGAAAAAAGAAGTAAAGAAAGAAGAAGTAAAGAAAGAAGAAGTTGTAGAGAAACCAAAAGAAGAAGTGGTAGCTGAGCAACCTCCGCAAGAAATTAATAATCATGCTCAATTAGATGAGTATATGAAGAGTAAAAACTTTAGCGGCACAGCGGTTGTTGTGAAAAATGGAGAGGTTCTTTTAAACAAAGGGTATGGACTTGCCAATCAAGAAAAAAAAGTTGCTAATAATTCAGAGACATCCTACTATATTGGTTCTATTACAAAAGCTTTTGTCGCAACTTCAATTATGCAATTGAAAGAACAAAATAAATTAAACATACAAGATACGGTCGCGAAATATATTCCTGATTTTCCAAGAGGTGGAGAGATTAAATTAGTGCATCTTCTTACACATACATCAGGGATCCCGGAGTACAGCGAGGGATCAGAGAGCATCACCCATGAGGAATTAATTAGAAGAATAGGAAAGCAAAAGTTGGCATTCCCGCCCGGATCACAATGGAAATACTCCGATTCTAACTATTCCGTGCTTGCGTATATTGCCGAGAAAGTGAGTGGACAATCCCTTCAAGATTATATTCAAAAGAATATCTTTGAAGTTGTCGGTATGAAACATTCCGGATTTGGTGATCAGTTTCAACAAGGAAAATATCCATCTACTGGTTATAAAATAGTAGACAATAAAATGACAACACCAGCTGTACCGAGTATGTCGCAATTATTTGGCTGCGGTGATATATACACGACTGCATATGATTTATATTTATTTGATCAAGCTTTGTTTACAGGAAAGCTGATTTCAAGCGATAGTTATCAACAAATGTTTACCGCAGTTAAAAAGGAGTATGGTTTTGGTTGGTATGTGAACCCTGGCAGTTATTCAAATCATGGTGTTATGCCAGGATGGAATTGTTTAAATAGTTTTAGTAAAGATGGAAATACATATGTTGTGTTATTATCAAATATTCAAAATAATATTAAGTCGTTTGGCGTTGTAAGTAATGATATTTATACGATGGTACGGCATGAGGAAGGTTAGAAAGCTATCTTACGAGATAGCTTTTTTTGTAGTTTTATATGGGGATTTTTGTGAAAAACAAAACCTAAAAAACTTTTCTATGCCTGGCCATGTATAGAAGCGGTCAGTGCCTGTTTCTGCCACGTGCGAGGTTTGAAACAAAGGGAGGAAGCGAGAACAGGTCTGCATAGCCTCGACTTCTATGTTGGGAAATTAAAATAAATTTAAATCTTTGGAAAAGCATGAGATAATGATAAAAAATGTAAAAAATAAGGAGATAAATATGGGGATCCATGAGCATCATGCCAGGAATGGAAAAAGGTTTTTTCTTTTTTCTATTTTTATATTTTTACTTGCTATTATAGCGTTTATCCTTGAGTATGTTCGAACGCCGCATTTCCAGTGGAACAAAGATACAATGCCCTTTGTTAGCATGATAGTAACAGCCTGCCTGTTTATGATTTATAGTTTTGTAGAAAGAGGGAGAGCGAAGAAAATTGGCGCAACAATTCGGATCGAAGGGGCCGCGTCGATGCTACAACACCAGCGATTCGTTGTGCGAAGAGAAGTATCTTACGTGACTACAGTTACATACTTTTCGATGGATGGAAATACAATGGGGATTTTAAGAGAAGAATATGAAACAAAACTGCAAAGGCTATGGAAGATTTCCGTATCGTTTTTTTTGAGCGCATTGATTGAAAAACGTTTTGTTTTGTATAACGAATTGGGCGAGGCGATGCTGATTGTAAAACAAAAAGCAGGCATGTCTTTTTCATATACGTTTTATGACTTGGCAGGGAATAAGATCGCTGGGTTGAAACAAATGTTGAGCTTAAAAAAGTTGAAGTGGTTCTTACTGTCTGAGCATGATGAAGAAATTGGTGAGATTACTGGAGATTTGTATGCGAATATCCAAAAGGGACAATGGAATGATGGTAGTGCTATTGAAGTAAAAGAAGATGCGATTCCAGTAGAAGCAATTGAGTATTTTTCGGCTAGTGGTGGCTCGCTTGTTAATTTATCAGTTGTGGAACATGCGAAGTATGAGAAAGCTTTATATTATGCGGTAGCCGCAATATTAACGTTGAAAAATAATTAGATATGGTGGAGGAGCTGACCCAAAAAACATATAAGCACTTTTTGGGTCATTCCTTTTTCACGTTATCGACCTTTCTTTGCAATATATCGGCGCTTCGACACGATTTAAAGACTTCTCGACTATATTCGACATATAAACAGTCGATTCACTGAGCTGAATCGTACCGAAAGGTGAAACTTTTGGGACATCCTCTTTTTTACTTTACTAGCGGGTAGGGAAATATCTTATATATGAATCCATTTAAGTTTTTCACCATAGAAATTGCGGTTATGCAAAATGCAACAAGACCTGCTCTTGTTTTCTACCTTTGTTTTAAAACAGGGAACAGGTCCTGTCTGCTTCTCTCGCCCCTTTAAAAAGAAAAGAATTTATCGTTTTTTATTACTTCACAACCTCAATTTTCAGTAGATTTGTTGTGCCACGTTCGTTAACAGGGACACCTGCTGTTACGATAATGATATCTTGCATAGAGACAAGCTGTCGTTCTTTAGCTTTACTTATTGCTTGTTCAATTACTTCATCTGTCGTTTGTTTTTGGGGAGTGAAAAGTGGATATATGCCCCAGACGAGTGCGAGTTGCTGCATAACAGATTGTTCAGATGTTGTTGCGATAATTGGTGTATTCGGACGGTATTTTGAAATCATTTGTGCTGTATAACCGCTTTTTGTTGGTGTTAAAATTGCCTTTGCTTGTAAAGAATAAGCTGCTTGGACAGCAGCAGCTCCAATTGTTTCTGTTATTTGTTTATGGTCATTGTGAAGAGACTGCTTTTGGTTTTGAAATAAAGAAGATTCTTCTACTTGCAGAGCAATTTTATCCATCATTTGTACAGCTTCTACTGGATATTCACCGGCAGCTGTCTCTCCAGAAAGCATAATCGCATCTGTTCCGTCAAAGATGGCGTTTGCTACATCGGATGCTTCCGCTCTTGTTGGTCTTGGATTTCTTTGCATAGAATCGAGCATTTGTGTTGCTGTAATGACTGGTTTTCCTAGCGTATTGCAAGTATGAATCAATTGTTTTTGAATGATTGGTACATATTCTGCCGGAATTTCGATCCCCATATCACCGCGTGCAACCATAATCCCATCTGTAACTTCGACAATTTCTTTTATATTCTCAATTCCCTCTTGGTTTTCAATTTTTGCGATGATACGAATATGCGAGGCGTTATACGCTGCTAATATATCGCGTACTTCTAAAATGTCGGTAGCTTTACGTACAAAAGAGACTGCGATGTAATCAACCTGTTGCCCTATGCCAAAAAGAATATCTTGTTTATCTTTTTCAGTAATACCTGGCAGGCGGATTTTTACATTTGGTACGTTTACACCTTTATGATCTTTAATGATTCCACCATGTATAACTTTCGTTTGTAATTCGCCATTATCTTTCTTTGTTACCTCTAGCTCTAATAATCCATCATCGAGTAATAGATGCGATCCTATTTCTACATCATCATATAGACCTTCATAAGTGACAGAAAAACGTTGAGATGTTCCGAGCACTTTTTTCATGGAAACAATAACCGTTTCTTCTTCCCGTAATTCTGCTTGGCCACCTTCAAATTCATCTGTGCGAATTTTAGGTCCTTTAATATCTTGTAAGAGCGCAATGTTATTTTGAGAGGCTGTGGCAGCTTTTCGAATTGTGTTGATCCGAACTTGATGTTCTTCGTGCGTTCCATGAGAGAAATTTAACCGAGCCACATTCATTCCAGACTTTAGTAAAGAGAGCAGTGTTTCGTATTGTTCACATGCAGGTCCAATTGTGCAGACAATTTTTGTTTTTCGCATATCAAATTCCTCCTATTTATAGAAGCTTCATTTTAATATGTTGCACTTGTAGGTGTACTTCATGTATACGTATGTAATTTGTATTATTTACTGTTAAAAGTGTTGTTTTTGGATATAGTCCTATGTATATAGAAGAACGTGGTTTTCATAATGGAGAAGTTGTATCGAAACAGGTATAACTTTTTTAATTCTGTTCCAAAAAAACTATAACAGAATATAAGGAATTAGTATTACAGTTTGTGATAGGTACGACTTTTATGTTACAGGAAAACATTTCCTGATTAAGATGCCAAAAAGATGAAATTATGAAAAGAGAGGTTGATTTACCAAAGTTTTCAACAGAGTTTCCACTACGATTGTAGTGATATGCTCAATTATTCACAAACATGTCACAACTTAAACGTTCATGTTTTCAAAAAAGTAGTATCCTAAATACGTAAGCTGTTATATAAAAATTCTTAGTCCTGTACTAATCATAAAATGGAGGAGATTAGGATGACTGAAGTATTAGAAAATGTAAAAAACGCATGGGAAAACTTTAAAGGTGAAAAGTGGAGAGCAGAGATTGATGTTCGCGACTTCATTTTAAATAACATAAACGTTTATGAAGGTGATGATACCTTCTTAGCTGAAGCAACAGAAGCGACGAAACAACTTTGGGATCAAGTAATGGATTTAACAACACAAGAACGTGACAATGGCGGCGTCCTTGACATGGATACAGAAATTGTTTCTACTATTACATCACATGGTCCAGGATATTTAAATAAAGATATTGAAAAAGTAGTTGGTTTCCAAACTGACAAACCATTCAAACGTTCATTACAACCATTCGGTGGTGTTCGTATGGCAGAGCTATCTTGTGAAGCTTACGGATACGAAATGGACAAAGAACTAAGCCGTATTTTCAGAGACTATCGTAAAACGCATAACCAAGGTGTATTCGATGCTTATACTCCAGAAATGAGAGCAGCTCGTAAATCAGGCGTTATTACAGGTCTTCCAGATGCATATGGCCGTGGTCGTATTATTGGTGACTATCGCCGCGTTGCATTATACGGTATTGATCGTTTAATCGAAATGAAAAAAGCAGATTTAAACTTAACGAGCAGTGTAATGAGCGAAGAGACAATTCGTTTACGCGAAGAGTTATCTGAGCAAATGCGTGCCCTTCAAGAATTAAAACAAATGGCAGCTTCTCATGGTTTTGATATTTCTAAACCAGCAACAAATGCACAAGAAGCATTCCAATGGTTATATTTTGGTTATCTTGCAGCAATTAAAGAGCAAAATGGTGCAGCAATGAGCCTTGGCCGTACATCTACTTTCTTAGATATCTATGTTGAAAGAGATTTAGCAAACGGTACATTAACAGAAGAAGCAGCACAAGAAATTGTTGACCACTTCATTATGAAATTACGTCTTGTGAAATTCGCAAGAACACCTGATTATAATGAATTATTCTCTGGTGACCCAACTTGGGTAACAGAATCTATCGGTGGTATTTCACTTGATGGTCGTCCATTAGTAACGAAAAACTCATTCCGTTTCTTGCATACATTAGATAACTTAGGACCAGCTCCAGAACCAAACTTAACAGTTCTTTGGTCTAAACAATTACCAGAGGGCTTTAAAAACTACTGTGCGAAAATGTCTATCAAAACATCTGCAATTCAATATGAAAATGATGACATTATGCGCCCAGAATATGGTGATGACTACGGTATTGCTTGCTGTGTATCTGCAATGAGAATTGGTAAACAAATGCAATTCTTCGGAGCACGTGCAAACTTAGCGAAAGCATTATTATATGCGATCAACGGTGGTAAAGACGAAAAATCAAAAGCACAAGTTGCACCTGAATATGCACCAATTACTTCTGAAGTATTAGATTATGAAGAAGTTATGCGTAAATTCGATGTGACAATGGAATGGTTAGCAGGTCTTTACTTAAATACATTAAATGTAATTCATTACATGCATGATAAATATAGCTATGAGCGTATCGAAATGGCACTTCATGATACAGAGATTATTCGTACAATGGCAACAGGTATCGCAGGATTATCTGTAGTAGCTGACTCTTTAAGTGCAATTAAATATGCGAAAGTAAAACCAATTCGTGATGAAAATGGTCTTGCTGTTGATTTTGAAATTGAAGGAGATTTCCCTAAATACGGTAACAACGATGACCGTGTAGATGAAATGGCAGTAAACCTTGTAAAAACATTTATGAACAAGCTTCGTAAACATAAAACATATCGTAACTCTGTTCATACAATGTCAATCTTAACAATCACATCTAACGTTGTATACGGTAAGAAAACTGGTAACACACCAGATGGCCGTCGTGCCGGCGAACCGTTTGCACCAGGTGCAAACCCAATGCATGGCCGTGATACAAAAGGTGCACTAGCATCATTATTATCTGTTGCGAAATTACCATATGAAGAGGCAAGAGATGGTATTTCTAACACATTCTCTATTATTCCAAAAGCGCTTGGAAAAGAAGAAGATGTACAGATTCGCAACTTAGTATCTATGTTAGATGGGTATGCTATAAAAGAAGGACATCACTTAAATATTAACGTATTTAACCGTGAAACATTAATGGATGCAATGGAACATCCTGAAAAATATCCACAATTAACAATTCGTGTATCTGGTTACGCTGTTAACTTCATTAAGTTAACTCGTGAACAACAAATTGACGTTATTAACCGTACAATGCACGAAAGCATGTAAGTAAAAAAGTTTCCCTCTGTTTTTCATCAGGGCAGAGGGGAGCTGTTTTAATAGAGGAGGAAGTAACATGGTAAAAGGAAGAATTCATTCTGTTGAGTCTTGTGGTACTGTTGATGGCCCAGGGATTCGTTATATCATCTTTACGCAAGGGTGTTTACTACGTTGTCAATATTGTCATAATGCGGATACGTGGGAAATTGGTAAAGGGAAAGAAATAACAGTTGAAGAAGTGATGCAGGATGTTACATGTTACACTCCTTTTATGGAAGCTTCCGGCGGTGGTATTACTGTAAGTGGCGGTGAGCCGCTATTACAGTTAGACTTTTTGATTGAACTGTTTAAGAAATGTAAAGAGGTCGGCATTCATACGACAATTGATTCTTCCGGAGGATGTTATTCTGAAGATGAAGAATTCCAAAGAAAACTAGATATTTTGATGGAATATACAGATTTGGTATTACTTGACTTAAAACATATTGATTCAAAAAGACATCGCAAATTAACGGGCAAACCGAACGAACATATTTTACAATTTGCTCGTTATTTATCAGATAAAAAGAAACCAATTTGGGTGCGTCATGTACTTGTACCTGGAGTTACTGATAGTACAGAAGACCTAGAGAAATTGGCGGCCTTTATTCAAACTCTTGGTAATGTGGAAAAGGTAGAAGTATTGCCATACCATAAGTTAGGGGTTTATAAATGGGAGGCACTAGGTCACAAGTATCCTCTTGAAGGAGTAGAGCCTCCAACGGAAGAAAGCGTTCAAAAAGCAAAGAATATTTTAGGAGCAGTCTAATCCAATTGTGGATTAGGCTTTTTTCTTTCTTTCGATAAATAGTAGAGCAAAGATAAGGAAAAGAGTATACTTATATTATATAATGACTATTTTTGTAAAGAAATGATATGGATAAATTTACGAAAATGTAAAGGGAAAACGAAACAATAGAAAGAATTAAGAAATAGTGTAGTGCGTATCATGAAGTATAGAGACACGTCAAGTTATTGCGAAAGCAGTTATGGGAAAGTATAATGTTAAGATATGAGCAGATGGGATTAAGGGGTCAATAACATATGCTTTGTATATCCACGACAGGTACATATCCAGCGGTAAACCGTTGGGATACAAACTTGCAAAATTATAAGGAAATTGTTTTTTATATTGTGACAGATGCAATATAAAGGACCGAAAAAGCTAGGAGTGGATTTGTTTGATTAAAAACCCCAAGGTTTTAATATTAACAGCACATTACGGTAACGGTCATGTCCAAGTGGCAAAAACATTAGAACAAACATTTCGTCAAAGAGGACTTAAGGATGTAATTGTATGCGATCTTTTTAGTGAATCACATCCTGTCATAACAGACATTACAAAATATTTATATTTAAAAAGCTATACAATTGGGAAAGAGCTATACCGCTTATTTTATTATGGTGTTGAGAAGATTTACGATAAAAAAATCGCATCATGGTATGCCAATTTTGGACGAAAACGTCTAAAAGCGATATTACAAGCTGAAAAACCCGATATTGTTATTAATACATTTCCAATCATTGCGGTGCCGGAGTTAAAAAAACAAACAGATATTTCTATTCCTGTTTATAATGTACTTACTGATTTTTGCTTGCATAAAATATGGATTCACCGAGAAGTGGATCGTTATTTTGTTGCAACAGATTATGTGAAGAACATTATGATAGAAGTAGGAGTACCTGCTGAGCAAATTGTAGAGACTGGAATTCCAATTCGGAAAAGCTTTGAAGCATCTGTTAATGTGGAATCCTTGTATGATAAGTATAATTTGTCACGCGACAAAAAGACTTTACTTATAGTGGCAGGGGCACATGGGGTGTTAGGAAGTGTAAAAGAGTTATGTCAGTCCTTTCTATCAGTTCCTAATCTGCAGATAGCTGTAGTTTGTGGGAAAAATAAAGCATTGCAAGAGGATTTGCTACAATTACAAGAAAGCAATCCAGATGTATTAAGAGTATTCGGTTATGTAGAGAATATTGATGAACTGTTCCGTATTACCTCTTGTATGATCACGAAACCAGGAGGAATTACATTAAGTGAAGCAGCAGCTTTGCAAGTACCTGTCGTTTTATATAAACCAGTACCAGGACAAGAAAATGAAAATGCGAAGTATTTTGAAAAGCAAGGTGCAGCAGTTGTTATTCGTGAAGATCATGAAATTTTTCCAAAAACGAAAGAATTATTGCAAGATGACATGAAGTTATTGCAAATGAGAGAAGCGATGAAACGCATTTATCGTCCGGAACCAGCGTTTCATATTGTGGATTCTATTTTGGAGGAAAATCATGTGCGGGTACATTCGCCGGTACGTTCACCAGCCCTTGTACAGTCTTTTACTTAATATAAGAACCTCTTTTCTAACTGTAGAAGGAGGTTTTTTTCGTTATTTCGTTTAAAACGAAAGAGGCTTATATGTCGGTTCCCACATATAAATCGCCGCTACCAAAAACCCCAACGTGCTCTCCACAAGCATGCTCCTATTGTTTTAAACATAGCCCGTGGTAGAAATAGGGACTGACCGCTTTTATCCACAGCCAGATGCTCTCGTCGTCCAAAAAAGAAAGAGGTCTTTTACACCGGTTTCCACATATAAATCGCCGCTATCAAAAACCCCAACGTGCTCTCCACAAGCATGCTCCTATTGTTTTAAACATTATCTGTGGTAGAAACAGGAACTGACCGCTACTATCCACAGCCAGATGCTAAAGGGGTTTTATATATTATAGATGGTATAGGGAAGGGAAATTGCTTGTAGAATATTAATTTATCCACAAACGAATCCGCTTTCAATATACAGTAAACTTAAAATATTAACAAAACTATCCACAATATCCACAAAATTCAGTGAATATATCCACAATTCAAACAAACTCACTGTGGTTAAATTCCTCTTTTATAGAAAAGATATTCGAATTTATACACATTTCCAACGGTTTTGTGGATAAAGTTTTCCACAAAAAAAGCTACCTCTTCTGAACAAGAGGTAGCTTTATGTTAAAAAATCCCTTTTGGCTTATACCCAGCTGCACGATCTGCTCTTTTAAATTCACGTTGATAGAGAACTTCTTGTGTGCTAGATAATTTACTTTTCGTTTTTTCACGTCTTCTCTTATCCATTCCAGTTCACCTCGTGTCATAAAGTCATTACCTATCGTTACCAATGACAGAGGGAGATATACATAGATTACGCTTCTTTTAAATGGTGAGCGTCTTGGAATGTTGCTTCGCGCATTGTGTGTAGTGTGTATTGATCTTTCGGAATTTCATATAAGTTATACACTTCATCGTTTGCGTTAATTTGATCGTATACACATCTACGTGTTTCATTTGCTAGATTGACGTATGGTAGTTTTTCGGCAGCTTTAATAGAGCGAGTATTTAATTTGCGAATTCGCATGAAAATAGTCTCAATATCTAATTCAAAGAAAAGTTCACTAAAGAAAGCGTCTTTTGCAGGTTTATTATAACCTTTTCCATGATATGGTTTACCAAGCCATGTGCCAAGGAAGCCTGCTTTTTCTTGAATATCAAATAGAGTTATTGTTCCGATTGGATTTCCCCACTCATCAACAATTGTTCGTGAAATTAACTCTCCACGCTCTTCCGCTTCAACGGTTTGTTTTGTCAAAAACAAAAATTCGTCATAAGAAGACGCCTTTTGACGCACAAAGGGGAAGACATCAGGGTGAATCATCAAATCATATAGAACGTGGCTGTCATGTAGGTCACGTTTTTTTAACATACTATCTCCTCCTAAAAAGAGGGCAGCATGACAACAAAAAACACCCCACCCTCGAAATTTTTATATAAAACTTTAAAAAATTTCGGGGTGGGAATCGAACCCACTAGAACCAGTCTATAATGCTGGTGGCGCACCATTTGCCTTCCCCATTCATCAATTTGAAATTACTCAACACGACACAAATTGATTATGGTTTCATTCAGTTTATAATCGTATAATACTTCATCTAGTCAAAAAAATAAACTAGTTTTTATGAATTTTTTGTGTAGATAATTTTTCCATCTATCATTGTTAATACAGGCTTGGCTAAATAGTGAAAAGGATGGTGAGTCCATAGGACAAGATCAGCGTCTTTTTCAGGCTCTATGCTACCGATTTTCTTTTCTAGTCGTATATTGCGAGCTGGTATAATTGTAATTCCTTCTAGAGCTTTATGTTCATCTAATCCTTCTCGGACGGCGATAGCCGCGCAAATATTTAAATATTGAATGGGTGTATAGGGGTGGTCTGTCGTAATAGAAACTTCAATCCCGTGAGTAGATAAAGTATGATATGTTTGCCAAGATTTGTTTTTAATTTCAATCTTTGAACGGCGTGTTAATGTGGGTCCGACAGATACTTTTAAATCGTGACCTGCTAATTTATCAGCAATAAGGTGTCCTTCTGTGCAATGTTCAATACGTAAATCGAGATTAAATTCTTTAGCAAAGCGAAGAGCGCTTAAAATATCATCGGCACGGTGAGCGTGGGCGCGTATAGGAATTTCACGGCGAAGCGCTTGTATAATAGGAATCATTCGAAAGTCGGTATCATTCCCATAGTGTTTTGCTTCATAAAATGCTTCTCGAAGCATTCCCATAATCCCCATACGGGTAATAGATTCTTTGTTTCCGTTGCTATGCATACGTTTTGGATTTTCTCCAAACGCAATTTTTAAACCAGCAGGTTCTTGAATGACCATATGATCGATACTAGTTCCTGCTGTTTTGAGGACGCATGTTGTTCCGCCAATTACATTTTGGCTTCCAGGCATGACATGTACGGTTGTAATACCGCTTTGCCGGGCATCTTGAAAAGCAACATCAAAAGGATGAATGCCGTCTAAAGAACGAATATGAGGGGTTAGGACTTCTGCTGTTTCATTTGCATCATTTCCAGCCCATCCAGTTCCTTCATCATATAAACCGAGATGTGTATGCACATCAATAAAGCCTGGAAGAAGATGAAGACCTCGTGCATCAATAATGGTCATATCCTGGCTAGACTCAATAAATCGTTCTAATGCCACAATTTTGTTGTTTTCTACTAATACATCCCCCTTAAATTTAGAGGAAGTAATAGGGTAAACAGTCGCTTGCTTAAATAATGTTTTCATAAGAACCTCTTTGTTTTATATAAATCCATTTTAATTTTTTAACATATAAATCGCTGCTAAGAAGAATACAGCATGACCGTTTCTATGCGCGGCCAGATGCTCTCGTCTCCTCTTTAAAAAAGAAGGGGTTTTTATGTCATTTTTTAAGAGCTTAGTAGTTATGAGTACGATTCAATATTTTGAAGCGCATGTTCTAAAGTAGCATAGGAATGTGTATATCCGTGTTGTATTGCTTTTTGAGGTAATACTCTTTGTCCTTCTAGCACAAGGATGCTCTTTTCACCGAGAAGAGTTTTGAGCGCAAACGCAGGTACTGGCAACCAATGTGTTCGATGCAGCACTTTCGCGATTGTTCTTCCAAATTCCGTCATTGTTACAGGATGAGGAGCTGTAATATTGAAAGCGCCACTTACTTCTTTTGTGTGAATTGCAAAATCAATCATTCGAACAACATCTTCAAGGTGAACCCAAGACAACAATTGATTTCCTGAGCCGATTGTTCCTCCCATGAACAATTGATAGGGAAGCAACATTTTCGGCAGTGCCCCTCCATTTTTTCCAAGAACAATACCGAAGCGCGTATAAATCGTTCGAATGCCAAGATCAGCTGCTTTACTCGCTTCTTCTTCCCATAATTGTACGGTAGTGGCTAGAAAATCATTCCCTTTCTTAGGATGCTCTTCTGTAAATGTGTCTATTTCTGATGTACCATAATAGCCAATCGCACTGGCATTTATAAATGTGCTTGGGTATGTGTGTAACGTTTGGAGTTGCTTAATTAAGCCTTTTGTCGTGTGTAAACGACTATTTATAATTTTTTCTTGCTGTTTTTTCGTCCAGCGACCATTATTAATCGATTCTCCGGCAAGATTAATAATGACATCAATGGAAGAGAGTGGGAATTTTGAGGCGCCAGCATCCCAATGTATATAGTGTATATTTGCAGGGGAATGATTTTCTCTTACTTGACGTGTCAGGATGTATACGATATGTCCTTTACTTGCTAAATATAAAGTGAGTGCTTTTCCAATAAAACCTGTTCCTCCAGAAATAGCGATTTCCAAAAGAAACCCCTCCTCATTATGTATATTCAAGAAACTCAAATTTGTTTCATAGTATGTTAAAATGATGTTGAGGTGAAATGTATGGCTGTCATTACGAAAATAGAAGTACAAAAACGAACGAACGAAAGATTTAACATTTACATTGATAAAGGTCATGGAGAAGAATATGGTTTTAGTGTTGATCAAGTGACTTTAATCAAACATGGGCTTCAAAAAGGCTTGGAATTTGATGATGTTGAATTAGCAAACGTTTTATATGATGAAGAAGTACAAAAGGCATATTTATATGCAATTACTTACTTATCGCATCAAATGAGAACGAAGCAAGAAGTAGAAGAGCAATTACGGAAAAAGGAAATTGGACAAGCCATCATCTCTGAAGTGGTTTCAAAACTATTACATGACCGTTATATTAATGATAAAGAGTATGCGATTGCATATGTCCGTACGCATAGTAATGTGAGCCAAAAAGGACCAATTGTCATTAGACGTGAACTGTTAAGTAAAGGGATTACGGATGTAATGATTACCCATAGTTTACAGGAGTATCCCGAGGAGAAGCAAATTGAAAATGCTCTTGTGCTTATAGAAAAAAAGAAAAAGTCTTATCAAAAACATTCTTTTCTACAAATGAAACAAAAACTAGAAGAGATGTTAGTGCGGAAAGGATATGGGCGTAATATCATTCAAATTTGTTTAGAAGAACTAAAAGATGAAAAGGATGATAAAAAGCAAGAAGAAGCCCTTATCTATCATGGGAATAAATATCATGAAAAGTATAAGAAATATGATGGTTGGACGTATGAAAATAAGATAAAGCAAGCATTATATCGAAAGGGTTTTTCGATTGATGAAATAGAAGTGTTTATTCAAATGAAACGTGAAGAGGGATGAGGGAGAAAAAAATGAGAAACATGCCAAAGCGCTATAGCGAGATGACACCACATGAATTGCGAGAAGAAATAGGCGTTTTAAAAGAACAGGCAGTAAAAGCAGAACAACTTGGCATTGTAAATGAATTTGATGTTTTAATGAGGAAAATTGCGATGGCACGTGCTTATATGACAGATATAAATGAATTTCAGATTGGCGAAACATATGAACTTGTAGAAGAGCCAGGTGCATCGTTTACCATTACGTATTTTAACGGGGTATTTGCTTGGGGACATAAACAAAATGAAACAGAGGAAATTGGTATTCCTATTTCATTATTGCAAAAAAAGTGAAGACTAGAGAGCCTTGGCTGCTCTAGTTTTCACTTTTTGTAATTGTTAAAGGAGGTAGGCGCTTAAAATTGGCGTTTTTTCATTTCATTTGCCAAAATAATGAGAGACTGCGTTTGCTGCGTTTGTCCATTTACTTGTGCTTTTGCGTGCTTTGGACGAGCCCACGTGGGATTAAATAATTCAGAACGACGGTCTAAATGATTGCGGTAGCTCATTTTATCACCTCGTATAAGAAGTTATCGATAAACAGTTGTTATGCTTCTTCTTGATTCGCGGCACGCATTCGCTCTTGTGGATGCGTGTTAATAGTGCCGTTAGGGCGTTTTGAAGCAAAGCGAGCTTTTGCTTTTGTAGGACCGTTGATTTTGCTGTCGTTTTTGGATTCAGACCAAATTTCCGATTGTTTGCCCAAGAGGAACTCCCCCCTCGTTACAGTTTGATACATGAAGTATCACTTATAGATTGTGCAATGTGAGAGGAAATATTCTAGAGGAATACAAACAAAAAATGGCTTGAAAACCTTTTTCTTTTTTGGGGGGGACGAGAGCAACTGGCCATGTGTAGGAGCGGTCAGTGCCTTTTTCTGCCACGTGCAATATTTAAAACAAAGGGAGAGAGCAAGTGCAGGTCATGTTTTGTTTTGCATAGCTGTGATTTATATGTTAAAAAATAAATGAATCGATTAAAGGAGACATAGTATGAACGATATTTTTGAAAAATTAACGAAAGAACTTCTTGAAAAAAATCCTTCTCTTTCTTATTCTCAAGCGCGTACTTGGATTGAGTTGTTATGGGAGGATTTTGGTGCGACATATGCAAAAGTAGGAACGTATCAAGGGACTGAAATGACAGAGAAAGTGGTACGAGCGTGGATTAATAACCAAGGGGCGCGTTTGCATGAAATTCAAACGAATAATCCAAAGTATAGTCATTTAATTAATAAAGACGATCATGTTAAACATTAAAAAAACGACCAATTGTGGTCGTTTTTTTTAATGCGGAATTAGTTCTAATTTTTTGCGCAGTTTTTCTTCGCTGAAAATCCATCCTGTGTAGGAACTCATAATATCAAGTTCTTTATTCAGCTGAACAATTGCGACAAACGGATAATAATCTTTACTGCGATAGCGTAGATCTATAAATCTAACTTCATAATAGTCGTTGTATTCAAAAATATCCCAGCGATAGACAGGAGAAAATGATAAGAACGCTGAAATGTTTTCATCTTTTTGAGCGGCACGAATGACATCGTTATCAGGTAATGGAATGCGCTCGAATTTATCATGAACCATAATACTACCGCGATGCCAACGGGCAACAAAATAGTGGTCTTTTGTAACGATAGCTAAGTGATAATGATAAAAGCGATATGATGGTGAAATGATGACTTGTTCAACGTCACGAAATCGTTTCTTTACGACACCTTTTACATTTTGGCGCATCATAATTCGGCCGATATAATAAACGGTCATTAACATATAAGCAGCTACTCCAGCATAACCTTTATTTGCACCGACAAGCATACATGCAATCGCTAATGTATGAATGAAGAAAATGACGGCATCAAATGTGTTAATGACGCCTAGTGCCACCCATTTCCTAGTAAAGGGCCGCAGTGCTTGTGTACCGTATGCATTGAAAATATCAACGAAGACATGAAGAAATACAGCGATAAATGACCATAGAAGAAGGTGAAGATAGGGCGGGCTTTGAAATACTGCAAAAGTAATCCCACTAACCAAAAATGACCAAAGGATAACAGCTGGGATGGAGTGAGTAATCCCGCGATGATTTCGAATATATTTTGCATTGTTTCTTAATTTTAAAACAGTATCAATATCAGGAACATTAGAACCGACAATTGTTGCAAACATCACAGCTTGTGGCCCGAAGTCACTTTGACTGAGCGCTGGATCTAGTGTTGCTAAGCTTCCTAATGTAACGCCCATGACAAGATGAGTGGCTGTGTCCATGAAAACCACCTCCGTTTTTTATTAATGTAACTCTTTTTATTCTATATCACAAGGCATTTGCCTTTTATTTCTTACATCATCTTACTTAAATTTTCTCCTAAATTCTTTATAATAGTACGTATATGCAAAAAAATGAGGGGGACCAAGTTTGAAGCTTGAAATATTAGATGACTTTAACATAGAAAAATTCCAACATGATTTAATTAGTTGGTTTGAAGCAGAGCAGCGTGATTTGCCATGGCGCATCAATAAAGACCCATATCGCGTTTGGGTTTCGGAAATTATGCTTCAGCAAACCCGGGTTGAAGCTGTAAAACCATATTACGCAAACTTTATGGGAAAGTTTCCAACATTAGAAGCATTAGCTGATGCAGAAGATGAAGAAGTGTTAAAGGCGTGGGAAGGTCTTGGTTATTATTCAAGAGCACGTAACTTACATGCTGCCGTAAAAGAAGTAAAAGAACAATACGGCGGAAAAGTTCCTAGTGATGTAAAACAAATTGAAAAGTTAAAAGGTGTAGGACCTTATACAAAAGGGGCCATTTTGAGTATTGCTTACGGGATTCCAGAGCCGGCTGTTGATGGAAATGTAATGCGCGTATTATCACGTGTTTTGTCAATTTGGGATGATATCGCAAAACCGAAAACACGTAAAGTATTTGAAGATGTTGTTCGCCAAATCATCTCAAAAGAAAATCCATCTTATTTTAACCAAGGGCTGATGGAACTAGGGGCACTTATTTGTGTTCCGAAAAATCCATCTTGTCTTCTCTGTCCTGTTCGGGAGCATTGCCGCGCGTTTGCTGAAGGAGTACAAAAGGAATTACCAGTGAAAAGTAAAGCAAAAGCCCCGAAAATGGTTCCGCTTGTTGCCAGTGTCCTGCGTACGGAAGATGGAAAATATGTTGTTAATAAAAGACCGAGTACCGGATTACTTGCTAACATGTGGGAATTTCCGAACGTTGAAATTAGCGAAGGAATTCGAAATCAGAAACAACAGCTTACTGATTATATGAAAGAGAAATTTGCGATGTCTATTTCCATCGATGACTATGCAATAAATGTGCAACATACGTTTACTCATCGGACGTGGGATATATTTGTGTTTTATGGCACTGCGCTGCAACCAATTGTTGAAACGGACCATTTAAAAATTATTACTACCGAAGAGTTTGAACAATTACCCATTTCGAAATCACATCGAACGATTTATGAAGAATGTGTCAAAAAACTCCAACCATAACGGTTGGAGTTTTTTCGACATAAAGATAACAATCTCTTACAAATATTTCATATTCCCTTAACAAATGACAAATACAATGAAAGTTGTAATGAAAAATGTAAAGGGGGATAGAAAATGTTTAAAAAAGCAATCCGTTCAGCAATTGTAGCGACTTTCTTGTTTCAAACATTGGCTGGGACAGGTTATGTCACTTTTGCTGAGGAGAAGGAACAAAATCAGCAAGCTCTCATTTCAGAAGTTCATTATACAGATGATCTACGCTATATCGAGTTGTATAACTCATCGGCGAAAGTTATGGATATGAAAAATGTTCAACTGAAGGTCAATGGAAAAGTGCTAAAACTTAAAGATAAAAATGAAAGGCAATTTGTACAACCGAAAGAAACGAAGTTAATCTTATTTGGAAATAAAACCGTTAATGAGCTGAATGAGCGCTATAAGACAGAAATAAAAGAAGATCAAGTTTTATTTGCTACTGAGGATTTAAGTGATGAAAAAATTAAGATTGAGGTAGCGAATGAGAAAAATAAAATGTTAGATGTCATTGAAACAAGAAAAGAGACTAAAGATATATCAATTCATTCTTTTTGGAATGAAACAAAGAAAGAAATAAAAAATGAAAGACCATCCCCTGGGACTTATACTACATTTGAAACTACAGAATCCACACAAAAAGAAGACTCCAAACAGCTAGGGCCTGCACAAAAAGATAATAATCAAAAAGAAAAGCCGTTTCAAGTACCGTCAGAGCCAGTAAAACAATCAGATCAAGTTGGCGTTACGATCGAGCATACAGCATCACCTACCCATACAGAGGCAGAGGATCTAACTATTACTGCAACGATTAAAGGCGGGGAAAATGTAGCCATTTTGTATACGCAAGATGGCAAATTGACGCACAAAAAATTGCAGATGAATAAAGAAGGAAATAGCGATATTTATAAGGTGACAATTCCTCAAAAAGAGCTGTGGGGGAAGTCATTATTCTATAAAATTGTCGTGCAAGGTAATCAAGAAACGATTGAAAAATCCTATGAAACAAAAGTAGAACATAAAAAAATAGATCCGCAAGGCGTACCGCCATTTTTAATTACCGAAGTGACGCCAGACACGACGAATGTTGGGAAAGCAGATGGATACGAATTTATTGAAGTGTATAACAATAGCGAGAAGGATCTTAATTTTAAGGATTATACAATTCGCTATCGTTATCCATCTGAAGGAGCAGAGGGGGATCTTATCTGGGGATCCACTCCAGATGATGTTGTAATTCCAGCAGGGCAGTCGCTCGTATTTTGGATTATAAATGGTGAAAATAATGAGAAGAATGTAGCTGATTTTAATAAACAATTTGGAGTGAACTTAGTAGAAAATAAAAATATTGTTAGAATATACTCAAATGGAATGGCGAATGGAAGTGCACGTGGCATTGTCGTTGCAACAAAGACGGGGAAAGAAATTGCAGCTGCCTACTACAATGATCAAGCAAACCAAGCTGATGTGAAAGCGAATAAGGGAATTTTATATCGCTACCCTCAAGATGGCTCACAAATGATGCAAAAGATTAGTAGTGCAGAGCATAATGCATCTCCTGGAACTGTATTCGAAGGGCAAGTACCGGCTGAACGAGTTGCTTTGAAGGCAGATGCAATTCCGCCGACAATTTCACATGAACAGGCAGAGGGGCTAATTTCTGAATTTCAGGACCATAAATTGAGTTTTTCTGTTCTTGATAATGAACAAGTTAAAAGTGTGAAATTATATTACAAAACGAATCCTAATGCAGAATATAAAGTTGAAAATTTAGTAGAGAATCGTGTAGATAAAAAATATCATTATACCATTTACTCACCTGAATTAATTGGGAAAGAGAAAATAACATATTACTTGGAAGCTTCTGATGGTTTACATGTAGTAAAAAGTAATATGTACGCAGTGCAAATAGCTGGTGAGAAAGATAAGGGCCCTCTTCGTCTTAATGTAAAAGATGATGAAGTGGTCGCAAATCAAGTTTTATTAAAAGGAACCTCTTCGTCGGCCGGGTCTGAACAACTTTCTCTTTTAGTGGACGGAAAGAAAGTAGAGACGAATACATATCGCGCTTTAGAGAAGCCTGCCTATTTTGCTTTCGATGTGAAGCAAACTGACTTGTATTTTAAAAACGCAGTTACAATTGGAAATGAAGTATTGCGTGTATTTGATGATACGTATAGTGATTATGTCACATTAACTGTAAAAATTGATCAATCAAAAATTAAATATAATGAACCGTTCAAAATTGACATTCGATCTGGCACAAAAACGTCTCCATTTGATGATCGAGTTGAAGAGAACAAAGATGACTTTTATTTAAAAAATGTTCGCCTTGTATTAGCAGATGGAACGACTTTATATGATCCGAACTTTGCAAATCCAAATCAGGAGTTATCAGTTGGTGATGGAGATACATCAACACCAGTATTTACGTTCGGATTCCGAGTTCCAGAAGACAAATTTATTTCAAATGCGTATTTATGGGATACAAAACAAGAAAAGGATGGAAATCATCGAATTGCAGTGCAAGATGGTGTGAATAAAGAAGTCGCCTCGAATGTAAAAGTTGATAACACACCGCCACAAATTTCTACTACAGTACAGAATGAAAAGAAGTACAAAGGGAAAATTCCAATCGATGTAACAGTTACGGACGATATAGCAGGAGTGAAAAATAAAAAAGTTATATTGGACGGTAAAGAGATTATAACTCCATACGAAACGTCATCTGCACAATTAGTAGCAGGAAAGCATGAACTACATGTGGAGGCGGAAGATCAAGTAGGAAATCGTCAAGAAAAGACAGTTATGTTTGAAACCTGGGCAGAAAATCCAACAGATCCTACTCCGATTGCACCTAAAGATGGAGAGGAAAATGTGAGTACGAGTCCGACACTTGAAGCAAAAGTAACTGATCCAACAAATGATGCAATGAAGGCAACATTTTATAAAGGGTATGTGTATAAGCCGAATCAAACGGATCGTATGAAAATTACCGAAAATACAATAGAACAAGAACCACCACAAGCTTTTGCTGTAAATGGTGAGAAAAGCTTTGACCAAGAACAGCTAAGTAAAGTTAGTAAAAAGGACGGGAAATATTATAAGACGGAATCAACAGAGAAATTCCCGTACCATCGCTTTGATGTAACAGTTGCTGCTGATGTGAAAAACGATGATACGGTAGAAGTAAAGTGGTTTGGACGTTCTCTAGAAGGAAGAAAAGTTACGATGTATGCTTGGAACTATACGACAAATAAGTGGACAGAGCTTACATCGAAAATTGCTGGAGATAAGGATTTTGAATTAAAAGGCGCTGTATTAGCAAAAGAATATGTAAAAGATCAAAAAGTAAGTGTGATCGTGCAAGATCAGATTCCAAGTTCACCAAATAAATTTGATTACACATTTGTATGGATGTCGGATACACAGTATTATTCTGAAAGTTATCCACATATTTATAAAAGCCAGGTTGACTGGATTGCTGCGCAAAAAGATGCATTGAATATTAAATATGTATTCCATACAGGAGATCTTGTTGATAAGTCGTATCAAGAATTTCAATGGCAGCGTGCAGATGAATATATGAAAGTACTTGAAAATGCGAAAGTACCGTATGGTGTGTTGGCTGGGAATCATGATGTAAATCATAAAGATGAGGACTATACAGCATACGCGAAATATTTTGGGGACTGGCGCTTTAAAGATAAGTCATTTTACGGTGAAAGTTATAAGGATAACCGTGGACACTATGATTTGATTTCAGCAAAAGGTAACGATTTTATTATGCTGTATATGGGATGGGGCGTTACAGATGAGGATATCCAATGGATGAAGGAAGTATTGGAGAAATATCCAAATCGAAAAGCAATTTTATCGCTCCATGAATATTTACTTGTATCAGGTAATCGTAGTCCGATTGGCGACAAAATTTTTAATGAAGTAGTTAAACCGAATAAAAATGTGTTAGCTGTGTTGAGCGGACATTATCATGATAGTGAGACATTAGTTGATGAAATTGATGATAATGAGGACGGAATCGCAGATCGTAAAGTATATCAAATGTTAGCGGATTATCAAGGTGGCCCAGAGGGTGGACAAGGTTATATGCGTCTTTTGCAATTTGATACAACCGCGAATAAAATGTATGTCAAAACGTACTCTCCATATTTAAATGAATATAATTTTTATAAACCAGAAGAGTATCCAGGAAAAGATGAATTTGAATTAGACGTTGATTTGAAACCTGCGATAAAACAAGTTGCAACAGATTATGTAGAAGTAAACGTGTACACGAACGAAGTAATAGGTAAAGATAATTTTGTGTCAAATTGGCGCAACGCAAAAGTGAAATTGGAGAATTTAAAGGAAAATACGACGTATTACTGGTATATGAAAGTCGAAGACCGATATGGTGGTCAAGTGACTTCACCAATTTGGTCCTTTACAACAGGTAATAAAGGTAGGAGATGGAACGTGTTCCCAAGTTAGGGAACACGTTTCTCTTAATCGTAAGAAATGTTTGTGCTATGGGTCCAACTAGCTTCGTTTTTTTGTAAACCACCACGTGATTCAATCTCTTTTACAATCTCTTTATAAACCGTTTGTCCTTCGACATTTAAATAAGGCATCATTTGTTGTAAGGAATGATGAAAATAAGCGAGTTCTTCTTGATTCCATTGATCTTTTGGAGTCATGGATAACTCTGTCATATCACGTCCAACATACATCATGCAGCACCTCCATCATCATTAGTTTGAATGAACGTTTTTGTCTGTATACGTAAAAAATATTTTTCTTTTTAAGTTTTTAACGGATAGATTCAGCTAAGGATGGTTACATTATTTGTTGTGGAGGTGAGAAAGATGAACAAAAAATCACAAGGTTTTGGTAAAACAACTTCTGGTGCTAGCGTTCAAAGCGCAGGTTTTGGAACAGAATTTGCTTCTGAAACAAATGCACAAGAAGTAAGACAACAAAATGCACAAGCAGAAGCTAAAAAATCTCAAGCTTCTAGCGCTAACGCTCAAAGTGCAGGTGCTAGCTATGGTACAGAGTTTGCAACTGAAACAAATGTACAAGCAGTAAAACAACAAAACGCAAAATCAGCTGCAAAAAAATCTTAGTATGAATTAATAACAAAAAACACTTCTCTTGTAAGAGGAGTGTTTTTTGTTTGTGTGAGCCGACATAACTTCTAATAAGTCAACAAATATAGTCAAAGGAGATGGAATGGTTTTATTCGAAAATATGTAATAGGATTTTTAGGAGGGATTTAATGAAACAGTTTGATGAATTGGTTGGAGAGCAATTGCGGACGATGGATGAATTGTTAAAGTTACAAGTTCATTTAGAAAGATATCAACATCTTGAAATGAATGAGCAAGATGCGAAAGAACTCCATTTTATTCGTCAAGAAATTCAAAGAACAGGAAGAACATTAAAAAGTTTACAATTGAAATTTGAGCAGCAAACAACGGCGGTAATTCATGCTTTTGAAAACGAGAAGATACTTCCAAACGAAGAGACGATTTCATGAATCGGCTCTTTTGTTTTAAAATTTCGACAGAACCGTTATAATAAAAAGAAAAGTGAATTCGGCTCAATATGTTTGAAAAAGAGGTAAAAAAAACAAACGGTGTCACAAATAACAACCTTAGAAGAGCATTCACGGCGAAAGAAGGGAGAAAGTATGGGGTTTCCCAAAGAAGGAGAAAAAATACAAATACATAGTTATAAACATAATGGTTTCATTCATAGAATATGGGAAGAGACAACGGTTTTAAAAGGGACACAAAGTGTTGTTATTGGGGCAAATGATCGCACGGTCGTCACAGAATCTGATGGGCGAACGTGGATTACTCGTGAACCAGCTGTTTGTTATTTTCATTCAAATTATTGGTTTAATATTATTGGGATGTTAAGGCAGGAAGGTGTGTATTACTATTGTAATTTAAGTTCGCCATTTGCCTATGACTATGAAGCATTAAAATATATTGACTATGATTTAGATATTAAAGTGTATCCTGATATGACGTATACTTTGTTGGATGAAGATGAGTACGAAAACCATCGTGAGCTTATGAATTATCCAGCTGTTATTGATACGATTTTAAAACGAAATGTTGAGTATTTAACACAATGGATTCATCAACGAAAAGGTCCGTTTGCACCTGATTTTATTGATATGTGGTATGAACGATATTTAATGTATAGAGATTAAAGAAAAACCTGCTAGGGTATCCAGCAGGTTTTATCCTTTTAACATGATTGGAGGGAGAGAAATGAAAGGGATAAAACGGTATCTCCAATTTGTAAAGCCGTATCGGTGGCTCATTACGATTACGATCGTAATCGGTCTCATTAAATTTGGGATTCCGCTTATTATGCCGTGGCTATTAAAGTATATTATTGATGATATTATTCAAGGCGGGAGTTCACTAGAACAGAAAACATCGCAATTATTTGTGGTTATCGGGATTGCATTGTTTATTTTTTCAGTATTACGTCCGCCGATTGAATATTATCGTCAGTACTTTGCGCAGCGTATTGGAAACTCGGTGTTGTATGATTTGAGAAAGCATATTTTTGCGCATTTACAAAAATTAAGCTTACGTTATTACTCCAATACAAAGACGGGGGAAATTATATCTCGTGTAATCAATGATGTTGAGCAGACGAAAGATTTTGTGATTACGGGATTAATGAATGTGTGGCTTGATACGGCAACGATTTTTATTGCGATTACAGTTATGTTTTCGATGAATGTGAAATTAACGCTCGTTTCCTTACTTGTACTGCCTGTTTACGTAGTTACAGTTAAGTATTTTTTCAGTCGCCTTCGAACATTAACACGTGAGCGTTCACAAGCGCTGGCAACGATGCAAGGCTATTTACATGAGCGTATTCAAGGTATGCAAGTGACGCGGAGCTTTGCGTTAGAGGAGTATGAAAAAGAGAAATTTCAAGAGAAGAACAGTGCATTCTTAACAAAGGCATTAACGCATACGAGCTGGACAGCAAGGACATTTTCTACTGTAAACACATTGACGGATCTTGGACCTTTGATCGTAATTGCTTTTTCTGCTTACGAAGTTATTCATGGATCGTTAACACTTGGCACAATGGTCGCTTTTATTGGATATATGGATAGTTTATATAGTCCGCTTCGTCGCCTTGTGAACTCTTCGACAACACTTACACAAGCTTTTGCCTCTATGGACCGTGTGTTTGAATTATTAGATGAAGAGTATGATATTGTTGATCCGCCAAATGCGATTACTAAGAAGTCACTTCGCGGTGAAATTACATTTGAAAATGTTTCATTCCGTTATAACGAGCATGAGCAAGATGTGCTTCGAAATATTTCTTTGTCTATTTCACCAGGTGAAAAAGTAGCACTTGTCGGTTTAAGCGGGGGTGGGAAGTCTTCGCTTGCAAGTTTAATTCCTCGCTTTTATGATGTTTCTAGAGGATCAATTTATGTAGATGAGATTGATGTTAGAAATTATAATGTGCGGAATTTACGTAGTCATATCGGTCTTGTTTTGCAAGATAACATTTTATTTAGCGATACAGTTGGAGCGAATATTTTATATGGAAGACCTGAGGCAACAGAAGAAGAGGTAGTAGAAGCAGCTAAAGCTGCACATATTCATGATTTTATTATGAGTTTGCCTGATAGATATGAAACGGTGGTCGGGGAAAGAGGTGTGAAATTGTCCGGTGGGCAAAGGCAGCGCATCGCAATTGCACGTGTATTTTTGAAAAATCCTTCACTTCTTATTTTAGACGAAGCTACATCTGCGCTAGATTTAGAAAATGAACGTTATATTCAAGAGGCTCTGCAAACGTTAGCTGCTGATCGAACTACAATTATTATTGCGCATCGATTATCAACAATTACACACGTAGATACAATCATTTATTTAGAAGATGGCGAAATAAAAGAACAGGGTTCGCATCAGCAATTAATGCAAAAGTGCGGTTATTATTATAATTTATATCAAATTCAACATATAAAAGAAACGACCCCTTCGTAATAAGAAAGGGTCGTTTTTTATTCATCTTCTTGTTTATCTTGAATTTTTAGTTCATTTTCTGGGTTATGATACGTATAGAAACTGTCTACAAGTAAATCTAAATGTTCTACTTCCTCGCTATAATTAATGATAGCTGACACGAGAGGAAACAGGTGAAGCCATATTCGATAGCTTTCTTCATCATCTTTATTTTGATAGTTCATAAATATATCAATAAGTTGTTGTTTACCAATAGAAACTTCGTCAAGAATTTCAACTGATTGCTGTTTCTTTGCTTTCCCAATAAATTTGAGTAATACTTGCTCATGATAATGAGTTAATGAATCCAGCTCATTTTGAATCGATTCTTGAAATGATTCTGGCATATATCGTAACTCGTTCTCTGCTTTGTGGAGCGCCTTTAATGTACTTAAAGCACGACTTGTTGTTGCTAACATTTGTCTAAATAGGACTAGTTTACGAATTTTAGCAAGTTGTACTTTTTTTGTATAACTTCTTTCTTCTTTATACAACAAGTAGTAATGATTGAGACGAATCATTTTCTCTTTCATACGATCAATATCTGCTTTCAATGTTGTGAAATCAGATGCTTGCCTACTGCTCATTCGAATCCATTTTATAATTTCTTCTGTATTATCCACGATTTTGTAATAGAGTTTTGTTTCGTATTTTGGCGGCATAAAGATTAAATTTACAAGAGATGCCGCAATAATTCCAACCATAATTGTTGCGAATCGTAATAGGGCAAAATCAAAGAAATTTGCTCCTTGATATTCCATAATGGCAATCACCGTTACGAGCGCAATGGAGATTGTATTTTCTAGATGTAGTTTTAAGGCAAGTGCAATAACTAGTATGCACGTTAATCCAATAATAAAAGGATTACTTCCAAAAGCAAACACAAAGACAATGGCAAAAATTGCCCCCATCACATTTGCTTGAATTTGTTCTAGCGCTGTTAAATACGAGCGGTACACAGAAGGTTGTACAGCAAAAATTGCTGAGATTCCCGCAAATACAGGGCTCGGTAATTCAAGCAGCAAACATGCAAATAAAGCAAGTGTAATGGCAATACCCGTTTTTAAAACGCGAGCACCAAGTTTCATACTTTTCTTTTATATCCTTTCTTTCTTGTCAGAATGAATGTACAATATGATACTATACATTCATTAACTTATGTTAGCAAGTAGTATTTTAATGAAAAAACCTGCTGAATTTCAGCAGGTTTTTTTGATTTGTTATACAGTACTATGAGAATGAAAGGTCATCAATGAAAAAGCGGTTATTCTTTTGCTTTACTCTGTTGAAACAGATGGATCAGCTTGCTCTCTCGTTGGAATTACTTCGTAGAAATGAGCATGTAGATTGGATAACAAAAGTGAGAGAAGAGCAACCTCTTTGTATTGTTCATGCTCATTTAATATACGAAGATAATCTAATAATAACTCTTTCACATCAGATTCTCCTATTTTGCTGAGTGGGCGAAGCGTAACATTCGCTCCTTTTGCAATTCGTCGTTTTAATGATTGTTCTGTTAAGCCAAAATCAGGATGATGACGTAAGTAGACAACTCCGCCCGTCATTCCGGCACAAATCCACGGGCCGGGGTCACCGAGGACGAGCGCGCGGCCGTTTGTCATATATTCAAAGGCAAATCCTTTTATATTAGCGTGAACACCGATATTTCCATGCTCTTCTTTCGGGAGTGGTTTTGTCATTCTTCCGCCAATAATCATATCAGCTCCTGAGAGACGAATGCCTGCTCTAGCGTCAGCGTTTCCTTGTACATATAATGATCCTTTTTGTGCGCCGTATCCGAATCCTTTTCCAACAGAACCGTTATAGTATTTTTCATCCCTTCCTTTTGTTTTTGTAATATAAATCCCACCGCCAAAAGCTGTTTTTCCGATGCCATCTTGTGCGCCGCCGTTCACATGAATAAAAAGGTTTTCGCTATTATAGGCGCCTAGTCCATTTCCAGGAACAGAACCGTTTGTATATTTTAATGTGAGTGGTTCTAATACACGGTTTTCATACAGTTTGCTGCGAGTGCGATAGCAAGATTCCATACCGCCCATTACACGTTGATCGACGCCAACATGAATAAGTTCTTTAGATGTAATGGAATAATGAGCATTGCTACATTCTTGAGGAACTGCTGTTTGCACGGTATTGCACGCTACATCTTCTAATGGTTGTAATAAGTAATGTAAATTTAGCAAATGCTGTCCTTGCGTTTGTTCTAATAAATCAGAACGACCGACAATTTCTTGTAAGTTGCTATAACCAAGCTGCGCCGTTAATCGCTTTAGTTCTGTTCCAAAAGCTGTGAATAAATGTAACAATCCTTCTACAGCACTTTCAAAATTTCGCGGTACGAAGCGGCGCAGGCCGTGTTCTTTCGCTTGTACTTCTGATTCAATTTGCGTTGCAATCCCAACATGACAAGTATCTAAATGACAGCCGCGGCATGTTGTACAGCCAATCGCAATCATAGACAGTGTCCCGAAGCCAATGCGGTTTGCACCAAGCAGCATAATTTTTAATACATCTGCAGCACTCTTGATGCCACCGTCAGCCCAAATTTCTACACACCCTCTCATTCCTGCTTCTAACAGGGCATTATGAGCAGCTTTTACACCAATTTCAACAGGAAGACCAACGTGTTGCAGGGCATGAATACGTGCTGCACCTGTCCCGCCGTCAAAACCGCTAATGTTAATAAAGTCAGCACCCGCTTTGGCGATGCCTACTGCTATAGTTCCGATATTAGGGACAACAGGAACTTTAACAGCGACTTTTGCATGTTGGTTGGCAGTCTTAATTTCAGTAATAATTTGCGCTAAATCTTCAATTGAATAAATGTCATGATTATTGGAAGGGGAGATTAAATCCGAACCAATTGTTGCATTTCGCGCTTCTGCAATTTTTGCTGTTACTTTTGACCCTGGTAAATGTCCGCCTTCTCCAGGTTTTGCTCCTTGCCCAATTTTAATTTCAATTAAATTAGATGAATTCAGGAGTTCAGCGTTGACCCCAAAACGTCCTGATGCGATTTGTTGCCCGCGTGTATGTGGATATTTACCAATCATATCTTTAATCTCGCCGCCTTCACCGTTTAAACTAATCATATTTAATCGGTCAGCAGCCTCAGCATAAGCACGGAAGGCAATTTCATTTTGTGATCCAAATGACATCGAACTAACAATAAATGGTAAGCTATGATTGTTTACCGCAATTGAAACCTTCTCAATTGGCATTTTATCGTCTGTTTCTTTTGTTTTGATAAGATGACGAATTGCCGTTGGATTTTTTTCTTCTAATTCATCCAGTTTTTCACGGTAGTCATCGTATGCATTTCCTTTGGCGATATCTCCAATCGCTTTCCAAATGCGCGGAAATAAATGAAACGTTTTTCGGATGTTTGCTTTTTCATTTGTATAATCGAGTGCCCTAGCTTTTGCATCTTCCGCTAGTGCTTGTAGCGAAAAAGCCAACCCACTAGATCCAAGGAAATTTGTAATATCCAATATTTGTGCAATTTCTTCGTGTAGACCAATAGAAGAGAAGAGGCGACCATAGCCGCGTAATTCATGGATTCCAAGTGTCGAAATCACTTTTTCAATTCCCTTATTCAATGCGTTATATAAATTGAGAAGAGGCGTTTCTGTTCCATCGTTTACTGTTGCAAATGTAAGGTATGGATTGATAACATCTGCCCCTAAACCATATAAAGTTACAATGTCGTGTAAAGACCGAATTGCTCCGGAACGTACGATAATTGCACAATCACGGCGTAGGTTATGTTTGACGAGTTCTCGATGAATTTTGGCTGTAAGTAAGTGCGGATCAATCCATAATTGGTTGTTTTGATGAGCTTTTGCATCATCAATGATAAGAAGCGATGTGCCTTTTTTTATTGCTAGTGTAGCTTCTGCACCAAGACGATGCAGTGCGGCACTTAAAGTTTCATCCTCTGTAAACGTTCCGGATAATTTATAAACAGTGCTGTGCAGAGAAAATAGACGGATGAGTTGTTCGTAAGATACTGTGCTCTGCTGCCCGGAAGCTTGTTGACCCAATGCTCCTTCTAAAATGATAGGGCTTGGAAGTTCTACAATAAATGGTTGTTCATTTGCCGCATATAGATTTGGCCGTTTTCCTACAATTGTACGCGTCGAAAAGTGTTCTACTTCCCGGTCTCGATCAATTGCAGGATTTGTTACAACAGCAACGCTTTCCTTTATAAAGTCAGCAACATTTCGTCTCCTGGAATCGAGTGCTGCAAGAGGAGCATCATGCCCAAGGGAACGAATTGGTTCAGCGCCTTTTTCAGCCATTTGTTCGAGAAGCTGAATATGTTCGCGGTCCCAGCCGAAAGCCGCGTATTGCTCCGTTTTTACTTCGGTAATGGAAACAAGGTTATCTAATTCACCTGTTGGCGGAACATATAGATGATTGCGATAGCCGGTACATTCCATTCGTTGTTTCATACGTGCATATACTTCTTTTTGGTATGCATCGTATTCGTATAAGACAAGATCACCTTCTAGGTCTCGCTTTAGTCCTATTTTTTCCCCTGGAGCAAGTGATTTTGGTTCTGCAACATATTCAGCTGGAGAAATAACACCTGGTTCAGAGGAAAAAATATAAGAGCTTTCCGTTTCTACTTTCCAAACGGGGCGTAAACCAAGGGAGTCTACGCTAAAAACAGCCTCATCTTTATGGCGTGAAATAATTCCAGCTGGCCCTTGCGCAAAATGCCCCCATGCTTCACGGATATACGTATATAAATCTTGCATATGTGGCTCGTATAATTTTATTTCATTAACGATTGGTGGAAATAATATATCCATTGCTTCGAATAAGTTATAGTTGTAATTGGTGAGGAGTGTTTCTAGCGTCCGGTTTAAGTCTTGCGAGTCACTGCCGCCATCTGTAAGCGGCACATCAATCATTTCAGCTTGATCTCGCAGCTTAGCAATCGTATTAATTTCTCCATTATGTCCAAGGATGCTAAATGGTTGCACGCGAAAAAAGTTAGATAATGTATTCGTAGAATAACGGTTATGTCCAAGTGTCATTGTAGATGCGATGAGTGGATGACGCAGATCATCATAATAGGATACAAGTGTATCGCCAGCTCCGAGTACCTTATAAATAACATAATCTGAACTGAATGACGCAACATGAATTGCTTCATTTTTTTCGATTTCAATCGTTAGGGAGAATAATAATTGGTCAATCTTTTCATGTTGATTTTCTGGGATAACGGCAATTTGCCAAAATAGCGGTTCTTCTTGTTTACCAAGAAGTCCGAGGGCATCAGAGTTAGTTACGGCGCTAGTTTCAAATAGAATCGCTAAATTCTCTTTTTGTAGTAAGGAGCGGATTTCATTTTGCAGGGCATGGGTGCTTTGTTTTTGCTGGAGAAAAAAATGTCCAACGATAAAGTGAGGATGGTCCACTAATGTTGGATTATAACCATTTTTCATTAATTTCTCTTTCCAAAGTGCTTTCGGAAGATCGATATGAATTCCGATTCCATCGCCTTCGTTATTAATAAATCCAGCACGGTGATTCATTTTCACAAGAGACTGTATACAAAGATCGATGTTTTCTTTCGTCGGAATGTTTCGTTTCTCCATTACGGAAACGATTCCACACGCGTCATGTTCTGCATTTGCATAATTTCGAAATAAAGATGGTGTCCATTTATTTGTCGTATCTGGCATTCGCTAATCCCCCTCTGTTTGGATTTAGAATAATCAAAATATTAAAGGTGTACGACACCTAATATTACGGATAATAAAGTGAAACACTGCTGAAGAGTAGAAGGATAACTCTTTATGATCGGTTGAAGATAGAGAATTATGAATAATTATACTATTGTTGTGTAATTTATGAAATAGTAAAAATAAAAAAACAGAGGATTGCCTCTGTTTTTTTATAATTTTATCCCGCTATTCGTGGGCAGTAATACTCCCGCCTCAAAATTCAGTAAAAGCATTGTCCAGCTCTAGCGGCTAGAATCTCCGGCCGTTTCGCCCCCTCGGACGAGGCAAAAAGCGCCTCTTTGTCAGGGGCGTGGGCGTCCTGCGATTCTGAGCGAGCCGCTTCCGCTTTTCTTAAGAAGTTAGGCGGGAGATAAACTGCTGGCATGCGCCCGATTGGTGAGGGCTGATAATCAGTGGGGGATGAAGAAAACCCCCACTGATTAAAGTTTCACTTTATTTTAAGGAAGCAAATGCTCTGCCAACTGCTTCAATTGTATATTCAATGTCTTCCTTTGTATGCTCTGTAGTTAAGAACCATGCTTCATATTTAGATGGTGCTAAGTTAACTCCTTCGTGAAGCATGAGTTTGAAGAACTTACCAAACATTTCACCGTCTGTATTTTGTGCAGCATCGTAGTCTTCGATTGTATTTGTTGTAAAGTATACTGTTAAAGCACCTTTTAGGCGATTTACTGTAATATCGATGTTATGCGCCGCTGCTTGTTCTAGAATACCTTTTTCAAGCATTGCTCCAAGTTCATCTAGTTTTTCATATACTCCTTCATGCTTAAGTACCTCTAAGCACGCGATACCAGCAGCCATAGAAGCTGGGTTTCCGGCCATTGTACCTGCTTGATACGCAGGACCGAGCGGCGCAACTTGCTCCATAATTTCTTTTTTCCCGCCGTAAGCACCGATTGGAAGCCCACCGCCGATTATTTTGCCAAGAGCCGTTAAGTCTGGTGTTACTCCAAGTAAATCTTGAGCACCGCCATACATAAAGCGGAAAGCTGTAATAACTTCATCATAAATAACTAATGCACCGGCTGCATGAACAAGTTCATTTACCTTTTCAAGGAAGCCTGGTTTTGGTTCCACAATACCGAAGTTTCCAACGATTGGTTCTACAAGAATCGCTGCAACTTCATGTCCCCATTTATCTAGAGCTTCTTTTAATGTATCTACATTATTAAAAGGAACTGTAATGACTTCTTGTGCAATACTTTGCGGTACACCAGCAGAATCAGGAGTACCAAGTGTAGAAGGACCAGAGCCTGCCGCTACAAGAACTAAATCAGAATGTCCATGGTAGCAACCCGCAAATTTCATAATTTTTGTGCGTCCTGTATAAGCGCGAGCAACACGGATTGTTGTCATAACAGCTTCTGTTCCTGAGTTTACAAAACGTACTTTATCCATCGCTGGCATAGCTTCTTTTAGCATTTTTGCAAACTTTACTTCTAAAGCTGTTGGTGTTCCGTATAACACACCGTTTTCGGCAGCGACTTTAATCGCTTCTGTTACATGTGGATGAGCATGACCTGTAATAATCGGTCCGTATGCTGCTAAATAATCGATATATTTGTTGCCGTCCACGTCCCAAAAGTAAGCACCTTGACCGCGCTCCATTGCAACTGGTGAACCGCCGCCAACTGCTTTATAAGAGCGAGAAGGACTGTTTACACCACCAACGATATGTTCTAAAGCTTCTTTATGTAATTCTTCTGACTTTGTGAACTTCATGAAAATTCATCTCCTTACAAAAATCTATGTATTATTTTAACATGTTTTTTGGAAAGGCGTATTGTTTGTACAAGTTGCTGCGGTTGGGTAAACTATTCGTTGTGCGAAAGTGAAGCTTTTACTATTGTATTGATAATTATATAAGTAAAAAAACAACGGGAAAACCTTTCTTTTAGGGGGGCGAGAGCAACTGGCCGTGCGTAGGAGCGGTCAGGGCCTTTTTCTGCCACATGCGATGTTTCAAACAAAGGGAGCAAGCGAATGGAGAGCGGGTTGTGTTTTAGGTTATATGTTGAAAAATATATAGTTGGGCACATAACAAGGAGAGATACTGTTTACTAGAGTGAAAGGCAGAAAGGAGAATCGGAATGGAAACGGTTATTGAGGTAAAAGATTTACGAAAAGAATTTACATCGTATTCAAGCCGCTCAGGATTAAAAGGAGCGTTTCGCGATTTATTAAATCGTAATTATAAAATTGTCCCGGCAGTAAATGATATTTCGTTTACGGTAAAGCAAGGAGAGATGGTTGGGTATATTGGAGAAAATGGTGCTGGTAAATCCACTACTATTAAAATGCTAACAGGTATTTTGACACCGACTGCTGGAGAAATTACTGTGAATGGCATGAATCCTCATAAACAAAGGGAAGAATTTGTGAAAACGATTGGTGTTGTGTTTGGACAACGTTCGCAGCTTTGGTGGGATATTGCGGTGCAAGAATCATTTCGTTTATTAAAAAAAGTGTATGGTGTATCTGATGCAGAGTATAAAGAACATATGGAACATGTAATTGAAACATTGGATATTGGTCCGTTATTGGATAAGCCCGTTCGGAAGTTATCACTCGGACAACGGATGCGCTGTGAGTTAGCAGCGGCTTTAATTCATAATCCACCGCTGTTATTTTTAGATGAACCGACAATCGGTCTTGATGTTCTCGTGAAATTAAAAATTCGTGACTTTCTAAAAGAGATGAATGAACGCTATAAAACAACAATTTTATTAACGACGCATGACATTACAGATATTGAAGCGCTTTGTGATCGTGTTGTTATGTTAGATGAAGGAAAAATAATGTATGACGGATCTTTAGATAAGCTTCGCACGCAGTGGGGAGCAGAAAAAGAAATTCATTTTCAATTTGTAACCTCTGTTTCTTATCAGCAACTTGCAATGTTGATACCTGATAATGATGTTGTTTGGTCACAAGGAAAAGAACAAAACACATGGATTGCCAAGATCCCAAATGAAGAAATCATGATTTCAACTCTGATCTCAAAAGTTGTCCAATCGTTTGCAATTAAAGACTTGAAAATTAATGAAGTTTCTACAGAAGAAATTATTCGTAATATTTATGAAGAGGGCATGATTCATGGGTAAGTATATTGAAATGATTCGCGTTCGCTTTTTAATGATGCTTGCGTATCGAACAAATTATTATAGCGGTATTATCATTTATACAATTAATATCGGAGCATATTACTTTTTATGGCAAGCCATTTATAGCGGAAAAGAAAATATCGAAAGTTTATCCGTTACACAAATGACAACATACATTGCAATTGCCTGGATGGCCCGTGCATTTTATTTTAATAATATTGACCGGGAGATTGCGATGGAAATTAAAGAAGGACGGGTTGCGGTTGAATTAATTCGTCCCTATAACTATTTAGGTATGAAAGTCATGCAAGGATTAGGGGAAGGGATATTCAGATTTGCTTTCTTCTCCATACCAGGTATGGCCATCGTTACATTATTATTTTCACTGCAAGTTACAATGAATGTTCAAACGTGGATGTACTTCTTCCTATCATTATTATTTAGTTTTATCATTAATACACAAATTAACTTAATGACAGGAATGTTAACGTTCTTCTTATTTAATAATAATGGAATTATGTATGCAAAACGCGTTGTGATTGATTTGTTTTCAGGGTTATTACTCCCGATTAGCTTCTTTCCGTTATGGGCACAAAAAGTAATGTTGTTTCTGCCGTTTCAAGCGATTAGTTATATTCCGAGTATGATTTTCTCGGAAGGAATGCAAGGCGAAGCGATTTATAAAGCGTTATTATTTCAATTTATATGGGCAGTGCTGCTCATTATTCCAATTGTGATGATGTGGAAAACAGCAAGAAAACGGCTGATTGTACAAGGGGGATGATGAGAGAATGTTATATTTTAAATTGTTTTTACAATATGCAAGTCAATATATAAAAACGAAGCTAGAATATCGCGGGGATTTTATTGTTGGTTTACTATCCGACTTATTGTTGCAGGCAGTAAACTTAATTTTTATTCTTGTTGTATTTGGACATACACAAGCATTAAAAGGATGGAACAGGGAAGAGGTAATCTTTATTTATGGTTTTTTCCTAGTTCCGTTTGCGATTTTCTCTTCATTCTTTAATATATGGGATTTTAATGATCGTTATATCGTAAAAGGGGAAATGGACCGCATTTTAACTAGGCCTATTCATAGTTTATTCCAAGTCATCTTAGAACGAATGGAATTGGAGTCGCTTCTTGGTGCAATAACCGGTTTTGGCGTAATGGGATATGCTGCATTGCAGCTGCAATTAACATTTCACTGGTATGATTTCTTTTTATTTATATTGATGGTAATAGGCGGGGCGCTCGTGTATGGCGGGATTTTCGTAACGCTTGCAAGCATTGGCTTTTGGTCGGATGCAAGAAGTTCGATTATGCCGCTCATGTATAACATCGGAAACTACGGACGTTATCCTGTGAATATTTATAATCGCGTCATTCGTTTTGTTTTAACGTTTATATTGCCATTTGCTTTTGTTGGTGTGTATCCGGCATCGTACTTTTTAGGAAAAACAGAATGGAACTCTTATGCGTTTGTAACACCGCTTGTTGGGGCTATTTGTATTTCAATTGGGTTTTTCGTTTGGAATTTAGGAGTGAAGCGATATCGCGGTGCTGGGAATTAGTTTGTCCCGCTATTCGTGGGCAGTAATACTCCCGCCTCAACATTCAGCAAAAGCAAAGAAGTTAGGTGGGAGATGAAGAAAACCCCCACTGATTACAGTTTCACTTTATTTCTACATCTATTTTCTTGGATCTGTTAAAATACACTGTTGATTTTGGATAGATAAAAAGGGAAGCCTAGTTTTGATGGGCTTCCCTTTGTCATTACACTGCCAATATTAGAAGGATTCTTTTAATCTTTTACAATTCCAAAAACAAACCCATCATATCCTTTACTACCTACAGTTTGAATAGCAGTTGAATCTATGCGTGATTCTTCAGATAATAAATCAATAAATTGACGGACACCCTGCACATTCAAATCTTTACTATCACTATCAATAACATGTCCATTCCGAACTACATTATCCCCAATGATAACTGTTCCTGGTCTAGAAAGTTCTAATGCCCATTTCAAATATTGAGGGTTGCTTGGTTTATCAGCATCAATGAAGATGAAATCAAAGTTAGAAAATCCTTTTTCTTGAAGAGTAGGCAATGTTTTTAGTGCTGGCCCTACAATTACTTCAATTTTATTTTCTAATCCTGCCTTTTTTATATTTTCTTCAGCCACTTTTGCATGCTTACTATCAAATTCAAGCGTAATGAGGTGCCCATCTTCTGGCAAAGCACGTCCAAGCCAAACGCTACTATAGCCGCCAAGAGTTCCGATTTCTAAAATGTTTTTTGCTCCTTTAAGCTTTGCAAGTAAATAAAGTAACTTACCTTGATTTGGAGACACATCAATAGCAGGTAAGTCTGCTTCTGAATTTGTTTTCAATATCGAATCCATAACAGGATCAGATGTATGAAGTTTAGTACTAAAATACTGATCTACGTCATTCCATTTTTCTGACATGCTTATATATTCCCCCTTAAAATGATAATCATTTCCCTTCATGTGGATAAAATCATAAAATTTTATTTTTTTGATTTTTCGCTATTTTATCATACCATAAAGTGGAAAAGGTCTCCTTCTTCTAAGCGATAGCAAAGGTAGGAGGCGGAATCCCTTTTTTCAAAGTCGCTCATATGTGATAAAACCCCCGTTGTCCTCATACAAATAAAATGAGGTGGAGGACATGTTGTGGGTGCTGATTTTATTAATTGCTGCGATTGCCGTATTACGAAGTATACAATTGCTCTGGAGTTCGGCGGGAGAATCAAACCGTTTTTTTTCTTTGTATAATCTAATCTCGTTATTTCTTATTTATACAACGGTACTTATTGCATTTGCGCTTAGTTATGTTGTTTTAGAAGAAAGTGGCTTTTCTGTATTAGAAGAAGATGGGGAATTAGTAATGAATCACTCATTTGCCCTTGTGGAAATATGTTTATATTTTAGTGCAATTACATTGTTATCGGTTGGATATGGTGATGTGACGCCTATTGGAATTGGCCGCTTCATTGCAATTGTAGAAGCACTAATTGGATATACGATGCCATTTGCATTTGTTGTGCGGACAGTTATGGAAAATGAAAAATAGTAGGATATTTGATATAGTGGAGGCAAAAGAGAAGGAGTGATTTTACATGGTTACAGTAGGACAAATGGCACCGGATTTCACGTTAGAAGCAAGTAATGGAAAACAAGTTAAATTATCTGATTTTCGAGGGAAACACGTTGTTATTTATTTTTATCCGAAAGATATGACACCAGGTTGTACGACTGAGGCGTGTGACTTTCGTGATCAACATGTAGCTTTTGGAGAATTAGAGTGTGTAATTTTAGGGATAAGTATAGACTCTTTGCAGCGACACGAGAAATTTATCGAAAAATATAATTTGCCATTTTTGCTGTTAGCTGATGAAGATCATACAGTTGCAGAATTGTATGATGTATGGAAGCTTAAGAAAAACTTCGGAAAAGAGTACATGGGAATTGAAAGATCGACATTTATAGTGGATAAAGAAGGACAGTTAGTAAAGGAATGGCGAAAAGTTAAAGTTAAGGGGCACGTAGAAGAAGCGTTGGAATTTGTTAAAGAAAGTCTATAGAGGCCTTAAAGTAAACGAGATAGTATGTGTAAATAGAAATTTACGCAGAATAAAATAATTAATAAAATATTACAAGGCATATGACTATACACTTTTGGGGATTTTTCATATGTTAAGAGTGTAGGGCATACCTCCTCAGATGAAAGATTTTTCAAGTGCGAGTTTTTCTCGCACTTTTTTCGTGGAAGTGTATAAAAAGAAGCAGGATCATCTAAAAATAAAATGAAACTTAATTTGGCGAAGGGACTTGTTCTCTTTGCTTTTTGGATATCTTTGAAGTGGGGTGCTGCTATTGGTACCCACATTAACTATGTTTACACTGTTTATTAAATTTGGAACAAGTTAAAGAATAAAATACATAGTTATAGTAGAAATGTTGACGGGTGAAAAGAAAAGGAGTACACTCTTTATAAGAATTATAAAATAATAATCCGTATCGAATCGGGGTGCATGACGGTGGTCAAAGAAGAATTAAAAGAAGCGCTGGAAATGTTGAAAAATACGGGTGTACGCATTACTCCACAGCGTCATGCTATTTTAGAGTACCTTGTGGAATCTATGATGCATCCTACAGCGGATGAGATTTATAAAGCGTTAGAAGGTAAGTTTCCAAATATGAGTGTTGCGACAGTTTATAATAACTTGCGCGTATTTAAGGAAGTAGGGCTTGTAAAAGAGCTTACCTATGGTGATGCCTCTAGTAGGTTTGATTACGTTACAAGTCACCATTACCACGTGATTTGCGAAAAATGCGGTAAAATTGTTGATTTTCCGTATACAGGTCTAGAGGAGATTGAGAACGAAGCTGCGAAAGCAACGGGTTTTGTAATCAATAGTCACCGTTTAGAAATTTACGGTGTTTGCCAAGACTGTAATAAGTAATAACAAGGATTAAGGAGCTGACGCTTTAAGTCAGCTCCTTTTTTAAATAGAAAGTAAATAGAAGTTTTTCACTAAATTTTATAACCTTTTCGATTGTATTTTTCATCGAACTCTTTTCCTTCTAGTCTTTGATCAAGTGTGAGTGGTTGGTTACAATGCATACAAGCATCAACTCGTCCAAGTATTTTTGTTGGTTTGCTACAAGATGGACAAATAACTTGAACGGTTTTTGTTGATAGCATACCAATCCAAAAATAAACAACAGTACTAGCGATGACAGCAAAAAAGCCGATCATCATAAAAATAGTCATAACAAGAATGTTTTCTCGGAAAAAAACTCCTAAGTATGCAATGAAAAGTCCAATAAATACTAAACTCAATGCAAAAGTTCTAATCTTATTGATTTTATTTGAGTATTTTATGCTCATTCCTTTCACCTTCCTATAGTTCATAATATAACATAAATTTCTGAATTTTTGGATGATTAACGGTGTTTTGATGTTTAATTAGGATGTGAATTTTTTTATAAAAAGTGTTGACCATCCATAATGAGCATGCTATATTAATAAACGTCGCTGCTGCACGAAAGCAGAAAGCGAAATGAAAAAAAGAAGTAAAAAACAATGTTGACATCAAAAAACAAAGATGTTAACATGAGGAAGTCGCAATTGAGCGGCGGATAAGTTCTTTGAAAACTGAACGAAACAAACAACGTGAAACGTCAATTTTTATTTATGATGCTAGACAAACACTTTATTGGAGAGTTTGATCCTGGCTCAGGATGAACGCTGGCGGCGTGCCTAATACATGCAAGTCGAGCGAACCAATTAAGAGCTTGCTCTTAAGAAGTTAGCGGCGGACGGGTGAGTAACACGTGGGTAACCTGCCTATAAGACTGGGATAACTCCGGGAAACCGGGGCTAATACCGGATAACATTTTGCACCGCATGG